>JAJFIL010000260.1 GCA_021774965.1 Alphaproteobacteria bacterium
CATCAATGATGAGTGGAGTGCCGCCGTTAATGATGCGCGCACTCGATATACGGATTTTGACGCGAAAGTGATAAACAATCCAAGTTTGCCAGCCACGCAGGACATGGTTGACGCCACTATGGCGACGGACAATCCCGCAGATGTTGCATACCATCTTGGCACACACCCGGACGAGGCAAGGGCAATATCAGCCTTGCCGCCTATACAGCAGGCCATAGCGATTGGCCGCATTGAGGCGAAATTGTCCATACCACATAGCAACAAACGCACCAGCGCACCAGCACCCGTTAATAAGGTTCGTGGCGGCGTGTCCACCGGAAATATAAACCCGGAAGATATGACCCCGGAGCAATATGACGAATGGCGGTTCAAGGGCGGTGGTACATAACTCAATGAAAGGATAGCCACATGGCTAATTCAGTAACAGACCGCAGTTTAACTGCTGGTATTATCGCCAAGGAGACCGTTAGGCAGGTCGAAAACAACATGATTCTTGGGGGCATGGTTCATACCGCGTTTTCCAAGGAGTTCAACAAGGTCGGCGACAAAATCAATCCGCGCAAGCCTAACCTGTTCTCCGCTCAAGATGGGCCAGACATTACGGGTGCGATTCCAGACGTTGAAGAACACACGTTCGAGGTCAATCTCGATCAGCACAAGGTTGTGCCGATGGAGTTCAGTGCATCTGACCTGACCTTGAATATCGAGGAGTTCTCTAAAAGGTATATTGACCCTGCGGCTATGGAACTTGCGCAGCAGGTCGATACAGCAATCGCAGGGTTGTATTCTAATGTCTACAACTTTACCGGAACGCCAGGCACTGCTCCAGCAACATTTCTGGCGCTTGGTAACGCTGGTGTGAAAATGACCAATAATGGTGCTCCTGTTCGTCCGCGCAATGCGGTATTCGATCCTGCGTCTGCGCTGGCTATGGCTGATGGTCTTAAAGGTGTGTTTGTGCAAGACAAAGTGCGCACAGCCATTGAAGAGGCCCGGTTTGGCAAATACGCAGGGTTCAACACATTTGAGTCAGCGTCTATCGTCAAGCACACTGTTGGTGTGGCAACCGGCACACCGTTGGTCAATGGCGCATCACAGGGCTCTACATGGCTTGCCTCTGGTTCTGCATGGACGCAAACGCTTAATACTGACGGATGGACTAATAGCACAACCGGGATTTTGAAGGCCGGTGATGTTATTACCATCGCGGGTGTAAATTCTGTGCATCCTGTGACGCGGCAAGACAATGGCGTATTGCAGGACTTTGTTGTTACGGCAGACGCAAACTCTGGTGCAACAACTGGTCCGGCGGCACTAACCATCTCGCCGCCTATTATTACTACTGGTCCGCACCAAACCGTAACTGCACAACCAGCCGATAACGCTGCGATTACAGTAAAGACTGGCACAGGCGGTAGTGCTTATGGGCAGAACATGTGCTTCCACAAGGATGCACTCGCCTTGGTCACATCAAAGTTCGAGCGGCCCAAGTCTGCTGAATTTTGGGGGCAGGCTACAGGTAAGTTTATTACCGTAACCGTCAACAAACAGTGGGATGCAAAGACCTATAAAGAGGTCACGCGACTTGATATTCTGTTTGGGACAAAGGTTATCAATGCACAATTTGCTGCACGGCTGACCGCTTAACGTCTTGGGGCGGGGTGTAATGCTCCGCCCAATGACCAAGGAAAACACAATGACCAAGGAAAATACATACAAGTGCTGGATTTATTCCCCAGACCATGACGCAAAGATTGTGGACATGAAAGAAGGCGGAAAGCCCCCAAAGGGATGGTATGATTCACCGGCAAAGTTCCCAAAATCAAAGCCTGAAAAGAAAGCTGAATAATCATGGCTACAGTTCGATCAATCATTAACCGTGCTTGGCGCATGACGCATGGCCATGCTGAAAATCAGGCGCTTGAAGGGTATCAGGAAACTGACGCCCTTGAGGCTCTAAACGGTATGATTGACGGATTGCAATCCGAAGGCGTTGGAGGGCAGCAAGGCAGCCAGCAAGTAACCGGAACGGTGGACGTCACATCGCCCGTGAGGCTGTTGATTGCATCGACTGGTGCATTTACCATAAACCTTCCAAAGAATGCGCAGGAAGGGCTATATGACGGGTTCAGGGTCACATTTGTTGATATTTCTGGCAACTTTGCCACCAATAACATCACCATTGACCCGAAGGGGATGCGGATCGCCGGGTCCAGCGCCAATCTTGTCCTGAATACCAATAACGCCAATGACACATATTTTTTCCGTGCTGATCTAGGCGATTGGGTGAAGGAAAGCACGCTGATTATAACTGACAATTCTCCATATCCTAACGCATTTGATGAGGCGCTTTCTGCCATGCTTGCAATTCGCGTGAGTGCGGAAAACTCTGACGACATTCCGCCATTGACCATGACCTTGGCGCAAAACGGGCTGCGGCGGTTGCAGGAACGGTATCTTAATACAAACCTTGTGTTTGATGGCTCACTCACCAGACCACCATCACGGTTCCCCGGTGGATATAGAACGGTAATCAACTAATGCCCTTATTGCGATTCGGTGCAAACGCGTATGATAACTCACCGAATGGATTACCAACGGTTCGTTTGGAAAACTGGTTTGTCGAGGAGGCACCGGAACGACCTGATGCTGGCATTAAGTTGATACCAACGCCGGGCATTGAGTTGGTAACAAGCGGGTTGGCGGGTGCGGTGGACGCACTATTTCAGAACGATGGGCACCAGTCTGGCAATATTATTGCATCTGCCGGTGGCACTGCATATTCAATTACATCTGCCGGGGTTAAAACAAACTTAGGGTCGATTGGAACGGACTCATACGGCGCACGATTTGATGCTAGCGACCTGCAACTGGTCAGCGTGTCTGGTGGCATATTGGCAAGAATGGATGCCACGGATTCAACATTTACCACCTTCACCATTCCCCCCACTGGGCCGATTATCGACCTGTGCCATATTAACGACAAGATTGTTTATGTTGAAGGCGGGACTGGGCGCTTCTGGTGGTCAGACGTTTTAGCGGCGCAAACGGTTAGCGCAACAGGGTTCGCAACCGCACAAAGTGAACCTGACGGACTGCTTGCATGTAGGGCAAAGCGTGGTGATTTGTGGCTGTTTGGAAGCCAGACCATAGAGATATGGTTTGATACAGGAATTTCACCATCTGCGACAGGATCAACATTTGCACCACGCCCTGGCGCGGTTATAGAAAAGGGCATTATTGGAAGGCGCGCAGTAACCAGCGCAGACTTTGGGACATTCATTGTCGGTGATGACGGGGTTGCATATCGAATAGACGGGCTTACACCGGCAAGGTTTTCCAATAATTCTATTGAAAGGGAAATAAACTCCCTTTCTGATGATAATCAGCAAAGAATACGGCTTGAACAGCACACATGGAACGGTCACGTTTTCATTCACCTTTCTTTGCCGGGCAAGGGCGTGTGGATGTATGATATATCCACTGGATTGTGGGCAAAGCGCACATCATACGGAAAGTCACTTTATAGCCCGGTTGCGTATGTTCGCGCATTTGGCGGCGTTTATACTGGCGACAGGCTGACGGGGAATATCTATAAGTTCAGCGATACTGTTTACACTGAGAACGGGTTAAATGTCATCAGGGTGGCAACTACGGGATTTCCGGTAGATGACGGACGGCCTGCCATTAGGTCTATGGCCTTGGATTTTGCAGCATACGGTCAAACGGTGGGCATGACTGAGCCAGTTGCTGAATTGAAGTGGTCGGATAATTTTAGAACCTTCAGCAATGCTATTACAAGAAAGCTGGGCAATATAGGGCAGACCAAGCGGGTAGTGTTCGGGCCGCAGGGGCGTGCCAACATGCCGGGCAGGGAATACCAGATAACCATATCTGATAATATTGGCATTGCCTTGCTGGGCGTGAAAATAAATGTGAGGCGACCCGGTGGCCTTGGATAGAGTAATTATAACGCCAAGAATTAGTGCGGAGGCTGAGGCGTTGCTTGGTCCTGAGTTTATGAAGTGGATGGAGAATATTAACGGCTTATTGACGAACGATAATGAAGGTCAGACGACTGGAATTGCTGCGCTTGCAAACGGCATACAGGATACCGGGCAAATCACAAATACGGCACAATTACCCACGTCTATTGTCATGCAGCAATCAATTAGCACTGTATTATCAGGCGCATTACTAACGGTAACGGACGCCGGTTCTGATGCTACTGTAACGATACAGAACCATACAAGATCAAGCGCAGGGCAAAGCGTTTCGATCACCGGCGGGACAATCACGGGCCTTGTGTATTCTACCGTTTATTACATTTATTATGATGACGAGGCAGGAACTGGCGGGTCTGTAACTTATGTTGCGACTACGGTGGCAACTGATATATCGGCCAGCGCGGCGCGGGTCAGCCTTGGTTCTATCACCACGGTTGCATCAGGTGATCCCCCCTTGGATTTGGGGGGTGATGCAGGGTCTGGCGGTTTTATCGGCGGTGGGTGGCAGATTATCCCGTCATGATTAGACAGGCAAAAGGTAAAGACGTTGCGGCGATCATGGTGTTGCTGGAAGAATGCCACGAAGAAAGCGCATTTACAGAATGGTTTGACCCTGAATATAGCGAGGAATTGCTCCGGCATTACATGCAGGATGAAGGGTCAAGGGTGTTCGTTGGCGGTGATCCTGCACATGGGGTTTTGGTGCTTACAAAGTCACCGTTGCACTTTAATTCTTCCTGCGTGGCTGGTGTTGAGGTGGCGTTCTGGGCCAAGAAGGACGGTAGATCGTTAGTTGATGCTGCAAAACAATGGATGATTGAAGAAGATTTATCAAGATTGAGATTTAGCAATGAAATACACGCACGATCATCATCGCTCGATCGGTGGTATATGACAAACGGGTTTTCACGATTTGCTATTGAATATGTTTACACGGGAGATGTGTAATGGGAATTGATCCAGTAACGGCAGGGATTGGGCTTGGTGTTGCCAAAATAGGCGGCGGTCTTATTGCGTCCAAAAAGAACCGCAAGGCTATTCGCAGGTCTACAGATGCGCAAAATAGGGCATCGCAGCAACAAGTTCAGTTGTTCCGGGACATTTTCCATCAGCAAACCAGTCAAAATGCGCCATTCCTGCGAAATGATCTTGATATACAGAACTTGCAACGGCAATTCTTCGGACTGTCTGCGATAGATGGCCCAACCGGTGGCTTTGGTGGCAATGGACAATCGGCAGGCGGAATACCCCAAGGTGATAACAGGTTCACTCAATTCGTTGGGCAAAACCCTGACCTTTTGAACGCATTCCAGACGCTGACACCTCAAAACCAGCAGTTTATTCGTGATCAAGGGTTTGACACAAACGGTGATGGCCGAATCGGGCAAGATGAGTTTGGAAGATTCAACTTCGCCACACGTCCACCGCAGGATACACGGCAGTTGCCCACCGTTGATCAAAATGGAAATGGATTTAATGCACTGGGCGGAAATAATCCCGTTGGACTGCCCGGCGGTGAAACGCCAACAGGGATAGCGCCAGTAGGAACGACAATAGACCAGCAGGGTAATGTTGTAGCCACCGATCCAACACTGGGAACCACTGGAAACACTGACCCGGCACTACAGCAAAACCTTTTAACGACATTGCGTAATAGCCCGTTCTTCTCAACCATTGGCGCGGATCAAAACCGCCAGAATAGCGCAATTGACAGTGCATTATCAGCCGGTAGATTGTCTTTGTCCGGAGCAAACCTGCAAGCAAAGCAGGATAGTTTCGACAGGTTGCAAACAGGCGCACTAACCAGCGCATTGAATACACTATTCGGGCAACCAAATTCAGGTGCAGCTGC
>JAJFIL010000027.1 GCA_021774965.1 Alphaproteobacteria bacterium
GGCGTCATAAAGACTGCCCATAAAGCCCTTGAGCTCATCCCGCCCCACCCGCTCAAGGTTCTCCGCATGGCCCAGTATTGGTCGGCCCATGGCCTGATCGGGGAAGGCTGCTTCCTGAAACATATCGAAGACCACGTCGTCGGGGGCATCTTCTGCAGCGCCGATTTCCTGAAGCACCACGCCGCGCTCCCGAACCAGCTCTTCTTCCTCGAAGGTAGAATTGCAGAGCAGATCGCTCAGCACATCTACCCCAAGGGATAAATGTTCAGACAAAAACCGGGCGTGATAGCTGGTCTGGGTGCGGCCTGTATAGGCATTAAGGTCCCCGCCGACCGCTTCGACTTCCTCGGCAATCGCGCGCGCTGAACGACTGGTCGTGCCTTTAAACGCCATGTGCTCGAGAAGATGTGCCAGACCGTTGAGCCCCGCGGGCTCGTCCATGGCTCCGGCCACCACGCTGATGCCAAGCGAGACGCTGTGCAAATGAGGCATGGTGATGCTGGCTACGCGCAGGCCCGAAGGCAATGTTGTGACGTCAGGCGTCAAAGGCTGGCTCCAATATTCTTAGTCGCAAATGTCAGATACGAGCTTCTATATAGTCTTTAATGGCGCTCGCGTCCGCCGCCATTTGATCAAAACTCTCTGGCAATTTCATGACCTTTGCCAAATGAGGCGGCAAATCGGGAGCCTTGCCGGTGGCAGCCTCAACCGTGTCCGCAAACTTGGCCGGATGGGCGGTCGACAGCACCACCCGGGGGCCGTTGTAATCTGCCAGCTGCTGCCGCGCGGCTCGCAAGCCCACTGCCGTGTGCGGATCCACCATTATGCCTGTGGCCTCAAAGGTCTTGGCGATCTCATCAGAGGTTTCCGCATCGGACACATGATCGGAAAGGAACGTCTCGCACATCATGGCAAGGGCAGCATCCGGAATTTTCATCTCACCGGTGGTTGTCAGACCATCCATCATGGATTTCAGCGTGCCTGCGTCCCGGTCCAGTGCCTCAAATAACAAGCGTTCGAAGTTTGATGCCACCTGAATGTCCATGGCCGGAGATAAAGTCGCCGAGGCGCCTTCCACTTTGTAGATGCCGGTCGCAAGAGTGCGGTGAAGAATGTCATTGGCGTTGGTGGCGATCACCATGGGACCCATGGCAACGCCCATGCGCTTGGCCACAAAGCCTGCGAAGATATCGCCGAAATTTCCCGTGGGCACGCTATAGGCCGCAGGTGCGCCCAGCCGTGCCGCGGTGCTGAGAAAATAGCTGGTCTGCGCCATGATGCGCGCCCAGTTAATGGAGTTCACGGCACCCAGTGAGATCTTTGTGCGGAACGCATCATCTGCAAAAAGCGATTTCAGGATGCGCTGGCAATCATCGAACGTGCCTTTAACGGCGATGTTATGAACATTGCTTGCGGTGGACGTTGTCATCTGCCGCCTCTGGGCATCAGAAATACGCCCCTCAGGATGCATGACGAAAAGGTCCAGGGTCTCACGACCGCCCAAGGCTTCGACCGCTGCAGCGCCCGTATCCCCGCTTGTGGCCACAACGATGGTGCGACGTTCCCCGCGTGCCTTGAGGGCTGCATCAAACAGATGCCCCAGCATCTGCATGGCAAAATCCTTGAACGCGAACGTCGGCCCGTGGAACAGCTCCAGCAGATAAAGGTTAGGCTCCAGCTCTCGCAGGGGGGCCACATCTTTATGGTCAAAAGGCGCGTAAGTGGTCGCCACCAGCTCTCGAAGCTCATCCTCGATGAAACTTTCCCCGGCGAAGGCTTGCGCCACGCGATAGGCAAACTCCGTATAGGGAGCGTCTTTCAGGTCGGCTTGCCAGCCTGCAGACAGCTGTGGCCAGGAGACAGGCATATAAAGCCCACCATCAGGCGCAAGCCCGGCCAGAAGCGCATCAACAAAGGACGCGCGGGTTTCATCCCCTCTGGTGGAAATATAGTCCACTGGCCCTAACACCCTTCTCCCAGATAACGTTGCTTTAGATGTACAAGAAAAGGTGCTGTGCTCAGGGGCGCGCCCGTGGCAGCTTCAATCAGGCCATCGGGCGAATGAAGGCAGCCCTGGCCATGAACGTTGGTGCGCAGCCAGGCCAGAAGATTTGACCATTCCCCCTGCCCGATCTGGTCCAACACGTCCGGCACATCTTTGCGCAAACTGGCAAAAATCTGTGCCGCCGTCATGGCCCCAAGCGTGTAGGTTGGGAAATAACCGAAGATACCTTCGTACCAATGGATGTCCTGCATGACGCCATCAACGTCCGAAGGCGGACGAATGCCGATAAGATCATCCATGGCCTCCATCCAGGCGGTCGGCAGATCTGCCACTTCAATCTCCCCATCCATGAGTTGGCGCTCAAGGCGATAGCGCAGCATCACGTGGAGGGGATAGGTAATCTCGTCCGCATCAACACGGATCAGGCTGCGGTCCACTTTCTGATAGACGCGGGTCAGATTGTCCACTTCCCAATGGGGGCCGGAGCCGCCCAGTTCCTCGCGCAACATGGGGGCGATATGGGTGATGAATTCAGAACTCCGACCGGCCTGCATCTCGAATAAAAGCGATTGGCTTTCATGCAAGGTCATCCCGCGGGAATTTCCTACAGGCTGATAGGCCCATTGCTTTGGGCGGCCTGCTTCGTATTGCGCATGGCCCGTCTCGTGAACCGTGCCCATCAGGGATGAGGTAAAGTCATCCTCGTCATAGCGCGTGGTAATGCGCCGATCCCCAGTGGCCCCGCCGGAAAATGGATGGCTGCTGATATCCAGACGCCCGCTTTCGAAATCAAATTTGAGCATTTCCATGATGCGAAGGCTGAGCGCCTGCTGGCGTTCCACCGGGAACGGTCCTTCAGGCAGCACCGCAACAGGCTCGCTTGCCTGCTTGGTCAGCACCTTTTCCAAAAGCTGCGGAAGCTCTGCTTTAAGTTCTGCGAACAATGCATCGATCTGAGCGGACTTGCGCCCCGGATCATATTGGTCCAGCAACGCGTCATAGAGCGGCAGGCCAAGGGCATCGGACTTTGCCTTCGCCGCCTCGCGCACAAAGCCCACCAATTTTTCGAGTTTGGGCTTGACCGCTTCCCAATTATTATCATGCCGTGCCTTACGCCAGGTATGGCCGCAATCGGCCCGCGCAAGGGTCATGGGCTCAACAAGTTTGGAGGGCAGCGCCGTTGCGTGAGCGTAGTCATAAGCGATTTCCCGCACATTGGCCGCTTGCCAATCATCCAGGTCTTCGCCTTGTGCGGTCTTTAAAAGCTCGTCCCACGCCTCATCGGTTTGCATCTCATGAATGATCTTGGACATGGTGGCCATTTGCGTGGCGCGTCCTTCGGCGGCGGCGTCCGGCATCATCACTTCCTGATCCCAGCCCAGAATACCCAAAGCATCATCCAGCGCCGCGATACGCTTGGCCCGGGTTTCCAGTTCTGTGTAGGCACTGTTCGTCAAACTCATTGTGTATTGCTCCGCTTACGGAAGAATTGAGGCGCAAGACGCCCCACTGATATGTGATAGGCAAGATAGACACCAATAAGGACTATCGCCAGCCCGTACCAGGTCAGGGCATAGGACAGATGGTCATTGACAAAGCTCAGCCGCGTTTGCCCCCCTTGCGGCAGGCCACCGGGAATATCCCATAATTCCTGATCAATAAAGACCGGCAGCACATCAACCTCGCCAAAATGAGCCGCCATGCCAGGCAAATCCCGCCAATACCACTCATTGGTGGCGATTTCATTTTCCGGTACCATTTTGCCGCGCAGACCGCCTGCCCTGGCCAGACCAGTTACCAAAACCTCGCCCGCAATCTGCCCCGCCTGACGCAAGCCGGGCTCCATCTGCCGTTCAGGCACATGACCGCGGTTGACCAGGATTGTCGGCAGGCCCGACCGCAGCAGCGGGGTGTAGATGAAATAGCCTACATAACCCTGAACATTGCGCCCGAAGAGATGGACTTCCCGGGCATAATCATAGGTGCCCATTGCTGTCACCGGGCGGTATTCCATCTCCTCCAGGGTGAAGCTCGCAAGAGCTTCCTCGACCGGAACAGCCTCAAGTTCGGTGCGCGCTTCGACTGCCTCGATTAGTCCCAGTTTCCATTCCAGGCGCTTAAGCTGCCAGTTGCCAAGCGTGATGAGCAGGATTACGCCCAAAATGCTGAACAGGGTCATGAAGGGTTGAGGCCGAAAGAACGCCATGAGATCACAAGCTCCTAAACGTCAGCTGAGGTTAATCGTCCAGCTGACCTTCCTGGGCTTTGTGTTTGTATTGGATCGCCACCAGCCAGGATTTCATCAGACGAAGGAATAGCAGGGTCAGTGCCAGCGTATAGGGAACCCACAAAAGCACATGGACCCACCAGGGCGGGCCGATCTTGAACTCAAACCAAACCGCCGGGCCTACGACCAAAGCACCCACGAT
Source organism: Alphaproteobacteria bacterium (assembly GCA_021774965.1). Taxonomy (GTDB): domain Bacteria; phylum Pseudomonadota; class Alphaproteobacteria; order JAJFIK01; family JAJFIK01; genus JAJFIK01. The sequence continues at coordinate 4,435 of JAJFIL010000027.1, forward strand.
GAACATCACGAAGGGAGCAGGTCCATCGGCTTGATCAAATCTGCCAAGATCAAGCCCGCAATGATCGCAATTGGCGGAGAGCTTGAGAATGCCGTTATAGAGCTTGCCCTGGCCGCATCGAGGGCATCGGCCCTTGATCGCAGCAGCAACGGGAGAACTTGGCTCTTGGCTATCTTCCTCCACAGCCCTCGCGCCAGACTAGTGCGCGATGACAGCGTTCATGGAGCCCCAGACATAAATGGAGGCAAACAGGAACAACCACACCACATCCACAAAGTGCCAATACCAGGCAGCCGCCTCAAAACCAAAATGCTGTTCCGGCTTGAAATGACCCGCGTAGGAACGGAACAGGCAGACGATCAGGAAGATCGTGCCGATGATCACGTGGAAGCCGTGAAAGCCTGTCGCCATGAAGAAGGTCGAGCCATAGATGCTGCCAGCAAAGGCAAACGGCGCGGTGGCATATTCGTAAGCCTGCACACCGGTAAATATCAGCCCCAGCATAACTGTCAGCCATAGGCCTGCAATCAAGCCCTTACGGTCGCCCTCGATCAGCGCATGGTGCGCCCAGGTCACCGTGGTGCCGGAGGCCAAAAGAATAACCGTATTATACAGTGGATAGTGCCAGGGAGCCAGCACCTCAATGCCTGCTGGTGGCCAGGTGCTATCGCCAAAGACAGCGCGCGCGATCTGGCCGTGTTCCAGCCCCGCGTCGACAATGCCTGGAATGGTACCGCTGACATAGTTGGTGACTTCGCCCACCATCTGACTGCCATCGGCGAGTATGATGGCAGCGCCGCCCGCTTCAGGGTAAAGGGCTGCACCGAAATAGGCCCAGAACCAGGCCACGAAGAACATCACTTCGGAGGCGATGAACATCATCATGCCATAGCGCATGTGAAGCTGTACCACTGGTGTGTGATGGCCTTGACCTGCTTCCCGCACAACCGTCGTCCACCAATCGAACATGGTGTAGAGCACGATGAGAAGACCGGCGACAAACACCAATGGGGTGTTGCTGAATAGATCATCGCGGATCCAGATCAGACCCCCAAGCGCCATGGTGAATGCGCCAACCGATCCCACCAGCGGCAGGTAGCTTGGGTCCACAAGATGGTAGTCGTGCTGTTGTGCGTGGCCTGACATGGGCGCGCCTCTTTCTCTATCGTTTCGGTCTCACACCACGGGGTGCGAAAAGACCTTCCCCTTACATAACAAGGCCCGAAGGCCCAAAACTCAACAGCCATAAAGGCCCATGCAAACTAAGGTCCCGTGTGCCCTATGTTCGCATTAATTGCAACGCGCTCAATCCCCGCAGTGGCCTCTTCAGTACCAAGCCTTGCCTCTTCGCCGCCAAGGCTATCCTGGGGCTCATCTACAGCAAAGAACGTATAAGAGAGCGTAATGGTCTCCACATGATCCAGCAGCGGCTCATCGGCAATGGCGGCGTCTACATAGTAATAGACCGGCATGCGCGCATGCTCTCCAGCTTCGAGGGTCTGTTCGTTAAAACAGAAGCACTGGATCTTGTTGAAATACCGCCCGGCGGCCAAAGGCACCACATTGAAGGTGGCGACCCCCGTAGTCTCTCTGTCGCTATAGTTTTCAGACGTATAAAAGGCCAAGCCCACCTCGCCAACATGAAGCGTTTGACCCACTTCCTCAGGCGCAAAATCCCACGCCAGACCTGGCGCCACGTTGGCGTCAAAGCGAATCGTCATCTCCCGGTCCAGCACTTCGCTGGGGGCAGCCGCCGCGATCTGCGTGGTGCCGCCATAGCCGGTGACCTGACAGAAGATCTGGTAAAGAGGCACCGACGCAAATGATAGCCCGACCATGGCAAAGACCGCGCCCACGCAGGTGACAAGCACCTTCATGTTACGTCGGTTGATTTGCTCATAATCGCTCATTGTCGTGCCTTGCTCCTACTTAGGTCTTATAATGGACGGACCAGGATATCAGGTCCCATCCGTACAATGGTTACGACGAAAACCAGCACTACGAATCCTACAAGAGACCACGCGATGGCCATGTTGCGGCCCTTGACACGCGCCAGCATTTCTTCTGCGCTTTGATGTTCCTGGTCCTGGCTCATGCTGCCCACCCCGCTAGATGTTCCACCAACAAGGCAAGGAACAATGCAAACAAATAGAAAAGCGAAAAACTGAAAAGCCGTCGCGCCGCGTGCTCAGCCCGCTTTTCCGCCGTGCCCTCGCCATTTGCAACGCGGCCCAGGTGCCAGAGTTGCGCTGCCAGCGCCACAAAGAGGATGCTGCACAAGCCAGCAACCACAGCGTAAGCGATCCCGGCAAAGCCCAGCACATAAGGGGCAAGAGCCACAGGTGCCAAAAGCACCGAATAGAGAAGAGCCTGAAGACGCGTTGCCTGCTTGCCCAAAACCACCGGCAACATAGGCACGCCTGCTTTTTCATAATCACCGGCGCGGTACAGAGCCAGCGCCCAGAAATGAGGCGGCGTCCACATGAAGATGATCAGGAACAGGACAATCGGCTCGATGGTCACATTACCCGTCACCGCAGCCCAGCCAATGACCGGCGGCAAAGCGCCCGCAGCACCGCCAATAACAATGTTATGGGGTGTCCGGCGTTTCAGCCACATGGTGTAGACAAAGAGATAAAATCCAATAGTCAGCGCCAACAAGGCAGCTGGCACCCAGCCCACGGCCATCCACATGATGGTAATGGAGGCGGCCGACAGGAGACTGCCGAAAATCAACGCATCGTCAGCAGCCACAACACCGCGCGGAATAGGCCGCTTGCGCGTGCGCATCATGACCGCATCAATGTCTGCATCAAACCACATGTTAAGAGCACCCGATGCGCCAGCTCCAACCGCGATGCAAAGCAAAGCCACAGCTGCCAACACCGGATGAAGTGTGCCCGGTGCCGCCATCAAACCCACAAAACCGGTAAACACCACCAGAGACATCACGCGCGGTTTCAGCAGGGATACATAGTCGTTCCAGCTGGCAACACGCAAAGCATCGCGAGCCCCGGCATCGCTGCCGGAGCTCCCGTTTATGCTTTGATCAACCGATAGATCGGTCACGTCATTCTCCCTAACGGAGTTAGCTCCCTGGCGGAGCGGCTCCCTAACAGCCAGCGCTTACTTGATGCGCGGCAGCTCACTGAAGGTGTGGAACGGAGGCGGTGATGAGATCGACCACTCCAACGTGTTCGCACCTTCGCCCCAAGGATTGTCTCCTGCCTTGCGCTTGGCCATCATGGCCTCTGCAAGGGTTACGAAGAACCACACCGCGCCAAGTCCTGCGAGCAAGGCTCCCATGGAGGACACCATGTTCCAGCCTGCGAAGGCATCTGGATAGTCCGCATAGCGGCGCGGCATCCCGGCCATCCCAAGGAAGTGTTGCGGGAAGAAGATGAAATTCACGCCGATGAAGGTCATCCAGAAATGGAGTTTGCCCATCCATTCCTTGACCATGTAGCCAGACATTTTCGGGAACCAGTAATACCAGCCCGAGAAAATGGCGAACACAGCGCCCATCGAAAGAGTGTAGTGGAAGTGAGCAACCACATAATAAGTATCGTGGAAGGCCTGATCGACACCGGCATTGGCCAGCACCACGCCGGTCACACCGCCCATGGTAAAGAGCACGATCACCCCGATGGCAAACAGCATTGCCGTGGAGAAAGTAATCGAGCCGCCCCACATGGTCGCGATCCAGGAGAAGATCTTGATGCCCGTGGGCACCGCAATCACCATGGTCGCGAGCACGAAGTAGGTCTTCAGATCCAGCGACATGCCCACCGTATACATATGGTGCGCCCACACGAGGAACCCGACAAAGCCAATGCCCACCATGGCGTAGGCCATGCCGAGATAACCAAAGATCGGCTTCTTGGAGAAGGTTGAGATCACCTGAGAGATAATGCCAAAGCCTGGCAAAATCATAATGTAAACTTCAGGGTGCCCGAAGAACCAGAACAAGTGCTGGAACAAAATAGGGTCCCCGCCGCCTGCTGGATCATAGAACGTGGTGCCAAAATTGCGGTCGGTCAGCAACATGGTGATGGCGCCAGCCAGAACAGGCAAAGACAGAAGCAGCAAGAACGCGGTCACAAGCACAGACCAGACAAACAGCGGCATCTTGTGGATGGTCATCCCCGGTGCGCGCATGTTGAAGATCGTGGTGATGAAATTGATCGCGCCCAGGATCGAGCTTGCCCCCGCCAGGTGAAGCGAGAGGATGGCAAAGTCCATCGACGGCCCCGGGTGCCCGCTTGTGGAAAGAGGCGGGTACGCTGTCCAACCTCCGCCAAAGCCATTGGCCCCTACCGGTCCCTCAACGAACAGCGAGATCACCAGCAGCAAGAGAGCGGCAGGCAAAAGCCAGAACGAGATGTTGTTCATGCGCGGAAACGCCATGTCCGGTGCGCCGATCATCAGCGGCACGAACCAGTTGCCAAACCCCCCGATCACCGCCGGCATGACAAAGAAGAACACCATGATCAGGCCGTGAGCCGTCACGATCACATTAAAGAAGTGAAAGTTCGTGCCCAGAAACTGCATGCCGGGCTCGGCGAGCTCCAGCCGCATGATCATGGACAGGCTACCGCCGACGACCGCACCAATCATGGCGAAGATCAAATAGAGCGTGCCGATGTCTTTATGGTTGGTCGAAAATAACCAACGGCCTATTCCTTTCGGAGCGCCGTGGTCGTCGCCGTGATCATCCAAGGCTTGCGTGGTTGCGTCAGCCATCAATATTTCCCCTTAAGCCTTAGTCTTGGGTCGCAGCAGCGACATCGATTGTTTCGGTTTGCGCATCGGACACCTGTGGCATCTCACCACCCTGGGTCAGGATCCAGGCCTGGAATTCTTCCTGGCTGACCACCTCTACCTGAATAGGCATGAAGGCGTGGCGCTGGCCACAAAGCTCAGAGCACTGACCGTAATAGGTGCCTTCCACGTCAGCGCGGAACCAGGACTCGTTAATCCGTCCCGGCACGGCATCGATCTTGATGCCAAAGGCTGGCATTGCCCAATTGTGAATGACATCCGCAGCCGTCACCACCAGGCGCACCGTGGCACCGACAGGCACGACAACAGGATTGTCCGTGGCCAGAAGGCGCGGCTGGCCTTCTTGCAGTTCATCCGTCGGCACCATATTCGCAAGATACTCAATCCCGCCATGGTCAGGGTACTGATAACCCCAGTACCACTGATAGCCGGTTGCTTTGACCGTGAAGTCAGCTTCCGGGATCACGTCCTGCAAATACAAAAGGCGCATGGAGGGGATCGTAATAACCACCAGAATGATGATGGGAACGAGCGTCCAGATCACTTCGAGCATCGTGTTGTGGGTGAATGTTGACGCTACAGGATTGGCGCGTGCGTTGAAGCGAACAAAAATGATCCCCAGCAGCGCGAATACGAAAATTGTGATCCCAATGATGATCCACAAAAGCAGATTGTGGAAGTCAGTGACCATGGTCATGACGGGCGTTACGGCTTCCTGAAAGCCCAGCTGCCATTCGCGTGGCTGATCGGCGAGCGCCGACCCCGTCACACCAAACATCATGAGGCCGATGAGGCCTATTTGTTTTGCAATTCGCGAGAGGCTCACTGCATCCCTCCTTCAGTGACCGGGGGCAAGGCTCGATAGCCCTCAACTCCCCCAGCGCGCCATAAATTAGATAGCCAATGCCCGGACGGGCCTTGAACCCGAACGTATTGGCGCAGGTTTTGACCTCAGTCAACCGATTGGGGCTGCCTATTTGCTATAATGGGAGGTTGATTTGCCCTCTGACGGCACAGAATTGCCCAAAGCAGGCTTTCAGGAGTTGCTGAAGAGGCACGCAAGCCCCACTCTACCCCCTCTGATTCGGCCCGTTTTGGGGCCTGCCCGTTTGGCATTTGAGGTGATTTCATGAGCTTTTCCACAGACGACCTTTTCTTCACTCAGACCGGCATGGACCGCGCCAAGGTAGAGGATCAGGTCAGCGATGCCCTGAAGGGCTCGGACGATGGCGAGCTTTATATGGAATATGCCCAATCAGAGAGTTTTGTCTTTGATGACGGGCGGCTGAAAAACGCCAGTTTTGATACCTCCCAGGGCTTTGGCCTTCGCACCGTAGCCGATGAGGCCACTGGGTTTGCGCACGCTTCGGAGCTTTCCGAGGATGCCATCAAACGGGCCTCAAGCGCGGTCCAGGCGGTCAAGGCGGGGCACACCGGAAGCTGGGCTGCCGAGCCGCCCAAAACCAACAAGCACCTCTATACCGACCAAAGCCCGCTCCACGGGGCCAGCTTTGAGGAAAAGACCAAACTGCTGGCCGATATCGACGCCTACGCACGCAATCAGGATGACAGAGTGCGGCAGGTCTCCGCCTCACTCTTTGGGGAATGGCAGGCGGTGGAAATTATCCGCGCCGGAGGAGAAAGCGTCCGCGATGTCCGCCCACTGGTGCGGCTTAATGTCTCTGTGGTCGTCGGAGAGGGCGATCGGCAGGAAACAGGCAGCCATGGCGCAGGCGGGCGGACAGGATTCGATGTCTATTTGCAGCCTGATCACTGGCAGGGTCAGGTGGACGAAGCTCTGCGGCAGGCCCTCATGAACCTCGAATCGGTGGACGCCCCCGCTGGTGTGATGGACGTGGTCCTCGGTGCAGGCTGGCCCGGGGTGATGCTGCACGAGGCAGTGGGCCACGGGTTGGAAGGTGATTTCAATCGCAAGGGCACATCGGTCTTTGCCGGACTTCTGGGCGAACGGGTTGCCTCACCAGGGGTGACGGTGGTGGACGATGGCACCATGACCGACCGGCGCGGCTCGCTGACCGTCGATGACGAAGGCACGCCGACGCGGGAGACCGTGCTCATCGAGGATGGCATCCTCAAAGGCTATATCCAGGACCGCCTCAATGCGCGGCTTATGGGGGTGGAGCCCACGGGTAACGGGCGGCGGCAATCTTACGCCCACGCGCCCCTGCCCCGCATGACCAACACTTTCATGCGCTCAGGCGACAAAGACCCCGCTGAAATCCTTCGCTCCGTTAAAAACGGTCTTTACATGGTGAACTTCGGCGGCGGCCAAGTGGACATCACCAACGGCAAATTCGTCTTCTCCTGCACCGAAGGCTATATGATCGAAAACGGCAAGATCGGCGCGCCGGTAAAAGGCGCAACGCTCATTGGCTCCGGCGCTGATGCGCTTCAAAACGTCAAGATGATCGGCAATGACCTTGCGATGGACACCGGCATCGGCACCTGCGGCAAGGGCGGACAGTCCGTGCCCGTGGGTGTGGGTCAGCCCACCATGTTGATCAGTGGGCTGACTGTTGGGGGCACGGCGGGTTAGGGGGCGCGCACCATTAGTGCAACTTCAATTTTCCGTTTCGCCAACCGCATGTTATGATCTGTAGCTTTGAATCAAGAACGGCGTACGCATTCTTATAGCGGCTGTAAAACTCTCGATAAATCCTACGCCCTCGAATAAGCTTTAGGTCGCGCAGAGACTTCTTTGAAAAATAGAGTACCTCAGTATTCCCACACTGCCTGAAACTGGCACCAAAATCCATCAATGCTTCAATTATCTCGGGTGGTACGCTTCGCTTCTGCTGGCGCTTTCTCGCATGCTTTGAAAACTCGAAGTACAGGTACTCATTGTGCTGCAATTGTTGTTTCATTTCCTTCCCTCCCGGCGTAACCGGTTTGCATACATCCAATCTGTTTCAGTTGGAAAAAGCACATGTATGTCTCGCCACGCATTGCGCGAAGTATGATTTGCGACACGCGACACAAATTCTGAGGGAGAGCATTTATCACCAAGATAAACGATGGACTCGTGTTTCACCTCTGCAAATTTGGTATCTCCCTTATAGTCGAATTTAAGTCGGGTTCCATTTGGCAAAAATACGTTTTGCCACTGGTACCCTTTGGTCGGAGAACCTGTCTCCAGGATTTCCGTCCACTCTTCTTCCTTGGAAAATTTTTCAGCATACTCATCCGACCATACCATCCGGTCTCCCTCGGTTCGGTCAAGAAACCCAAGAATTGCATGTTCAATCATGCCAACTACATCACTTGTGTCTCCTTTTCTAAGGACACACTCGTTGTAGATCGCCGATGAAATTGGAATACAAACGAAATCAGCCATGGCTCTCATACCTCGCTATCAATAATACTACTAGATCAGTAGTGGTAAACTATCTCAGCAGTACTTAAAAGTCAACAGATACTAAAAACTGCCCATGAAAGGCGATTTCATAATAAAATCAGGTAGGTACTTGAAAATACTCTGTCCAAAAAAGGACTATTCCTTCACAAGCCAATCAGACATAGGCCTGCGCTTGCCGTCTTCGAGCTCATGAAATGTCATGCCGCCTTCCCCTTGAAGCGCGACCTTGCCCAGCTCCGGGAAGGTTGCGATTTCCGCATCCGTTCGTTCGCCGCCCATAAGGCAGACGAGATCATCCATGCCGGTATTGCGAAGGCCGTGGGGCGTGCCGTCTACGGGAAAGCCTAAATAGTCCCCTGCCCCAATGGCAAAATCTTCTTCGCCAATACGCGCGGTGCCGGAACCGCTCAGCACAAAGACAAATTCTTCCTGCAAAGCGTGAGAGTGCACAGGAAACGCTGCCTTGCCGCTGGGCACCCGTACGAGATTCAGATGCGCCCGCTGCATGCCCACCTTGTCGCTCAGGCTGGCCCAGTAAACCTCGGCATCGGGCTGCATGGGATGGATCAAGTGATAGCCGTCCGTCTTGCCCATCTCAGAGGTGCGGATCAAGTGCTTGGGGGTGTCGGTCATGATTGAAAGCTCTTTCCCTAGAAAAACGCCATCTCGTCGAATATCGGCTCGATGTTGCCGCTCCATTCGCCGTTGAATTTTTCCAGCATCACATCAGCAGGCGTGCGGCCGGTTTCGGCTACTTCATCCAGGGGATCAAGGAAGACCCCTTCGTCAGGGCTTATGTCGGCTCGCCCCCGTGCTTTGAGACCCGCGCGAGAGAGGGCCAGCAAGTCGCGGGTGACATCCTGCACCCGGCGCCCGCCAATGGAGGCGTGCATGCCGGCCTTTGCCACATCCCGGCGCAAGGCTTCGAGGTCGGAGATGCTCCAATCTCGTGCCAGGTCCCAGGCGCCATCGAGGCTGTCTTGATGATACAAGAGGCCAACCCAGAACGCGGGCAAGCCGCAGATGCGTTGCCACGGACCGCCATCAGCACCGCGCATCTCGATAAAATTCTTAAGCCGCGCTTCGGGGAAGATGGTGGTCAGGTGATCTGCCCAATCTGCCTGGGTTGGTTTTTCCCCCGGCAAGGCTGCCAGTTTACCTTCGAGAAAATCGCGGAAGGAACAGCCCGACACATCCTTGTAAACGCCGCCGCGATAGACGAAATACATGGGCACGTCGAGGGCATATTCCACCCAGTTCTCATAGCCAAAGCCGTCCTCAAATACGAACGGCAAGATGCCCGCGCGATCATTGTCCGTATCCGTCCACACATGAGAACGATAGGAGAGATAACCCGTAGGCTTGCCATTCAGAAACGGTGAGTTCGCAAACAGGGCCGTGGCAATGGATTGCAGCGCAAAGCCCACCCGCAGCTTGTTGCGCATATCGCTTTCGGAGGAAAAATCCAGGTTCACTTGAATGGTTGCTGTACGGAACATCATGTCCCGGCCCATGGAGCCGCGCTTGGGCATATAATCCCGCATGATGCCATAACGGCCCTTGGGCATGATGGGGGTTTCTTCCAGGGACCATTTGGGCGAGGAGCCAACGCCGATAAAGCCTGCGCCGATTTCTTCCGCCACTTCTTTTACCTGCGCCAGATGGGTGTGAACTTCGTCGCAAGTCTGATGGAGATCTTCCAGCGGCGCGCCAGAAAGTTCGAACTGCCCGCCGGGTTCCAGGGAGACAGAGGCCCCGTCCTTGGTCAGCCCGATGAGGGTTGTCCCTTCATAGACCCCTTCCCAGTCAAAGCGCTTGAGCCCTTCGAGCATGGCATGGACCGAACAGGGCCCTTCATAAGGCAACGGCTTGTTGCCTTCGATGATGTAGCCGAATTTTTCATGTTCGGTGCCGATGCGCCATTGATCCTTTGGTTTTTCCCCGGAGGAGAAGAAACTCACCAGATCAGCATAGGATTCAATCGGGCCGCCGCCCTTTTGGGGGATGGACATAAAGCGTAATTCCTTCGGTGCGCCTCCACTTCGGGGCAAGGCCGCACAATTTGATACGTGCACCAAGGCGCACTCTTTTCATCAACTTAGGCAGGCCAATTGCCGACCGCAAGCTGTAAAGCGACTTATTTCACGCGTTTCAAGTGTGATAAGGCACCGCCTACCAGTCACCAAGGGCTGCCTGCCACAGGCTCAACGCCGCGATGGCCGCAGTATCTGCCCTCATGATGCGGGGGCCAAGGGATACCGCCGCGGTATTGGGTCGCGCGTGCAGCATGGCGCGTTCATCTTCCGAAAAGCCGCCTTCGGGCCCGATCAGCACCGCCCAGGGCCCTCGCTCTAGCCCCGCAAGCGCCTCTGCCGCAGGAGGCACATTGCCGCCCTCGTCACAGAACATCAGCTTGCGTGTCCCCATCTCGCTGAGCGCTGCCTCAAGGTTCAGCGAGGGCAGCACCTCCGGCACCGTCAGCCGCCCGCATTGTTCAGCCGCCTCAATGACATTTGCTGCCAGGCGTTCTTCCTTCACCCGGGCCACATTGGTATGGGCAGTGCGAACAGGCCTGATGGCAGCGACCCCAAGCTCGGTTGCCTTTTGCACCAGAAAATCCAGCCGCGCCCGTTTGACCGGCGCAAACAACAGATGAAGATCGGGCACCTGATCTTGGGCACGGGTCTGAGTGCGTAGCTCGGCCAGGCAGGAACGTTTGCCCGCCTTGACGATCTCAGCTGCCCATTCTCCATCGCGGCCATTAAAGACCAATACCGTATCACCCACCCCGCGCCGCATGACATTGACGAGGTAATGGGTCTGATCCCGGGAGAACTCCACCCCGCCATCTTCCCTTAGGTCCGCCCCCACGAAGAGACGAATCTTGCCCGTTGCGCAGGCGGTGTCGGAATCGCTCACTTGCGTTTTCCCATGCTTTCATTGCCGCGTTTAAAGTTCTTGGTAGCTTTCGCCATGAGAAGCTGAGCCGCGCGATGATCCGCGCCCCCCATGCGTTTAGAGAACTTTTCTGCCTCTTTGCCTGTCAGTGTTTCAATATGACGGCTATTGTGAAAGAGCATGATCTTGCCATCCTTTGTCTCTCTATAGTCAAAGGAATCACCATCTAGGATTTTCTTTTTATCGCCAGCCATCTTCAAACTCCATGCTATGCCTCTAGTACACAATTGAAGAAAGCGAGTCATGTCCTCTGTTCAATCCAAAGTCATCAAGGATGCTCGCCCCACCAACTGGGTGGATCGTTCCGCGCCGGAATTTGCGGCGCCTTACCTAAAGCTCGCCCGCGCGGATCGCCCCATCGGGGTATGGCTTCTTCTGTGGCCGTGCTGGTGGTCGCTGGCCTTCGCAGGGCCCCAGTGGGGCGGCAGCTTTCTTTCTCTGATCGTGCTTTATTTGCTGTTCGCCGTTGGTGCCTATGTCATGCGCGGCGCGGGCTGCACTTACAACGATATTGTGGACCGGGATTTCGACGGCAAGGTGGACCGCACGGCCAAACGCCCCATCCCTTCCGGTCAGGTAAGCGTTCTTCGCGCTTGGATATTTCTGGGCGCGCTGTGCTTCATCGGCCTGATGGTCCTGATCCAGATGAATGTCTTTACGATTGGATTGGGCGTGGCCAGTTTAGGTCTAATAGCCCTTTACCCGTTCATGAAACGCTGGACCTGGTGGCCTCAAGCCTTCCTCGGGCTGACGTTTAACTGGGGTGCCTTGATGGGATGGGCCGCCATTGCTGGGGAAATGAGCGCTGCACCACTTTTCCTCTATGCAGGCGCGATCCTGTGGACGCTGGGGTACGATACGATCTACGCCCATCAGGACAAGGAAGATGACGCGCTGATCGGGGTTAAATCCTCCGCCCGAAAATTGGGTGCCAAGACGCTTCCCTTTCTTTCCGCGGTCTATTCGCTGGCGCTGATCCTGTTTGCCTTGGCCGGGGTCTTCGCCGGGCTGCACTGGATCTACTACACATTCCTGTTGTTCTTTGCGGCCCACCTGGCGTGGCAAATCCGCAGTCTGGACATTGATGATCCGGAGAAATGTTTGCACGTGTTCAAATCCAATCGCGACGCGGGCGCGATATTCTTCTTTGCCTGTTTTCTGGGCGCAGTACCATTGACTTAGCATATTGACCCAACATTGTGACGTAGCGTGACGACTTAGAAACAAAATAAAATAACGAGGAAGAATTCCATGTCGACTGCACTTGTCTCTCTGGTCTGGTTTGCCCTTTGGGCTGTTATGCTGGTTATGTTTGTCGCCCTCCTGCGGGTGCGGGAAGTCATGGGCGGACGCAGCGCCCCCAATGCGTTCCCCTCGGGCGACAAGCACGGCGCGGATGCCTATTGGCGCATCAATCGGGCTCAGGCCAACACGGTGGAGAACCTGCCTATCTTTGCCGCATTAGTGCTCAGCGGTGTTGCCGCCGGTCTTGAAACCCCGATCTTTGGAACCTTGTGCGCGGTCGCGGTTTTTGCCCGTATGGCGCAATCGCTGATCCACATGTCTTCGGGATCGAACATGGCGGTCAATCTGCGCTTTGCCGCATTTGGGGTGCAACTGGTTTGTTTCGTCTGGATTGGCATTGAGCTGCTGAAACACTTCTACGCCAGCTAATTCCAGATGACCGATACCCTTAAAACCCTCAACGCCTGGCTTGATCAGCACAAAGAAGAAATGATCGAGCCAGGCCGCGAGATTATCGATCCGCATCATCACCTTTGGCATCACGCGGACAAGCCGTATCTGCTGGAACAATTGTGGGCGGACACGCAATCCGGCCACAACATCAAGCAAACAGTATTCGTGGAATGCGGCTCGGAATACCGCAGCGAGGGACCGGAGCACCTGAAACCCGTTGGCGAGACAGAGTTTGTCGCCGCCATCGCTGCCGAGGCCGCCGCCTCCCCCGACAAAGCACAAATCGCAGGCATCGTGGCCCATGCAGATCTCAGGCTTGGCGACAGGCTGGATGAAGTATTGGACGCGCACGAACACGCCGCCAACGGCCTCTTCCGCGGTATTCGAGATCGGGCACCGTTTGATCCGGCGTTGGAGACCCGCGTCTCTTCCTCTCGCGCTGAGCCGGACCTGTTTGAAAAGCCCGCCTTTCGGGAGGGCCTGAGGCGCCTGGGCACACGCGGGCTGACGTTCGATGCGTGGAACTATCATTGCCAGATCAAGCTGCTAACCCGCGCCGCCCAAGCAGCACCCGACACCACAATCATCTTTGATCATTTCGGCGGGCCCCTGGGCATTGGTCCCTATGAGGGCAAGCAGGCGGAGTATTTCAATGCCTGGAAAGCCGACGTGGCAGAGCTCGCCACCTGCCCCAACGTGGTGGCCAAACTCGGCGGCATGGCCATGCCCGTCAACGGCTGGGGCTGGCACAAGCGCGCCACGCCAGCCACCTCTGATGAGTTGGTGGCCGCACACCGGGGCTATTATCTGCATTCCATCGATTGCTTCGGGCCTTCAAGATGCATGCTGGAAAGCAATTTTCCGGTGGACCGACAGTCCATCTCTTATCCGGTGTTGTGGAATGCATTGAAAAAGATTGTCAGCGATTTCTCAGAGGATGAGAAAGAGATGATGTTCAAAGGAACCGCGGCGCGGGTTTATTCGCTGGGATAATCATGACACCGCCCATCTTTCATGTCAGCGATGATCCAAACATCACACTCTTATAGCCTCGCGTGCAATACAGGGCATAGACCGTTCGATCTTTGGTAGTGACTACGCTGCGGGCTTCTTCGTTTTCTTGGCTTGTTTTTTTACGACTGCGATATCTGCAAGTTTCTTTAGTCGTTCAGCTCGTTTGTGTCGATCAATATACCAATCCTCAAATAAAGTTTCGAGCAATCCGATCATTACCTTTGCTTCCTCAGGTGTAATTTCAATGATTAGATCGACGTCTTTTTCCATATGCGCGCCGATGTTCCCAATCTCACGCACGTGATGAAGTGCTTCAAAATCTCTCGGGTTCAGTATTGTCTCCAAATGATTTATTTCATTGTTCAGCATTCCCATTTGGGCTTTGGTCAGATTGTGAAAATTCCTTATCATTCCTTGTAGGCATCTTCGCGCCAATGCTGCAGAGGCTTTGGGGCTTAAATCTAGGATTAAACATGCCTCAAGGTAATCGTCGCGAATTGCTTTTGGAATATAGCCCGGCAATGGCTTTGCATGAGATTGCGGCAACAGCTGCCACCCTCTAATTTTGTTTCCCACCTGCTCTATCATGGTGATTGCTTCAGCGTTGATGACCTCATGAACGGCCAAAGACAGAGACAATTCATTGCACTCTGGATTTGGGCAGCAAATGGCTTCTGGCACGACGTAGATATATTCCAAGGCATGCTTGGGCAAATCGACTCGACAGTCTTCCTGCCAAAAGTCCTGATCTGTGATTGTCGTGGCTTGTCCGCAATATTCGCAGGTCCAGCTGAATGGTTTCATTTTCTCATATCACTGTTTTGACGATGTAATCTCACAACCCTATGAGACAAAGGCTCCTCTTTGCAACCGTTCAGGGCGAGGGTGATACTAGTTATCCCTTCCCCTGCGCTAAGCCAATAATTTCGCGTGGGCCGACGCATCTGCTACACTGCCGCCCATGTTGAAAGAAGCCACTGGCATATTATCCGACGATGAGCTGGCCCAGGTGCGGGCGCGGTCAGACTTGTGGGGCCTGTGGGGTGTTGTCTCCTGCTGGGGGATGATCTTTGGCACCATGGCGATCTTTGCGATCTGGCCCAATCCGCTGACGTTCCTTTTGGGCATCGTGATCATCGGCGGGCGGCAGCTGGGGCTGGCGGTACTGATGCATGATGCCTCCCACGGCATCATGTGCAAGACGCGATGGCTCAACGATTTTCTGGGTATCTGGCTGTGCGGCAATCCCACCGGCGTTTCCATGGAGGGCTACCGCCCCTATCACCTGAAGCATCATTTACATACGCAGCAGGCTGAAGACCCGGACTTGATCCTGTCGGCGGCCTTTCCCATCACCCGGAAATCACTTCACCGCAAAATCATCCGTGATCTGACGGGTCAGACATTTTGGAAACAACGCAAAGCGCAAGTCCTAAACGGGATCGGCGGCGAAGAGTTGCAATTGGCAAAGCGCGTTGACTATGCCCGCACGCGGCTGGGCAGCTACTTGTTCATGAACGCGCTTTTGTTTTCCGGGCTCACCCTGGCGGGGCACTGGTACTTATATTTCGTGATGTGGATACTGCCCCTGGCCACCTGGAACATGATGATTACTCGCATCCGCAATATGGCCGAACATGCGGTAATGCCGGATAACAATGATCCGTTCCGCTCAGCCCGCACCACGCTGACCAATCCGCTCACCCGATTACTGATCGCACCTTATGGGGTGAACTATCATGTGGAACATCATCTGTTCATGTGGGTGCCGTGGTATCGCCTGGCCAAGCTGCACAGAATTCTCATAGCCAAAGGCGTGGGGACGCGCATGGAGATACAGCCCGGCTATGGTGCCGTGATTGAGCTTGCGGCCTCAGAGTCCGAGGCAACAGTCGCCGCATAAACCCTAGATTATTGTAAAGCCCGACCAGAGGGCCGCCCCCAACGCCACAAAGACTGCCATATAGCAGACCAGCAGCATTGCATTCTTGATATCCATTGTCCTCGCGCCTCACCTAACGTCGTTGTGAGGTTGAAACTAGAACAAGAGCCCCGGCGACGAACCTCAAAACGAAGGCAGGGTTTTGTTGCGCCGTGACAGCCGTCACAACGTCTGATCGGAGCTCGAGAGGCATCCAAACGAACCCATGCATTAGTAGCATTTATGCTGAGCATTACTCGCCCAGGCTGTAGTCCGGGTCGGTGATATCAATGACATGGCGGACGAATTGTGGGGCTGAGGGCCGCACGCTGCGGACTTTGGTGTCAAATCCGCGATTGCAATAGCGTCTGCGGCGAAGCCATTCCTGCACACGCTTGCTGTCGCGGGCCAAAAGGGCAAGCCCGGCCAGAATCATCAAAAGTCCAATGGGAATAGGTGAAATAGCGATGGGAATGCCGAAAACGACAAGAATCCACCCTGAAATAGTACGCAACTGACGCCGAACCACGTGCACATCCCCCGATACGCAAAAGTTACTGATTTATTAAACCATGCAATCGCCGCGCCGGTCAAAGTATCCACAGGGAGAAAGTTAAGATTGACGGAGGCCGAAAAGCCCACAAGATGCGCCAATGACCACGCCCCTCGCCAATACGGCGCGAAGCCTTGCCGAAAAATGGGAACTTGAGCAGCTCAAGCTCGAGATCGCTACGCCCTATGGGGAGGTCTATTTCGCAATTCGGCACAATCTCCCTGTGGCTCTGAAGGTGACCGATCCCAAAATGAACGAGCCGGACGGGCCAGAGGCCATGCTTCATTTTGCCGGCATAGGGGCCGCTCGCCTATTGGTGAAATCCGAGAAGGGTTTCCTGATGGAGCGGATTGAGCCCGGGCGCCAGCTCTCAAACATGGTGTTTGATGGCAAGGATGACGAGGCCACCGAGATCGTCTGCCAAGTCGCAGCGGAGCTTCATAAATCGGGCCCTTCAGAGAGCTTTGGCTCCATCCCCACCTGGCATGAGAGATACGACATACATGCAGAGCATGAGGGGGCCGTGAGGCTGCCGACGAAGATCTATCACCGCGCCAAAGGGCTTTATCAGGAAATGGCCCTCAGCCAGGGGCCCAAGACGGTGCTGCACGGGGATCTTCACCACGACAATATCATCTTCGATCACCTACGAGGCTGGCTGGCGATCGACGCCAAGGGTTATCTGGGGGAGCGTGAATTTGAATACGGCTGCGCTTTGCGAAACCCCGGAACCGATCCGCGCCTTTTCGCAAGGCCCGAAATCATAGAGCGGCGGATGAGCATTATAATCGAGCACACGGGCCTCGACCGCCAGCGGATCCTTATTTGGGCATTCACGCAAGCCGTTCTGTCTGCTATCTGGTCTATGGAAGATGGCCTTGACCTCACGCGGGGCATTACCACCGCCAAGACAATCGACGCGCTTTTATAGATTTCACACCAGTCCAAAGACCAGACCCAAAGAGAAATGTTCCATGGCCTATAAATCCTTACGCGAGTTCATGGACAGGTTGGAAGCCGCCGGAGAATTGGTTCGCGTGTCCGAGCCTGTCTCAAGCGTGTTGGAAATCACCGAAATCCAGACGCGCCTTTTGGCGGAAGGCGGCCCTGCTGTTTTGTTCGAGAATGTCACCAAGGCCGACGGCACAGCATCCGATATGCCGGTACTGGTGAACTTGTTCGGCACGGTCAAGCGCGTGGCCATGGGCGTGACTGCCGACAACAAAACCCGCACCACGGCCGGTGAGCTGCGCGAAGTGGGCGAGGTTCTGGCCTTCCTGCGCCAGCCCGAGCCGCCTAAATCCTTAGGGGACGCCAAGGACTTACTCCCCCTGGCCAAGACGGTCATGGACATGAGGCCCACGACGAAAAGCAATGCGGCATGTCAGGAAGTGGTGCTGACCGGCGATGATATCGATCTCTCTGCCCTGCCCATCCAGACCTGTTGGCCCGGAGAGCCCGCGCCTCTCATCACCTGGCCACTGGTGGTCACCAAAGGGCCAAGTGAGGATGCGGTGGATGGCTATAACCTCGGCATCTATCGCATGCAGGTTTTAAACAAGAACCAGACCCTCATGCGCTGGCTGAAACATCGTGGCGGCGCGCAACATCATCAGCGCTGGAAAGACGAAAAACCCGAGCCCCTGCCCGTGGCCGTGGTGCTGGGGGCAGACCCGGGCACCATCCTGGCGGCCGTCACGCCCGTGCCGGATACTTTAAGCGAATACCAGTTCGCCGGATTGCTCCGGGGGCGGAGTGTTGAGCTCACCGATTGCAAGACGGTGCCGCTGAAAGTTCCTGCCGATGCGGAGATCGTCCTTGAAGGCCATGTCAGCCTGGAAGATTATCGCGACGAAGGCCCTTACGGTGATCACACCGGTTATTATAACTCCGTGGAACAATTCCCGGTCTTTACCGTTTCTGCAGTGACCATGCGCAAAGACCCGATTTACTTGAGCACCTTCACGGGACGGCCACCGGACGAGCCAAGCGTGCTGGGCGAAG
>JAJFIL010000261.1 GCA_021774965.1 Alphaproteobacteria bacterium
CTACGACCGTCTCAAGCAAGCCGGAAAGCCCTCAAAAGTGGCCCTCACAGCCCTCATGCGGAAACTCCTCACCATCCTCAATGCAATTATAAGAGACAAAACAACATGGAATAAACAAACTGCCTAAACACAGTTGCCGGGTTCGGCTAGGCCGCCCCGGAATGACGCGTTATCTTTGTGGGCTCTTAACCACGCTGGCTTAGGCTCCCCTTGAATAACTAGCGGCTGGACGCCATTTCAGGCACTATGGCACTGGCATTCAGGGCCAATGGGGGGAGTGGGCTTTTGCGCACCCATTATTGCAGAAATTGTGGAACGCCTTTACGGGGCTCATTCTGCCAGACCTGTGGGCAGAAGGACGATGATTATCGCCGTCCGCTGCTTTCCCTCACCAATGAGTTTGTTGGCGATGTGTTCCAATGGGACAGCCGCCTTGTGCGTTCGGTCCTGCCGTTTCTGTTTTTTCCTGGCAATCTTACCCGCGCCTATATGCGCGGGCGGCGGCAGCAATATGTCTCACCGCTGCGGCTCTATCTGGTCTTGAGCATCGTCTTCTTTATCGCCCTGGCGTTCAGTGACCGTGCGATCTTTGGTTTTACCATGTCAGAAGGCCGCGATCTGGTTCAGGATTTTCCCAATATTGAGGAGGCGTTTGAGGCCAAAGCCGTGCCGGAAGAATTCCGCGCCTACCGGCGAGAGCCAGAGCTTGCCCTTTTCATCGACCCGGATCAGATGACCTCCGTGCCTGCCATTCCGATTGAAACGGTGGAAACGTTTTTTGAAGATCGAAGCGAAAACCTGGACCTGCTGGAACAGGTCAGGCCTCTCATGCTGGGCTATAATCTTGCTGTTGAGGACCCACGTATTTTCAACAGTGTACTGAATGATTGGGTGCCGAGATTGATGGTGATCCTGGTGCCGTTTTTTGCGCTCATCATGGGGGCGCTGTTCGTGCGACGACGAGTATATTTCGTCGATCACCTGGTGTTCTCGCTTCACTATCACAGCTTTCTCTTTGCGCTGTTGTTGATCATGTTGGGGGCGGCAAGCCTTGCTAATGTTTCCATCAGCGGGGCCGGGGTGGGGGCGGCATTCCAGGCGATCATGGCGATCTATCTCTATGTGGCCATGCTGCGGGTCTATCGCGGCGGCATCTTCAAGACCGCCATCAAATTTGTCATCCTGGCGATGGTCTATTCCAACGTATTCTTCGTCAGTCTGGTGATGATCACCGCCTGGGGTCTCTCGCGATTGTGAGGGGTGAGGTAACATTGCATCTGGTCCAACTGCTCGCTAGAGTAGACGAGCTTTCCCCGCTGAAGGGCTTTTGGTCATTTTGAGGAAATGAGATGCAGCATATTTTTAGGTTGCTTGCAGCAATCAAATGGAGCCTTGCAATTGCCATGACGTTGGTGATTTCGTTTCCTGAAACCACACAGGCCCAAACTGCTTATCAAGTTCAATTGGTTCCTGAGTCGGGATTGGATGAACTTAGCCGTGCCCTTCTTGCCAATATTCTTTTGCCTGGAGAGTTTGTTGCAGCCTCCGAAGAGAGGCATGCTGAGTTTCATCGCACAGACTTTGCTGGTGGTTCCGTTCAGGTTGGATTCACAAATGTGGTTACATTTTGGATCGAAACCCGCCGAGATGAAACGGGTTCACTAGTCCACTACCTTGCAGTTCAGGTTCTTTACGCTGCCCCGGCGCCTCAACGCTATACGGCCAGGTGGAACGCGCAATCTTTCGGTGATCCCATCACAAAATCATTCAGCCGGTCGATTGAAGGAAGAAAAGATGTTCGGCGAGTGGGGCAGGCCTTTTATTTTTCTGATGAAAGCGGGATTGTCGAAGGGATCGCCGAAGAGACACGGTCGCTGGCGATGGTGCAGGTTTGGGGCGAGGACCGCTCTCTCATTGGGCTAATGATTGACCCAGAAATTGTACGAGTGCATCTGGCCTCATTTCCTGTAGAATAACAAATGGCCGTAGCCTGATTGGCAGGTCAAAGCCCACCCATCTTGCAGAGCAGTTTCCAGTGGGCTGGTGTGACCGGCAGCACTGAGAGCCGTGATTGCTTCACGAGCGCGATTTCGGCCAGTTTTGGTTCAGCCTTCACATCGGCAAGGGTCACTGGCTTTGGCATATCCTCAACAGCCTTCACCGTGACCATGCCAAAGCGTTCTTTGGGGTCCGTTGGGTCGGGATGATATTCCTCGATCACTTCGACGATGCCGACGATGCGCTTTTCGTTCACTGAGTGATAGAAGAACCCGAGGTCGCCGACCTTCATGGCTTTCATGTTGTTGGAAGCCTGATAGTTCCGCACCCCGTCCCAGCCTTCGCCGACTTTGCCCTTTTTAACCTGATCGTCCCAGGACCATGTGCCGGGTTCGGATTTAAACAACCAATAATTCACTTCATTTTCTCCAATGTGGTGTCAGGTGCACCAATGATCCATTTCCACGGGCGGATGTCGACGCTTTGAAAAAGCCCTGCCCGCGCATAAGGGTCCAACGCGCCCCAAGCTTTGGCAGCATCCAGGCTTTCGTGCTCAACAATCAGGATGCTACCCGCCATGGAGGCTCCGTCTTCTGACAAAATGGGTCCGGCAATCTTCACCATGTCACCAGACGAGGCAATGAATTCCAGATGATCGTTGCGGGTCTCCAGGCGGACGTCTTCGGCACCGGATCTATCAAGGCAGTAGAAAGAAAAGAGCATGGAGTGCTTTCTTGGTTCTATTCTTCAGTAAAGGGGCGAGCGAGAAGGCCTTCTATGGCAGTCTTCACATCGATCCGGCTGGTGACAATGTTTGCAACAGCTACGCAGATGGGCATCTCGATATTATGTTTCGCCGCCAGCTTTTCGACGGCCCCCGAAGTGGCAACCCCTTCGGCAACGGAGGTTTTGCCTTCCAGTGCTTGTTCTATGGTCTTGCCGGAGCCCAGCGCATAGCCAAGGGAATAGTTTCGCGAGAGGTGCGATGTGCAGGTCAGGATCAAATCTCCCAGCCCTGCCAGCCCGCCAAAGCTTTCCGCCTGCGCGCCTAATGCGACCCCCAGCCGGGTGACTTCTGCAAAGCCGCGGGCGATGAGGGCAGCGCGGGCGCTGTCGCCAAGCTCCTCCCCACTTACGATCCCGCAGGCAATGGCGAGGACATTCTTTACGGCACCGCCGATCTCAGCCCCGATAATGTCATCCGATAAATATGGCCTGAACGATGGCAGCCCGATGGCCTCCACCAACGCTTCGCCAACGTCCTGATCCTCGCATGCAAGCGTGACAGCAGTGGGCAGGCCCTTTGCCACGTCGGCTGCAAAGCTGGGCCCAGACAGGACAGCAGGAATACATTGGGGCAGGCTTTCCGCGAGGCCCTGATGCATCAGCTCAAGGGTGCTCATCTCAATTCCCTTGGAGCAGATCACGGCAGGCGTGCCTTCTGCGATGTGAGGTGCAAGATGTTTCATGGAGGCGCGCAAATGCTGAGCGGGGACCACAAGAAGCAATGCGTCGCGGTCACTAAGGTCGCTTAAGTCTCCCGTGGCGCGAATCGCTGGGTCCAGAGGTTGGCCTGGCAGGAAGGGTGTGTTCTCGTGGTCACGGTTAACTGCCTCGATCACTTCGCTTTCACGGGCCCACAGCAACGTGTCGCGACCGGCGCGGGCTGACACGGTGGCCATGGCGGTGCCCCAGGCACCCGCACCGACCACTCCAACCCGTTGGATTGCCTTACTCAATCAACAATCTCCTCTGAACAAATACATGTTGGTATAAAACGCATCAGGACAAGAGGCGTTATGTGGGGAAAAGTGAATGTTTCATTGATCATTCACAAAAAACGTCTTATATTGAAGGAATGTTGTGCAAAAAAACTACACGCGATTCCATTATCAAAGCCGCCAAGGATCGATTCCTTCACTACGGCTATCCGAAGACCACGATGGCCGAGATTGCGTGCGACTGCAATATGTCTCCGGGGAACCTTTACCGCTATTTCCCGGGCAAGCTGGATATCGCTTTTTCCATCGCCCAGAAATACGGGCAGCAAACCCAGGAAGATCTGCGCCAGGTCGTGCGGGACAAGACACTGTCTTGTGTGGAAAAGCTCAAGAAATTTCATTTCACTTTGATGCGGGACACGTTTCATCATCTTGAGGATGACCCAAAAATATATGAAATAGCTCAGATACTTACTAAGGAGCGGCCGGAGTTTGCCAACGAGCAGATAGCTCAAAAGCGCGCTCTTATGGTGGAAATCCTGTCTGCTGGGAACGCTTCGGGCGAGTTTAGAATCAAGGATGTGGTTTTCGTTGCAGAGATGCTGCAATCGGCCACCATGAAGTTTGCCTACCCTCAGCTTTGGACGACTTTGAGCCTGGAAAAGCTGGAGCGGGAGCTTTCCGGCGTTCTGGACATGGTTCTGGGGGGGCTGTTGTCTACATCCTCGGACACACCAATTGATGATTCATCGCCGGACATTCGCCCAGCGACTTAGTATTAGCATAACATACCCAATAAAATCAATGTGTTAAGGGGCATCAAGGTGCCTAGATGGAGCTTGGCGATTGAGCGCCGTCTACTTTTCCAAGAAAAAAATGAACAAAACGAATATTATTCATTGTTTTTCATTTAGGGCTCCCCTATATTGAGATTACAGGGCCAACGGAGCAGGTCAGTAAGCTCCCGCCCGAACACAGAGTTTTAAAGAAGCCAGGTGGTTTCGAAGGAAGAAAGGCGAGAGCTATGTTTTACAAGATGACACATTGGTTGGCTGGCGCATCCGTAACCATGTTTGTTGCAGCCATCTCATTTCAAGCAATGACCCAATACGTAGTTGGCTAATCATTCCCTCGATTAGTTCTGAGTATTGGTATTCGCCGCCGGGCTCGATGTCCTCCCCAGAGGGCCCGGCGGTTTTTTTGTCAGTATTGCCCGCATCCCTCAGGTCGTTTTCATGTCCGTCAATGGCCAGCGGGCTCTGGGCGGGGCTTCCAGTGATCCCGTCTTCCCCAATGATCCCGCGCTCGCGGACATCTCCAAGGAAAGCTGCTCAAGTCCCGCCCAGGCTATCATCGCCCCATTGTCGGTACATAAGGCAGGGGGCGGTACCACCATTGCCAATCCATGTTTTGCGGCAAGCGTACTCATGGCGCAGCGAATAGCGCTATTGGCTGCTACCCCTCCGGCCATAACAAAATGGCGGGCATCCTCGCCATATTCTGAACTGAACTTTTCCATGGCTCGGCGCGTACGATCGGCCAAACTGTCGGCGGCCGCAGCCTGAAAGCTGGCGCAGAGATCAGCCTTGTCTTGCTCGGTCAATTCTCCCAGCTCAGAAGCCGCCTGGCGCACGGCGGTCTTAAGGCCAGAGAAGGAGAAATCATATCCGGGGCGCCCTTTTAAGGGCCGGGGCAGGGCGAACCGCTTGGCGTCGCCTGTTTTTGCCGCCTGCTCTACTGCCGGTCCTCCGGGATATCCCAGACGCAAAAGCTTGGCGGTCTTATCAAACGCCTCTCCCACCGCGTCATCGATAGTTGTTCCCAATTGCTGGTAATGCCCAACCCCCTCGACAATGAGAAGCTGGCAATGGCCGCCAGAGACCAACAGCAAGAGATAAGGAAACGTTGCCTCATCGGTCAGGCGCACGGTCAAGGCATGCCCTTCCAGATGATTGACCGGCACAAAAGGCAGTCCGGTTGCCGCAGCAATCCCCTTTGCTGTCATTAGCCCAACAATGACACCGCCGATCAGGCCGGGCCCAGCAGTTGCTGCGATCCCATCCAAATCCTTGAAACTGAGATCGGCATCGCTTAGTGCCTGAGCCGTTAAGGCATCAATGCGATCGATATGGGCACGAGCTGCAATCTCCGGCACCACCCCGCCATAAGGGGCGTGCTCTTCAAGTTGGCTGAAGACGACATTGGACAGGATTTCGGCATCGCCCCCGGGCATGCCGCAAACCACAGCTGCGGCGGTTTCATCGCAACTGGTCTCAATTCCCAACACTGTCAGATTTTGTTTGTCAGCCATCCGAACCTGTCTCGACACGACACTTGATCCGGGTTAATCCCGGAGCCACCAGAGGCCATATCTATCTGGGGAAGTAGACGCGCAAGGGACCGAATGCAACAGACCTTTCGAATTGGAACCCGGGGCAGCCCCCTTGCCTTGGTGCAGGCAAGAGACGTGCGCCGCCGCCTTGCCGCTGCGCACAACTTGCCAGAAGAGGGCGAAGACAGCCCCTTTGAGATCGTCATCATCAAGACCTCTGGCGACCGCATCCAGGATCGGGCGCTGCTGGAAGCAGGCGGCAAGGGCCTCTTTACCAAGGAAATCGAGGAAGCCTTGATGGATGGAGATATCCATTGCGCGGTTCATTCCATGAAGGATATGCCCACGGAATTGCCTGAAGGCCTGGGCATGGCCGCCATCCTGCCTCGTGAGGATACGCGAGATGCCTGGATCAGTCCCGTTGCGAGCCGCATCGCGGACCTGCCCCAAGGGGCCAGAATAGGCACGGCCTCCTTACGGCGGCAGGCCCAGGTTTTGGCCCAGCGACCGGATCTGGAGGTGGTTCTTTTTCGCGGCAATGTGGATACGCGCCTCGCCAAGCTAGCCGCCGGGGAGGTGGACGGCACTTTATTGGCTGCTGCAGGGCTTAATCGTTTGGGTCGGGCCAGCGAGGTCACTGGACTGCTCAGCATTGAAGAAATGCTGCCAGCCGTAGCTCAAGGGGCGGTGGGCGTTGAAACCCGCATTGATGATACACGCGCCCAAAACCTGCTCCAGCCTCTTCATCATGAGGCCACAAGCCAGGCAATCACTGCAGAACGGGCCTTTTT
>JAJFIL010000262.1 GCA_021774965.1 Alphaproteobacteria bacterium
CAAGGTCCGTCACCAGCGCCATGGAGCCCGGCACCAACAGGCCACTAAAGGAGGCCCGCGCCGCTTCCAGCGCGCTTTTGCCCGCCCCGATCTCTCGCGAGATCATATTGATCTGCTGCACCCCGTGGCTCACCCCGATGGCAAATACCAGGAAGGGCACAAGAATGGCCAGCGGATCGAGCCCGTAACCCAATGCCGCCAGAATTCCGAACTGCCAAACCAGTGAGGTTGCAGAAGCAAGCAATGGCACAAAGGTCAGGATGAAACTTTGTGAATAGTAGAACACCAGAATGGCTGTGATCAGGAAGGCCACTGCGAAGAAGAACAGCACCGAGCCGGCACCGGAAGCAATGTCGCCGATGACCTTGGCAAAGCCGATAATATGAATATCTACAGATGAACGTTCAACAGAGATCGAAAAACTGTCGCCTTCGACGAAGTCTTCCTGGCCTTCACGGGCGGTCACAAATACGCCAACCGGCAGGTCATCGGTGCCATAGGTGACGCCTTGAATTTCGGAGAGCGCCTCACGGCCGCGTTCGTTCAGAACCTTCACGCCGCCTGACTGAACAGCGTACCAACCGTCTTCAAGCTCTGTATCATTGCCAATGTAGAAGGGAGAAAATGTGCTAACCACACGACCGTCAGCCCCGCCTTCACGAACTTCAAAGACAGCATCTTCCACGCCGCCCTGGGCCACCACTACGGTGTAATCCTGCCGTGGGAAGTCCAGTCCCGGCTCGCAGTCACCACTTTGGAACCCGGCCATACGATCAAGCGGCAGATCGCCACTTAGGATCTGTCCGTAGGAAGGTTCATGCACAAAGGCAGTGTCGGAAAGGCCGGAGGCCCGTGCCAGACGGCCTTGCGCCGAGATGTTCACAGAAAAGAAGTTCCGGCAGCGAATGTTTTCTTCCAGGCGCGCTGCAAGGTCAAAATAGTCCAGCGGCTCATTGGTGGTGGGGTCGATCTCAATAAGCTCAGCCACGATCATGGCGGAACTAAAGTCGTTGGAGACCAGACGGCCCACATATCCGCCGCGGATCACGTTATTGCGGATCATTTCCACGTTGTCATCGTTGAGCGTAGTGCGTGTGACCGTGCCCGGGATTACGTTTTCTGCGCGGAAGCCCTCTTCGGTAATCTCAAAGTATCTCGTGTTCGGGGTCCATAGGCTTGTCACCGTGCGGCGGTCAACGCCTGGCAAGAAGAAGACGTCATCGGTTACGCGCTCAAGCCGGCGCAGGAAGGTGGGGGTAAACACCCCGCCTTCATCCAGCGAGCGCACCACCACGATTACGCGGTTGGAGCCAAAAAGTTGGTCTCGATATTCCTGGAAGGTCTCAATGTACTCATGGCCACTGGGCAGCTGTTTATCGAACCCCGCATTAAGGCGCAAACCCGTTGAGGAAACCGCTGCTATCAACGTTGCGACCGCAAATGCCACCAAAATTGGAAAGCGCAGCCCAAAAACCACGTTCTCGAGAAACTTGACCATAGTACATGTCCGTCCTTGTGCGGAGCATCAAACGTGCCCCGTAGACCACCCCGGCATCCAGACCGCGGCGGCCAGATCCCAATTCAATTTGTCAAAGGAAAGCCGAAAAAGCCGCACGTGCCCGCCAACCCCTCTTGGCGCGCCCGCACTCCCATCTCCCCTTTGGCGCCAACGGACACGGCAGTCCATCAGCGTGTATTCCTGGCACGATCCATCTCGCCTCCAATTGGAGGCCAAACCGATTACCGGGCACCCTCCAGTTCCTGTGCCCTCACACAGAAATGGCTGGCACCCCAAATGCCTGACCGAACAAGTCGGCCTTCTCCCTCAAATTCCGCCGTTCACGCGCAGAGGCGCCGCCGGTTTATCAGGAATGACCATACCCTGCCTGTGGGGTTGATCCAGTAGATTTATTACAAAATGAGGGATTAGCTTAATGCCTGTGCTCTAAGAAACCCATAATTCCGGACCTTTCCTTACGTTAGCGGAAAGGTATGCAGCAAAATCAATGGCTTTCATTACAATAAAGGTGACACATGCGTCATTTTTAACTTGTGCGCAGGATTTCCCGAACTATATTGTGCCTAAGCAAAAAGCTGACGGGGTCGTCACAATAATCTTGCGAGTGCAGGGTTGTGGCCAGAAGTCGGCAGGGCACAGCTAATCCATGCCATTCGTCGAGGAGATAAAAATGGTTCGTCAAATCACCAAAGACCAAATGTATGACGCCGTCGCGCCGGACGATTTTGCGTCCATGATTGAGGTAGATCGCTACCACTCGCGCACCACAGCGTTCGACAAGATCATTTCAGCCACCCATGACCATTTCTGGGATCCGCTGGACGCCAAGTACATCGATTTCTCCACACCCTTTGACATGGAGAACGAGCCTCTGATCCCTGAAGATCTTGTTCCTGCCCTGCAGACCAAGCTGGTGGATGAGCACCTCAAGGGAAAAGAACGTGTCCGCTTCATCAACGAAGTCGCGCGCTGGATCCTTTCCGCCATCCTTCACGGCGAGCAGGGCGCCCTTTCGCTCTCCGCTTCACTGGTACACGTCCTTAAAGATCAGGGCGCACAGGAATACGCCGCCAATCAGGCCCGTGAAGAAGCCCGGCACGTCACGGCCTTTGCCAGTTATATTGATGCCCGCTGGGGCAAGCCCCTTGCTTGCGGTCCAACGCTGCAATCCCTTCTGACCGAAATGGTCAATGCCCCTGAAGTCTACAAGAAAATTGTGGGCATGCAGATGCTGGTCGAAGGCTTGGCCATGGGCGCGTTCGCCACCTTCTTCAAGGAAGCCAAGGATCCTGTCCTGCGCCATCTGATGCAGCTGACCATGACGGACGAAGCTTTCCACCACAAGTTCGGCAAGATCTGGGCGGACCGCACCGTGCCGCATCTTTCCGAAGAAGAGCACAACATTGTGGAAGACTGGGCTGCAGAATGTTTCCAGACCCTTCTGTTCAACCTTGTGAACCCTGAGCAGATGAAAGATCTCTATGCGGACTTCGGCCTGGATTGGGAAGAAGTTATGGCAGCGTTCCTGGAAGCGGCCACCGATGATGAGCGCCGCGCCCGCATGGAGGAAAGCACCGACATCTTCCGTGTGCTGACCAAGACCTTGCTCAACGCCGGCATCATCACGGACCGCACCCGGGACATCTATGCGACCTACGTGAACATGGACGAGTTGAAAGCCGAAGGCAGCTCCATGGTTGGGGACGCCATCGCCGAAGAAGGCATTGAGTTCCTGCAGAAGGTCAACTTCGGCAAGGACATGGGCGAATACTCCCTGGACAACGCGGCCTCTGCTGCCGAGTAGTCGCAGCCGCGACTTGGAATTTGAAAGGGCTCCCACTGGGAGCCCTTTTTTGTTGGGAGCAATTGGTCTCAGGGCCATTGCGCACTACGGCCTCTATGGGTCCATCCCACGCAGGTTTGCTGTGATCGCCTCCAAGCCGCTCTCCCCAAACTCAAGGGTTACACGACGCTCCCTTAGCCAAGCAGCTTCGATGAATACCCAACGGTCAGCCTGAAGGGCTTCCGTTTCAAGATCGCAGATTGAGACCCTGTAGTAACCTTGGCGATTACCGTTCGTGTACAAGACAGGGTGCTGATTTATGCTGAGTTTTCCCACTCGCTCGCGCTGGCATGCCACTGCAAATGCGTTTGCTTTTCTCATCCCGATCACGAAGCCACTATGACCTCCAATTGTAATTGTACATCTTCGATGGAGCCAGCTGCCTGTGCATTCTGCATCGTGAGGATCAGGCGCGAACGTCGTCAAAAAAATTAGAGCCGCCAGCGATAACAGGGACAGGAGTATCAGCGAGCTTACGAAGGCTATGATTCGAATTGGTTTGCTTAGCATGCAGCTCCCCCCGAGTTTCAAACCTCAACAGTATACATAAATACATCGCCACGACCTATAGGTGAATGGCGTTTCGCCGATTTACCTAAGTACACCCCAACCTTGACAAGCCCATCATCTTACCCTATTCAGAACGTTCATTCTGTAATTGAACTTGGGGGAAATCCCATGGCACGGACACGCGCGTTTGAACCTGAGCAGGCCCTGGACAAGGCCATGGCTGTGTTTTGGCAAAAGGGTTTCAGCGATACCTCCATTGATGATCTGGTGGAGGCGACCGGGGTTTCGCGCTATGGGCTTTATTCTGAATGGGAGGGCAAGCACGGGCTTTTCCTTGCCGTGCTGGACCGCTATCGCGATTGCCAGATAAAATCAGTGCTTGCCAAGATCGAGGCCCCCGATGCCTCGCGCCCTTCTGTTGAGGGTTTCTTTTTAAGTTTTGCCTCCACCGCCAAAAGCAAGTCTGGCTGGATGGGGTGTCTTTTTGCCAATACCGCCGTTGAATTTGGCACCGCCGACAGCCAGGTGGCGAGCCGCGTCACTCAACATTTCCGCCGCCTTGAGAGATCCTTTGCAAAAGCATTGGCCCGAGCAAAAGAGAAAGGCGAAGTGGCATCCAGCTTTGACGAAACCTCCGCCGCCATCATTCTCGCCGGTATCGCGCAAGGCCTGTTCGTGATGTTGCGGGCGGGGGAGCCTGCCAAGAAAGTCCGAACCGTTGCTGAGGGTGCACTTCAAACATTGAATTCGTAATCATCGCCCGAAGAGCCCATGAGGCTTGTCGGTTTATTGTGGCCAATAACAGAACACATGTTCTGTAACGGCAAAATTTGAGAAGGAAATATAATCATGGATTATACAACAGCCCTTGTCCTGTTTAGTATTCTCACCCTCGCAATGTTGAGCCTTGAGATTTTCTATACCTATGGAACACAAGGTTTCGGCTTTGGGTTTTCGGCAAACCGCAACCCTCAGGCAGAGTATTCACGCCTGGGGCTTCGCATAAAGCGGGCCTATCAAAACCAGATTGAATCAGCAGCATACGGAGTTCCCGTTTTGGCCGTCGCCGCCCTCACGGGGCTGGAGAACGCGAACGCTGAAACGGCGGCGCAATATTTCATAATGGGCCGCGCCGCTTTTGCTGTTTTGTATTATTCGGGCATTCCCTTCATTCGCGTTCCTGCCTTTTTGGCAAGCACGCTCTCAACGCTCTTCATCGCCTACACCTTGTACACATCGGGGCTCATTTGAAGCGCCTTCGCGTAACCTGATAAGCAAAGCGCAACACTTAACTCAAACTTCAGGGCCGGGAACATGACGGTCAAAAATTAGAGGAACAAACAATGGAATTTCCAATCATCACTGCCGAGGCCGCTATTGTCCTTGCGCTTCTGCAGGCCCTCTTGATGATGCGCACGGGCTTTTATCGCGCCAAGACAAGTATCGGCATGGGGGATGCGGGAAATGAGGACTTGCTCAAGCGTATTCGCGCCCATGGTAACCTGGCAGAGAATTCTGCCCTTGTTCTGATCCTCCTGGGACTAAACGAGCTGGCAGGGTTGTCTGCCTCGATCCTGTTTCCCATTGCGGCGGTTTTTGTTCTTCTGCGCCTGGGCCATGCCTTTGCCTTGAGCAAAACAACCGGCGCGCATCCTTTCCGGTTTGCAGGAGCCCTGGGAACCGCTGCTGTGATCGTCATATTGGCGGCGCTGCTGGCCCTGAACCTTCCCTGGGGCATGTAAGCCGCCGCAAAGCAAACCGAACTTGTTCTCGCCATGGCAGGAGCTTAGGCTCTTTCCATGGCGATCAAGTTCATTAACCCCGGCGAAGAGCCAGAGGACCCTGACGAGGAAAGCCGCACCGCGGAAATCACCCGCGGGGTGCGCAGGCTGTTTCTGGATATGGGCTTTGCACCTCTGTGCGAGCTGACACTGATCACGGGTCGCCGTGTGGATGTGGCCGGGCTCAACAAAAAGGGCGAGCTGATCGTAGCGGAGGTTAAATCCTCTATCCCGGATTTCAAGTCCGATCACAAGTGGACAGAATACCTTGCCCATTGCGACAGGTTCTTCTTTGCAGTGAACCGGGATTTCCCAAACGAGCTTATACCCAATGAGGTAGGGCTGATCATTGCCGATGGATACGGCGGCACGGTCATGCGAGAGAGCCCAACTCTGAAGCTTGCGCCGGCGCGCCGAAAATCGCTCACGTTGAAATTTGCTCGCGTTGCTGCTGAGCGCTTGAGCTATTCTCTGGATGAAACCTAGTCCGCGTGAATGAGCACACCGGTGGCGGCGCGACCTTCGAATAACTCAATGCCGGCGCGCTGGCCAAAGGCAATGGCCTCTTCCTCGTCGCATCCTGTCAGCACGGTAATGGCGGATCGTTTGTCCTGTACCCCCGCGCGCAAGCGCTCTATGTCTTTTGCCGTGACTAGAGAGGCGTCGATCGCATTCCATTTCACGAACTGATAAGCAAAGCCCGAGTTCTTCAGCCGAACCTTGCCAAGGGCATCAAAGTTTAGCCCTGAGATGGCAAGCACATGGCCTCGCCCTTCCACAAAATCACGAGCAAACTTGAACGCTTCCCCATTGGTGCGCACATCGTTGCGGTCCACTACTAAAAAGGCCCGCGGCAGGACACTCATCTCTGCGCGCATGCGGTCAAAACTCAAGAAGCTGGCGCTAAGCAAGGTTTGAACCTGCACAGAGATCATCAACTTCTCGGGCAAAAGCTGGGGATCGTCATTGGAAAGGCGATCCAGGAGCCTTTGTTCAGCCTCCTGCAGGATACCTGGCAGATAGGCCGCATATGTCTCTTCGTCGGCGTTTCTCAGGAAACGCTCCGTCAAGGCTGCCTCGTCCGCCGCAAAGTGGGACATCGCAATCTTGGGCCCGATACCGCTGCCAGACGTTGCCGGGAGTTCGATAACCTCATCCCGCACAGTCTCCAGCTCAGCCGTTGTGTCAATCTCCGTAAAAGACCCAACAGAGTTATAGTCTACATTTACGGAGGCAACGACCAGGCTGTCCGTGTCCTGATCTTCCGGGTCCGCGTCCTCCGGGCTTTCAACTTGCTCAGCCTCTTGACCATCATCTTGGGCGACGGTTTCCATGGGGTCGCCGGCAAGCGGCACAGCCCCCCTGTGTAGTCCCGCCTTGGCATAGGTTCTCAAGGCCTTGTAGTCCGCCTCTACTTCCAGAAGGCGACAAAGGTCACTCTCACCATCTTCAAAGGTCTGGAAGAAGGCTTCGTCTTTTAACTGATAGATCAGCCCAAACGCCATGTCGCGAACAAAGCCGTCTCCAACATCCTTGGTCAGAACCGCAACGTCCCCGCGCTGGAAGTGAAAGAGCTGATACTCATGGTTTCCCATGTGCCGACGAATATGATCGGACACCAAATTCTGTGTGGCTTGCAGGGCTCGCGCAGTATCAATACCGGACAGAGTGACAATCAGCGCCATCCGGCCCGCCCGATGGCGATCCAGCTGTTCCACGTATTCAAAGAAATACTGTTCCTGGCTGGCTATCTTAGCCGCCTGCCGCTTTGCCATGGTCTCTTTCGCCAAACAATTGCCCGTGCGGCAAAGTTAACGGGCAGCGCTTAGCACCCGGTTAAGGCGAGACGTGACATGCTTAACAGATGATAACGATTGGCCTAGCGCGGGGCGCGTTTGGCCAATATCCGCTGTAGTGTACGGCGGTGCATGTTCAGGCGACGTGCGGTTTCCGAGACATTTTTCCCGCACAGCTCATAAACACGCTGAATATGCTCCCAGCGCACCCGGTCCGCCGACATGGGATTTTCCGGCGGCGGCGGCAGATCACCGGTCGCAGACAGAAGAGCTGCCTCTACATCATCCGCATCCGCAGGCTTAGCCAGATAATCAATGGCGCCTCTTTTGACGGCAGCAACTGCTGTTGTGATGTTGCCATAGCCGGTGAGGATCACCACCCGCGCGTCGGGGCGAATGCCTTGAATGCGCTCGACCACATCCAGTCCATTGCCATCCTCAAGGCGCAGATCCACCACGGCAAAAGCCGGGGCCGCACGATCAACTTCAGCTTTGGCGGCGGTCACTGATTCAGCCACACACACATCAAAGCCGCGGGATTCCATTGCCCGGCCCAAACGCGTGCGGAACGGCGCATCATCATCGACGATCAAAAGGGAGCGGTCTTCGAGGGTCTCAAGCGAGATCAGCTCGTTTGCCATTTGTTTTTCTCCGCACTTCCTCGGTTTTAGGCTCGTTTTTCGGCCCATTTCCAGGTTCGCTTTCAAGCTCAAATTGGCTTGCCACAATTTCTGAAGGCTAAGCGAGCCTATTCTTTGGGGTAAACACCCCTGATGCAAAGCATTATAAGAGGTTTGTGAGAATTTCCACTACTTCAGTGAGTTCCCCGTCTCCTTTTCCTCCAGAACCTCGACCCCGCCGCGCGGCCAAGTGACCGTGATCTCAGCACCACCATCATCGACGTTTTGAACATCCAGGTGCGCGCCGGTGCGTTCCAGCAGGTTCTTGGCAATGAAAAAGCCCAGACCCATGCCGATGGCCTCGTCCGGATCAGCGTCTTCAGCCAGGTTTTCTGCCCGCCGGGTGGAAACATAAGGCTCCCCCAGCTCCGCCATGATCTCGGGGGCAAAGCCCGGCCCATCATCCTTGATAACCACACTCAATGTGTCAGTACCCCAGCGGGCTTCGGCGACAACCTTGGATTTAGCGAAATCCACGGCATTCTCAACAAGGTTGCCCAGCCCGTGGATGATCTCAGGATGGCGCCAAACCTTGGGCCCTTCCGCATTTTCGAAACCATCGGTTCCCGGGCAACGGACCTCAATCTCAATGCCAAACCCCCGATGAGGCGTAACGATCTCCTCCAGCAGCGCCCCGCACCGGGCAAAAGAAGTCATGGCATCTCCCTCCCCCGGCCTGCGGGAAAGCTCGCCCAAAATCTCCCGACATCGGGTGGCTTGGGTCCGGAGCAGCTTTATATCTTCGGCAAAGGGGCTGTCGTCTGCGACCTCCCGCTCCAGCTCTTTGGCGACCAATGCAATAGTGGCAAGCGGCGTGCCCAATTCGTGCGCGGCGGCAGCGGCCAGCCCGCCCAAAGCTGCCAGCCTGTTTTCTCGTGCCAGAGCCGCGCGCGTTGCTTCCAAGGCGTCGCGCATGCGCATGTCTTCTGTAGCAATGCGCCAAGCATAGCCCGCGGTAAAGCCAAGCCCCAATACCAAGGCTGCCCAGAGCCCCCAGACATAAAGGCCCTGCAATTCCAGCGGTGTATCTGCGGGCCACGGCAGGGGCAAATGATACAGAGCCAAAACCGTAATGGAGACGAAGCTCAAGGCACCCAGCGCAATGGTGGATCTAATGTCCAGGCTGGTAGCAGAGATGGCCACCGGCGCCAGAAACAAAAGCGAGAACGGGTTCGTAATGCCCCCGGTCAACAACAAGAGCGCAAACAGCTGCACCAGATCAAAGCCGAGATAGAACGCGGCTTCCCGATTGGACAGACGCCGCGACACGGGGAAGCGAATGGAGACCACCACATTCAAAACTGCGCTGGCGCTGATCACCGCAAGACACGCCCAAAGGGGCAAGGAAAAACCTGCGCCGAAATAGACCCCCAATACCGCCAGGGTTTGGCCTGCAACCGCCAGCCAGCGCAGCCGGACCAATGTCCGCAGCCGCACCCGTCCCGGCACTGCACTCTGGGTGCCATCGACGGTGTGGCCGCTAAAGGCGACACGAGTGGTGGAGGAAAAGCTTGGGCTATCAATGCTGCTCATGGGGCCTATATAGTCGAATCAGTACCCAAAAAGCGAGCGCCAAGCGGAACCTCCTTGATGAAAACCAACCCTGCGCCCATGGCCATAGACGTCCGCGGCCTTACCAAGGTCTTCGGGACTGAGCCCGCAGTGAACGAAATCAGCTTTTCGGTTCCCCCGGGATCAACGACCGCTCTGCTGGGCGGCAATGGAGCGGGCAAGACCACTACCATCTCCATGTTGCTGGGGCTGATCAAACCCACAGCGGGAAGCATTGCCGTGTTGGGCTGGGATATCGCCCGGCACAAACATAAAGTGCTGGCCCGCATGAATTTCGAAAGCCCCTATGTGGACCTGCCCAAGCGCCTGACGGTGCGGCAGAACCTGAAAGTTTATGCTCAGCTCTATGGCGTGATCGATGTGAAACAACGCATTGAACAATTGGCCGAAGAGTTAAACCTCAAGGATTTCATTGACCGAGCTGCAGGGACTTTGTCGGCCGGGCAAAAAACCCGCGTTGGACTTGCCAAGGCTTTCGTCAATGAACCGGATGTTTTGTTGCTGGATGAGCCAACAGCCTCGTTGGATCCGGACACTGCCGATTGGGTGCGGCAACATTTTGCGGACTACCAGAAGAAAGCTGGCGCAACAATTTTACTGGCATCCCATAACATGTCGGAAGTTGAGCGTCTGGCCGATAATGTGGTGATGATGAACAAGGGCCGCATTGTGGACGAAGGCGCGCCGAACGATCTGTTAGCCCGCTATGGCCGAGAAAACATGGAAGAAGTCTTCATCGATATTGCCCGCAATCGCCGCACACCTTCACGCGATGAAGAGGGTGCTGCCGTCGCCGAGCTTTTGAATTATGATGAGGGGGAAAGCTCTCCATGAATGCCCCCGTAACGCCAAAGAACATCCGGCCGGATCGCAATTTCTCGCCCAATCGCATCGGTGCGATGATTTTGCGATACGTCTATCTAATCCGCAGTTCCTGGCCCCGCATGGTCTCTATGTTCTATTGGCCAACCTTGCAAATCCTCATCTGGGGCTTCATTCAGCTCTATCTTATTGAGAACTCAAATTTCTTTGCAGCCGCTGCCGGGGTCTTACTGGGTGCGGTGATGTTGTGGGACGTGATGTTCCGGGGGCAGCTTGGGTTTTCGCTCTCGTTCTTTGAAGAGATCTGGTCGCGCAATTTGGGCCACCTGCTGGTCAGCCCCTTGCGCATGTCAGAATTCATCCTTGCCCTGATGGCCATGAGTGCCATCCGCACTCTGCTGGCGGTTATTCCTGCCGCCATCATTGCCTATCTGATTTTTGATTTCTCC
The DNA here is from genome assembly GCA_021774965.1 of Alphaproteobacteria bacterium. Classification (GTDB taxonomy): domain Bacteria; phylum Pseudomonadota; class Alphaproteobacteria; order JAJFIK01; family JAJFIK01; genus JAJFIK01. The sequence continues at coordinate 10,973 of JAJFIL010000262.1, forward strand.
ATCCTCAGTCTCGGCTTCATGTTGGCAGGGTTTTTGATCTCCCTCTTGATGTTTGGATGGGCCGTTGGATTGATCGTGGCAGGGCTGGCCTTGCGATATGGCCAAAGCGCGGAGGAGTTAGCCTGGGCGCTTTTATTCGCATTGGCCCCCATTGGTGCCATTTATTATCCCGTGTCCATTTTGCCCGACTGGCTGGAAGGTGTGGCCTATTCCTTCCCTCTGGCTCATGTCTTTGAAGGGCTGCGCGCGATCATCATCGATGGAACGGTTCGCCTGGACCACCTGCTGTGGAGCTTTGGGCTGAATGCGATTTATATCACCGCAGGCGTTTCCATCTTCCTGTTCTTTTACGAACAAGCGCGGGAACGCGGCATGCTGCTGCAATTAGGAGAGTGAAGGCCAGATGCTCTATAGGCGCATTACAGGCGCTTTAATAAACGCCCGCATCACGTAAGACCTCAATCGCCTGGCGATGGCGACCTCGTTCGGCAAGCTCCATGGCCGTGTAGCCTGAAAGATCTGTCTCTTCAGTGTCGGCACCGGCATCGATCAGTGCTTGGAGAATTTCAGCGTGACCGGCCCGCGCGGCCTTGATGAAAGCAACCTCCCGACCACCACCAGTGTAGTCAGCATCGGCCCCCAGTTCCAATAGTGCCCGAATGATAGCGACATCGCCCATTTCGGCTGCCACGGTAAGCGCCGTGCGATCCGTGCGCCGCGCCCGGTTGTCGATCCGTGCGCCAGCTTCCACCAAGATGCGCAAGGCATCGAGGTTGCGGCTTTCGACAGCAACCACAATTGCAGGGATCCCCCGGCCGGTCCGCTCGTTGGGGCTTGTACTGAAAAGCTGCGCCGTAAGAGCTTCATTGTCATGATCGCGGATCGCCTTGATCATGGAGCTATCAAACATGTCCTCATCGAAAAGCTGCGCTGCAGCAGGCGGTGAGTACAAAGCCATCAGCGTTGCACACAGCAGAGCAAACGCCGCGACAATGCCGCGCATCCGTTGTGACATAAACATATCGATCCCCATGGTCCGGTCCCTTCAATCGCGAGGACACCAGCCCTGCCAGCCTTGGTTCTAGCGCGAGCAGCGCTTGATTGCCAGCACTTGCCTGTCTGATCACATTCAGTTGTGATCCCCTCATGCGGCATTATGAGAACTTGCGATTAACCGAAAAACATCCGATTTGATGCTCATGGATTCAACACTCCCTCCTCATGAGAAACCGCCTAAGAGCCAGCGGGCATCCGATTCCCGCGATAATGGCCCGGGCAACGGTTCGGCCAGTGGTTCAGGCAATGGTTCAGGCAATGGACCAAGCGAGCGGCTTGGCGAATTGCGTTGGATACCCTTGCTTGCCGGGGCTTTTGCACTGCTTGTTGCCGTTATCGCCACCTTCGGCCTGACCCGATCAGGAAGCGAGGGCCTGGATGACCGGGCGGCGCTATTCTCCGGCCTGGGCGGGGAGTTCACCCTGACCGGGCATACAGGTGAACGTGTGAGCCTGTCTGATTTTCAAGGCAAGGTGGTGGTAGTATATTTCGGCTACAGCTTTTGCCCTGATGTTTGCCCCGTTCACCTCACTCTGATCACCGCTGCCCTCGATTCAATGGGGCGCCGCGCCAATCAAGTCCAACCGCTGTTCATCTCCGTCGACCCCGGGCGCGACACGCCTGAGGCCCTTAATGGCTATGTAGGCCATTTCCATGAAAGCCTGATCGGGCTGACCGGCACGGAAGAGGAGATCGGCGAGGTGGCGGGCAGTTTTGCTGTGGCTCATGAAATCGTGGAAGATCCTGACCTTTCCGGCTATCTGGTGAACCACACCAGCGCCATTTATGTCATAAATCAGGACGGCCAGGTGGTGGATCTGTTAAGCCCTGATTCCACGCCGGCCCAGCTGGCAACCCAGATTTCCCGCCATTTCTAGACCTCTCACCCGCCAAGACGAAGAATCTTCGGTTAACACTGTGGCATTCGAGGGCTTTTACTTTTGCTGCAGTGCAGTAAGCTGATCCTCCCGACTGATTCTTGGTCAGTCCTAAACACGAGGGTCCTGGATGCTGTATCACGCTTATGAGCTAAGTCACGCGGCCCTTACGCCATGGCGTACCGCTGCTGCCCTGACCCGCCAAAGCCTGACCCATCCCCTGAACCCCTGGACGAACACGGGCATTGCCAAAAGCGTCGTTGCCGCCGTCGACCTTTTCGAGACCACCACGCGGCGATACGGCAAGCCGGAATTTGCCCTTCATGAGACCGTAGTCGATGGAGAGCCAGTGCCCGTCGCTGCGCGCTACGCCTGGGAACACACCTTTGGCAGCCTGCTTCATTTCGAAAAACAATGGCCCGCTGATGCCGTTGAGCAGCCAAAGATCCTCATTGTCGCCCCCATGTCGGGCCATTATGCGACCCTTCTGCGCGGCACGGCTGAGGCCATGTTGCCCGATGCCGATGTCTACATCACCGATTGGCACGATGCGCGGAGCATTCCGCTACATGCCGGGCGGTTCGACCTCAATGATTTCATCGATTATCTGATTGAGATGATCCAGCACCTTGGCCCCAACACCCATGTCATGGGGGTTTGCCAGCCTGGGCCAGCGGTGATCGCTGCAACTTCAGTGATGGCAGCAAGGGGCGATGAAGCAACACCAGCTTCCATGATCCTGATGGGCAGCCCCATTGATGCGCGGTGCAGCCCCACGGTGCCGAATGTTTTGGCCGAAGAACGGGATTATTCATGGTTCCAGGCCAACATGATCTCTTCTGTTCCCTTGCCGCACTCTGGTGCGTTTCGGCGGGTTTATCCCGGCTTTGTGCAGCTGAGCAGCTTTATGTCCATGAACCGGGAAAAACACGTGGAAGCCCACAAGGATTACTTTGAAAACCTGGTGAAGGGCGATGGGGACGAAGCGGAAAAACACCGCACTTTCTATGATGAATATTTGTCAGTGATGGACCTGACTGAAGAGTTCTACCTGCAAACCATCGATCATGTGTTCCAGCGCCATTTGCTGCCGCGCGGTCTTTTTGAGCATCACGGTGAATTGGTCGACCCATCGTGCATTGAAAACACAGGGCTTTTCACCATCGAAGGTGAACTGGACGATATTTCCGGCATTGGTCAAACCCAGGCCGCTCATGACATTTGCACCAACATCCCCAAAGCCATGCAGCAAGACTATGTGCAGGACGGTGTTGGCCATTATGGCGTCTTCAACGGGCGACGTTGGCGGTCAGAGATTCAACCGCGCGTGGCGGCTTTCATTAAAAACATCGAGAAAACACGCAAATCCTGACACCCGCCTGCACCCAGTGACAGGTTTTAAGTGGCGAAGATCTGGTCTTCATTGCGGAACGCTTTGAACTCCAGCGCGTTACCTGCCGGGTCTTTTACAAAGAACGTACCTTGCTCTCCTGCCTCGCCGTTAAACCTTATGTAAGGCTCCACGAGGAAAGTAACGCTCGCGTCCTTCAATCGATTCGATAAAGCTTCCCATTGCTCGAAGGAAAGAATGAGCCCGAAATGACGCACGGGAATCATTTTTCCATCGACAGGATTTGTGATCGCGTTATCTTGGCAGGGTTCGACAAGGTGAGCCACGAGTTGGTGACCGTAAAAATCGAAGTCTTGCCAAGCCTGATCTGACCGGCCTTCCCGGCACCCCAAGACGCCGCCGTAGAATTTACGAGCAGCATTGAGGTCATCAACGGGAAATGCCAAATGGAATCGTGGTTGGTTTTGCATGGCTCTAACAGTAAGCGAAATGTGTACTCATGGGTAAGAAACGTCGCGTAACCGAAATTGCACTGCAAGGTCCTCAAACACTGGATATTGCTGGGGAAGCTGTTCCCGTCACCATTCGCATCAATCCGCGCGCCCGGCGCCATTTGATCAAGGTGGAACCTTCAACCCGCTCGGTTATTTTGGTAACGCCGTCAAAGCGTTCGGTAGAAAGCGCGCTGGACTTCGCAAAAGAACACAAAGACTGGATTGCCGAAGAGGTTGCTGCGGTACCAAAAGGCACGCCATTTAAACCTGGCAGCATCATTCCTTTTTTGGGCGAAGATCATGAGATTGTTCATCACCCGCGCGCACGCCGTGGTGTGTGGGCCGAAGATGGTGCCATCAATGTTTCCGGCGCTGCTGAACATATCGAACGCCGCGTTCTGGATTTTTTGAAAGTCCAGGCCCGCGAAGCTTTGGTGGAACGGGCCTATGCCAATGCAGAAACGGCGAAGGTCAAGATCGGTCGCTTGTGTTTGCGCGATACCACCACACGGTGGGGTTCGTGCAGTTGTTCGGCCACGTTGTCTTTTAGTTGGCGGCTGGTGCTCGCCCCCTATTGGATATTGGATTATGTGACCGCCCACGAGGTCGCCCACTTGCGCCATCTGGATCACTCGGACCGATTCTGGGCCGTGGTCGACAAGCTGATCCCCTGGACCGACGACGCCGAAGAATGGCTCGAGAAGAACGGTGCTCTGCTCTATTCCTATGGGCGTGAGGGATAGGGTTCATTCGATTGGGATTGACCCAGGCCGCGACTGCGGTCCGGCGCCATTGCGCCGCCTCGCGGAGCCATGCACTTCAGTGCATTGGCGAAAGCGCAAAGGTACTCAATCTCCATCTGACAAATCAAGCTCATAGCCCAGCAGCGTTTCTGTTGCTGCGCCATTTTCAAAATCAACAGTTAGCGTTGAAATAGGCAATCGCCCTGCAAGAGCAGAAGGCGGCAAATCTCTATGGGCTTCCTGCATAAAACCGTGCCAGATCTGCGCGGGCAGACTGCCCCCCGTGACCCGTGACATCGGTGTGTTGTCATCATTGCCGACCCAGACGCCGGTGACATAATCTCCCGTGAAACCTACGAACCAAGCGTCGCGAAAACCCTGACTGGTGCCGGTTTTCCCTGCACTTGGTCGGTCACTAAGATAGGCGCGACGGCCCGTTCCATTGGCGATTGCATTGGACATCATGGAGACCATGTCCGCAGTCGGGCGCGGGTCCAGAACACGTCCGGGCCCCGAGCCTGATCGCTCAAACAAAACCTCGCCATTGGCGGTGGTGATGCTCAAGATTGCATGGGGCAGAATTCCCGCCCCACCGTTTGCCAGCGGCACATAGGCGGCGGTCAACTCAAACGGGCTAACCTCCAGCGCACCAAGGGCAAGCGACGGCAAGGCATCCAGATCAGCGGTCACGCCCATGCGCCGCGCATTGCGCACAACATTTTCCGCGCCGATGTTCTGCACCAATCGCACAGCTACTGTGTTGACCGAACTGGCAAAGGCCTCTTCCAAAGTCATATAGCCGTCATAGTCGCCGGAGAAATTCTCCGGGTGCCAGCCGTTGATATTGACCGGCTCATCCAGGACAAGGCTGTCCGGGCGATAGCCTGCTTCCAGAGCTGCCAGATAGACAAAGGGTTTGAAGGCCGAGCCCGGTTGCCGCCGCGCTTGCGTTGCACGATTAAACTGGCTGTCCGCATAGGAACGGCCACCCACCATGGCAACGACCCCGCCTTCAAGATCAAAGGCCATGAGCGCACCTTGAGAAGCATCACGCGCGCCACCGGTATCAGTCAGCATTTCAAGCATTTCTTCTTCGGCGACAAATTGCAGATCCAGATCCAGCGTGGTTTGAACAACCAGATTTCCTTCGGTGCCGCCGATATAGGCCGGCAAGCGATCCATCAGCCAATCCACAAAGTGACCCGATCCATTGGTAGCGGTAGAAAGCGCATAGGCCACTGGTGCACTTCGGCTTAAAGCTTGTGCGCCTGGCTCCAAAAACCCAGCATCCACCATGGCCCCCAGCACCACATTCATGCGCTCTTCGGAAGCTTCGGGATGGGCGACGGGAGAATAGCGCGATGGTGCTTTTAGAACACCGGCCAGCATGGCGGATTGATGTAAACTCAGCTCACGCGGGTCAATATCATAGTAGCGGTTCGCGGCGGCCTCGATGCCGTATGCACCGCCACCGAAATAGACCCGGTTGAGATATAGAGTCAGGATCTCGTTCTTGGAAAACCGCGTCTCCAGCCAAACGGCCAGAATGGTTTCCTGCATCTTGCGGCGGAAAGTGCGGTCCGGGGTCAGAAAAAGGTTCTTGGCCAGCTGTTGCGTGATCGTACTGCCGCCCTGCACCACTGCGCCTGCGCGGATATTGGCAAGGCTGGCTCGCACAAGGCCGACCACATCCAGACCCCAGTGGGAATAAAAGCGGCGATCTTCGATGGCAAGAACCGCTGAAGCCAGATGGGGCGGCAATTCTTCGACCTGCACCACCGGGCTGGCGGACGCACCGCGCACAGCAACAACCCGGCCATGGACATCAAGGATTGTGATCCCCTGGCCGCGGGTTTCGGCCATCAGGCCCGATGTATCCGGCAGGCTGCTTCCGTAATAAAGCAAGAGCATCGCAAATCCGATGATCACCCACAGGAAAGCAACCGCGAAAAAGCGGAACACGCCGGGCCAAACGGATTGGCGGCGGACAGGATCTTGATCAATGGGCCTGCGCCTGGATCGGCGACGTCTACGCGCCATCTACAAAAACCTTTCCCTGCCGAGCCCATAACAATGCGCGGAAATTCCCTGGGATTGAGATAAACTGACAGGAGTTAACGTTCTGTTTACCGAATTAGGAGAGTTGCGCAAAAAAGCTGCTTCAGTGCTATCCTCCGGTAAGTTCTCGACGAAGGAACTCTTCCGTCAAAGCCCAGGACGCAGCGGTCCCTGCTTCGCTGAAATTATCTCCCCCGTTAAACAGAGGCTGGGCAAAAGCGTGGGCGACGTCTGGATAGATGAATGTCTCTGCTGAGCCTTCTGCATTTGCCAAGGCTTGCGAAAGGCGAGCCGCATCACCTGATGCATCTCCATCCAATGATCCGTAGACGGCCAGAACAGGTACGCTGAACATCGCTGCTTGCTCATCGCTCAGCCCTGTATCGCCATACCAGACGGCAGCGGCGCGAACACGGTCTCCATTGCGCGCGGCAAGATCAAGAGCGTAGGGCACACCCATGGAAAACCCCATGACGGCGACCTGACGATTGCTTTGGCCAAGGTGGCTCAATGCCAGGTCTAATTCGCTTGCCACGGCTGAACCATCAAGAGCTTGCATCAAGGCCCAGGCCTCGGCATGGGTCGTGGCAGCTTCGCCATGATAGAGATCCACCGCCAAGACGCGATAGCCCAGGTCGCCCAAATGTTCTGCGGTTTCTTCATAAAAATCAGAAACCCCGAACCAGTCATGGACCAGCAATACACCGGCGGAGGCATCCGCCGGCCCTGTTTCGTAGATACGGATATCTTGGCCGTTGCTTTCCAGCTCAGCCCAACCCCTGGCATGAGCAGACATCATGCCTACAGTTGTTGTTAGAATGAGTGCGGATAGAAATAGGCGCATGACGCGTCCTCCCCCGATGAAGTTTCAAATCGGAAGTTAGGATGCCTCAAATAACAAAGCTGGTGCGGGGTCTCACGCCCTATTGATCACGACGTGATGGACCTAAATATCCAGATTTGCCACAGCAAGGGCGTTTTCCTGAATGAACTCGCGGCGGGGTTCCACCACATCGCCCATGAGTTTGGAGAAGATATCATCGGCGGTATCCACTTGGGCGACCTTCACCTGCAACATGGTGCGTTCATTCTTGTCCAGAGTGGTTTCCCAGAGCTGATCGGGGTTCATTTCCCCCAAACCTTTATAGCGCTGTAGCGCGATGCCTTTTTGACCATCGCTGAGCACCACGGCCAGCAACTCAGACGGGGAGCGCACAATATGTTCATTGCCTTTCACCCGGAAGGTGGCAGCACGGGCATAGGATTCATTGAGCTCATCGGCCCAGGCGTTCAACCTGCGCGCTTCAGCAGAAGCAAGAAGCGCATCATCAATGCGGCCCACTTCTTTTACACCGCGCACTGTCCGCTCAAAGACGATATCACCGCCTTCTTCACGCGCGCCGATCCAGCCTTGTTCGGTCTCCGGCGCCATGCGGTCAAGGCGTTCGGCAATACGGTCGATGATGGCCTGAGCCTCATCTTCCTTGTCCATTTTGGCAGGATCCAGTGCGCCAGCAATAGCCGCTTGTTCCACAATAGTGCGAGGATAGTTCTGCGGAATGCCGTCCAGCAAGGTTCCCACCTGCCGCGCGCGGTCGAGCAGGACCTTCAAGTCTGGCCCCACGCGCACTTCACCGGTGTGCAGCTCCAGAGAGGCTTCATCCAAACCTTCTGTGACAAGGAACTGGAACAGCTCCGCATCATCTTTGAGGTACCGACTGGATTTGCCTTTTGCTGCCTTGTAAAGCGGTGGCTGGGCAATATAGAGATGACCACGCTCAATAAGCTCCGGCATCTGACGATAAAAGAACGTGAGCAAAAGCGTGCGAATGTGCGCACCATCCACGTCAGCATCGGTCATGATGATGACCTTGTGATAGCGCAGCTTTTCAATATCAAAATCATCCCGGCCAATACCCGTGCCCAGGGCCGTGATCAATGTGCCGATCTGCTCGGACGAGAGCATCTTGTCAAACCGCGCGCGCTCTACATTCAGGATCTTGCCGCGCAAAGGCAATACGGCCTGCATTGCCCGGTCCCGCGCCTGTTTGGCGGAACCGCCAGCTGAGTCTCCTTCGACGATGAAGATTTCTGATTTGGCAGGGTCGCGTTCCTGACAGTCGGCCAATTTGCCCGGCAGGCTGGAAATCTCAAGCGCCCCTTTGCGCCGAGTGAGTTCCCGCGCCTTGCGCGCAGCTTCTCGCGCGGCGGCAGCTTCGATCACCTTGGCAACAATGGACTTGGCTTCCTTGGGGTGCTCTTCGAACCAGGCGCTGAGATTTTCGTTCACAAGGCTTTCCACCACGGGGCGCACCTCGGAGGAGACCAGCTTGTCCTTTGTTTGGGACGAGAATTTCGGATCTGGAACTTTCACCGAAAGCACACAGGTCAAACCTTCGCGCGCGTCATCGCCGGTGAGCGAAACTTTCTCTTTCTTTGCAAGACCCGAAGAATTCGCATAGCCATTGACCACACGGGTCATTGCCCCGCGGAAACCCGCTAGGTGCGTACCACCATCACGCTGAGGGATGTTGTTGGTAAAGCACAAGACGTTCTCGTGGTAGCTGTCGTTCCACCACATGGCTGCTTCAACGGTAATGCCATCTCGTTCCGCGAGAACGATAACCGGCGCATCCACCAGAGGTGTTTTTGTACGATCAAGATAACGCACAAACGCTTCGAGCCCACCGTCGTAGATCATAACCTCTTCGCGCACGTCCACATGGCGTTCATCGCGCAGCGCAATGGTGACACCTGAGTTCAAGAATGCCAGCTCGCGCAAGCGGTGCTCAAGGGTACTAAAGTCGAACTCCACCATGGTGAAGGTTTCCGTCGACGGCAGGAACGTTACTTGCGTGCCTGTCTTGCCATCGGATGGGCCAACAGTCTCGAGCGGGCCTTTTGCATCCCCATGCGCGAAATGCATGGTGTGTTCTTTGCCGCCGCGCCAGATGGTTAGCTGCAAGGCAGACGAAAGCGCGTTCACGACGGAAACGCCCACCCCGTGCAGACCGCCGGAAACTTTATAAGAATTCTGATCAAACTTCCCGCCCGCGTGAAGCTGCGTCATGATCACTTCAGCAGCGGAGATGCCTTCTTCAGCATGCATGGCGGTGGGAATGCCGCGACCATTGTCGGTCACCGTGGCAGAGCCATCCGCATTGAGCGTTACATCTACCCGATCACAATGACCCGCAAGGGCTTCGTCGATGGCATTGTCCACCACCTCATAAACCATGTGATGCAGGCCTGAGCCATCATCGGTGTCGCCAATGTACATGCCCGGGCGTTTGCGCACGGCCTCAAGGCCTTTAAGAACCTTGATGGATTCCGCGCCGTATTCTTCAGCGCTGTCCGGGGTATTTTCTGTGGCGTCCGCCATAACTTACCTTTCAAAATTGCTCAGTCTGCAGAGAGAGCAATCGTTCCGTCTTTAACTTCAAAATGCTGGGCGCGATTGCCAAATGCTGCAAAAAGATGCGCATCGGTTCCCGTCATCCAGGCCTGTGCGCCAAGGGCGCAAATCTCATCAAACAAAGCGGCCCGCCGCATCTCATCCAGATGGGCGGCTACTTCGTCCAGCAGCAACAACGGTGCTGCACCGCCATGGGCAGATGCCTGCAGCCGTGCATTGGCCAGCACCAATCCGATCAGCAGCGCCTTTTGTTCTCCGGTCGAGCAATCAGATGCCGCCATGTCTTTTACTGCATGACGCACTTGCAGATCACTGCGGTGAGGTCCCAGCGTTGCCCGGCCAGCTGCCTGATCCCGCCGCCGCGCCATTTTCAGTGCATCACTAAATTCAGCGCGCATATCATCTTCGTGTTGATCCGCAACACTTGGCACCCAGCCTTCTTCCAAGGCGATGACGGCTTTCGGAAAGGCGCTGGTCTCAGCTTCCTCAATGGCGGCAGCAAGGCGCGCCACCATGGATGCACGAGACGCACCAAGGGCAAGTCCGTGTTCCGCCATGGCATTTTCCAATGCATCAAGCCAGGCGGGCTCATCTTGTTCTTCGTTTAATATCCGCTGACGTTCCCGCATGGCTTTTTCATACGCCACCGCTACGCGCCCATGATCTGGATGAAGGCCCAACACCATGCGGTCTAAAAACTTCCGTCGCGCGCCGGGACTGTCTGTGAACAAACGATCCATCGCTGGCGTCAGCCACAAGAGCCGCATGTGATTGCCCAGGTCTCCAGGCGAGGCGCGCTCGCCTTCGATACGAACTTCGCGTTTCTCCGACGCCGCAAGACCTGTGCGGAGCTGAACCTCTGTCCCGTTCTGGCTTAACTTTGCAGCGATGGCCCAAGGCTGAGGAGCTGCATCACCTTGCTTGCGCATGGCATCGCCGAGTTTTGCCCCGCGAAGCCCACGTCCCGGTGCCAGCAAAGAGAGCGCTTCGAGAATGTTGGTCTTGCCTGCCCCATTGGAGCCCGTGAAAACCACAGGTCGCGCATCGAGATACAATTCTGCCGCCTCATAGGAGCGATAGGCGCTGAGCGCCAGGCGCGAGACCCACAAGCCACCTGCGTCTGGGCCGGCAAGACCTTGCGCACTTGTTTCTGGTGTCACTGATGCCATAGCGGTGGCGGTTCTCAACTAGGCGCCTCCTTAAATCCGTCAGACCCGCATGGGCATGAGGACATAGAGCGCACGCTCATCTTCCATGTCGCGGACCACAGTGGGCGAGCCCGGATCGGCAAGCCAGAACTGCGCCTGCTCCCCATCCAGCTGCCGGGTGATGTCGAGCAAATAGTTGGCGTTAAAGCCCACCTCGATAGGACCGGAGTTGTATTCCACAGAGAGCTCTTCGGTGGCATTGCCACTTTCAGGGTTCACCACGGTCAGGGTCATGCGGTCTTCTTCAAGGTTCAGCTTTACAGCGCGGGATTTTTTCTCATCCGAAATGGTCGCCACCCGGTCCACAGCATGAGCAAAATCGCTCCCGTGCAGGATCAAGGACTTGTCATTGCCTTGCGGGATCACGCGATTGTAGTCTGGGAACGTGCCGTCAATGAGCTTGGATGTAAGCACAATGCCGTCGAATTCGAAACGGACCTTGGTGTCCGACAGGGCAATTTCCACCGTGCCCGCGCCATCATCGATAAGCTTGCGCAGCTCGTTCACTGCTTTGCGCGGAATAATCACCCCGGGCATGTCTGCAGCACCGGATGGCAACGGCAGTTCATAGCGAGCGAGGCGGTGGCCATCAGTCGCTACAGCGCGCAACACGTCACCATCATCATTGGCCGCATGCACATAGATGCCGTTGAGGTAATAGCGCGTTTCCTCGCTGGAAATGGCAAAGCGCGTCTTGTCGATGACACGAGCTACATCGGAAGCTTCAAGCGCAAACTTATGCGGCAAATCACCAGCTGACATTTCCGGGAAATCATCTCGCGGCAAACAGGCAAGGGTAAAACGTGAGCGCCCGCCTTTGACATGCAAGCGCTGATCGTCTTGCGCATATTCAATATCGACCTGGGCGCCATCGGGCAGTTTGCGCACAATCTCATAGAGTAAATGTGCCGGAGCAGTGGTGCCACCCTCGGTGACCACATCTGCGTCTACCGTCTCGATAATCTCCGTATCAAGATCAGTCGCGGTCAGGGTCAGCTTCCCCCCGGATGCCTGAAGAAGAACATTTGAGAGAATGGGAATGGTGTTGCGCCGCTCGACAACATTCTGAACATGGCTCAGGGACTTCATTAGTCCGCTGCGTTCGATTGTGAACCTCATCGCCTTTTGGTCTTTCGTGCCGTTACATACCTATCAATCAGACCGTTCAGTGTCGGAGCGCCCAGCGCCGGAGCCGCCCTTAAGGGCCATCTCCAGGAGACAAGTCTGGTGCACAAATAGCTGCTTTCCTCACGGGAGCCCGCAAGGGGTCTGATTCTCCGGGCTATAATAGCGCAAAAGGTGGCGCAATGCGCCACCTTTTTTTCGCCGCCCACTCGGAGCAACACCTTGAATTTAAAGGCTTTCAGACCAAGCCTCTGGATCGGCTCAAGCTAGGCTTGAAGCATCCGCTTGAGGAGGTCGATATCCTCGTCCATGACCGTGTCTCCGGCCCGCAATTCCTCGATTTTCCGCACCGCATACATGACCGTGGTGTGGTCCCGACCGCCGAATTTCCGGCCAATTTCGGGCAAGGAGCGCGAGGTGAGCTGCTTGGCCAGATACATGGCAATCTGACGGGGGCGAGCCACTGCGCGGGCCCGGCGGGCCGAATGCATGTCAGCGAGGCGGATGTTGTAATATTCCGCCACTTTGCGCTGGATTTCCTCGATGGAGATCTTGCGCTCGGATGCCCGCAGAAGGTCCTGCAGCACTTCCTGGGTCATTTCCTGCGTAATAGGCCGCCCCACCAGAGAGGCAAATGCCACCACGCGGTTCAGTGAGCCTTCAAGCTCCCGCACGTTGGACATGACCTTGTGGGCCAAAAATTCCAGAATCTTGGCTTCGACCTGAATGCCGTCGCGAGCAAAAATCCGCTCGGCCTTGGCCTGAAGGATGCCCAGACGCAGCTCATAGTCCGTAGGATGGATGTCGGCGACCAAGCCCCAGCCCAGACGGGAGCGAATGCGTTCTTCGATGCCTTCGAGATCTGTAGGCGAGCGGTCAGCCGAGATAATCACCTGGCGGTTATGGTCGATCAGCGCATTGAAGGTGTGGAAGAATTCTTCCTGCGTGGAGTTCTTGCCGGAGATGAACTGAACGTCGTCAATCATCAGCACGTCCACAGTGCGGAACTGTTGTTTGAACGCCATGGTATCCTTGTAGCGAAGGGCCCGGACGAACTGGAACATAAACTTTTCCGCCGAAAGGTAGAGCACCTTCCGCGAAGGATCACGGCGGCGGATTTCATGACCGATGGCATGCATCAGGTGGGTCTTGCCCAGACCCACGGAGGAGTAAAGAAACAGGGGGTTGAAAGGAACATGGGGGCTGGCCGCAACCCGGCGGGCGGCAGCGTGAGCAAGTTCATTGGACTTGCCCACAACGAAATCATCGAACGTATAGCGATCATCAAGGGGGGCACCGAAATCAAGCTGACCTGCCGCATCCCGAGCACGAGCGGCTTCACCGGCAAAGGTGCGAGGGGCACGGGCCTGAGGGCTCGGTACACTTGCTGCAATGGGGGTTCCCGCCGCATTGGCAAAACCTCGCGCGTTCAGTGCTGATGCGCCCGGGCCTTTATTAGGCATTTTGTTTTCAGGCGGCGCATCCACATCAATTTCGATTTGAGAAACGTGAGGATCTTCTTGGCTCCAGCAATCGACGATGCGGCTGCCATAGCGCGTAAGAATGCTTTCGCGCATAAACCGTGTGGTCACACCGAAGGTGACTTTCGGACCGGCTGCTTCTTTCAGCGCAAGCGGCTTGAGCCAGGAGCGATAAGCCCCATCACCTATTTCGCGGCGCAATTTATGGCGCACCCGCTGCCACGTTTCATGGCAATCTTTCGGGCCTCCGGTGGTGGCTTTGGCACCACCACTTTGTGCTGCGCCAAGGTTGGCGGCACTTTCAGCATGGCCTGTAGGAGCGATTGGCTCGCTCGACTGACCTGGCATTTCATTTTCTTTTTTCGTCATGACCCCACTAACACCCAATTGAGTACGGTTTTTGTTCATTGCCACTTGCCCAACTTTGAGCCTTGATCCGTTGGAACGGCTCTGCGTCCCTGACCTGGCTGGAAGCATTGTTTCCCGCAACATGCATCCCGCCCAATGGCAACACCGATTGTATTTTCCCAAACTCGCTATTTCTTCAAACCCCACTTTTCTGCGAGCTCTTCTGGCTCTTCAGTGGGGCTCTTACTTGGCACTCTCTCAGTTTCTTTGGCCCTAGATTCTTGGCCATAAGTCTTGGCCCGTTTTGGGCGGATTTTTAAGTCTGACCCCATGGAAGGCCGTCTGCCTTCCAGCCTCCGATTTTTGCGCGCTGGCGTTCTGCATCCAGCGGGCCTTCAAACCCTGTGTCGACGTTATAGGCGCGGGTAAAGCCCGCTGCCGTCGCCGCGATGGCTGCTTTCTGAGACCGCTGGCCTGAGCGGCATAGAAAGAACACGGCCGCATCCTTTTTCCGTCCGGTAATCTTCTCCAATTCCTTGAGGAAGCTGCGATTGGGCTTCATATCCGGGAACCTGACCCATTCAATAAAGCTTGCCGCCTTGCCAATTGGCGCCAGGTTCGGAACACCTACAAAGGACCATTCGGCCTTTGTGCGTACATCAACAAGCAAAGCATCCGCTTCGCTTTTCAGGGCTTCGAACGCATCACTTGGGCTGACATCGCCCGCATAGTCATTGCTGCTCATCGCTTTGCGCCTGAAGTTGCGGGAATTCCCGCGCCCCAATGGCCATTGTCCTATGGCCTGTTTCAACAATGGGTCGTTCCGTGATGCCCTGCGTTTGCCACGCATGGTCACATTCGACCCGGTTTGTCCTTACACGGATGGACTGACCAAAAACCCGTAACGACGCAAACCTGTTCCCGCAGGTTTGGTCAGGATTTTGAACGTTCCAACCCCCATACATCCCAAACGACGACGCCGAAGCCCATTGAGAGGAAATGCCGATTGCATCCCGCCCATGTGGCCGCTTCAACGCCGCGGTCTTACGCTTTACTAGTGTGTGTACTTTTATCGTCGGCCAGATATGTGCTCTTGGAGCCCTTCAAACAAACACCGCAGAAGGAAGAGCAGGTCAACGCCCCGTCAGAGGAGATTGTTAGTAAATCGTATCGGTTAATCTGATGCAATGGGTCTGAAGCAAGAACATGCAAAAAAAGTTTTAAGATCACAGAATAAACCCGAAATGCAACTCAACAAGATTGCATAAATCCGCACCAATTCAACGGATCAACCCCTGTTACAAAAAATAGTCCGGCTACCAACTATTTTTTGTTTATATCGAATGTTGCAATTGCGCACAACATGAGTGACCACAAAGAAACAGCGCGATCACATGTTACTGTGACCGCGCTGCAATAATTCCAGATATGAGATGTAAGGCCGTTAAGCGGCGCTCATCTTCCGAACTTGGGCGGAGAGGCGCGATACTTTGCGCGAGCCCGTGTTCTTGTGAAGAATGCCCTTGGTCACGGCGCGCATGATCTCAGGTTCTGCCACTTTAAAGGCAGCCTGTGCGGCGCTTTGATCACCGGACTCAATCGCTTCTTCGAGCTTGCGAATAAATGTGCGCATGCGAGAGCGACGATTTTTGTTGATCGCTGTCCGGCGCTCAATCTTGCGCACCATCTTTTTAGCGGATCGTGTGTTAGCCATCGAAAAATCCTAGGTTTTCTGTACTTGTTTCGTCTTTCAAGAGGCGCGGGTTATAGCCCCCCGCCCTCTCTCGGTCAAGCCGGATTCTGCACTGCGGCAATGGGCGCGCTCATGCGCAACCTGAGCCGGCTCAGCGATGCTTAAAGTGAGGGTTTCTCTTCTCTACAAAGGCCGTCATGCCTTCGGTTTGGTCGTCTGTGGCGAACATGGAATGGAACAGACGCCGCTCAAACCGCACCCCTTCGGCCAGGGTGGTCTCAAAGGCACGATTCACGCTTTCCTTGGTCATCATGGCGATAGGATGGGAGAGTTCTGCGATTTTTGTCGCCATCCGAAGAACTTCGTCCTTCAATTCATCCAAAGGCACGACCTTGGTCACCAGCCCGGAACGCTCAGCTTCGGTGGCATCCATCATGCGCCCTGTCAGGCACATATCCATGGCCTTGGCCTTGCCCACAAAGCGGGTCAGGCGCTGGGTGCCCCCGGCACCAGGCATAACGCCCAGATTGATCTCAGGCTGGCCAAACTTGGCATTATCTGCTGCCACAATGGTGTCGCACATCATGGCCAGCTCACAGCCGCCGCCCAGGGCATAGCCCGCAACGCCCGCAATTACTGGCTTGCGGCAGCGGGTCACCCGTTCCCAGTTCCGGGTGATGAAGTCTTCTTTGTAGACGTCCATATAGGCTTTGGACTGCATTTCCTTGATGTCAGCCCCGGCTGCGAAAGCCTTGGTGGAGCCCAAAAGAGCGATACAGCCGATGGTCTCATCAGCCTCAAACCCATCCAGAGCCTCGCTCAATTCATCCATGAGCTGGTTGTTCAGTGCGTTCAGAGCATCCGGGCGGTTCAGCGTGATAACGCCCACGCCACTTTCCTGATCAACGATGATGGTCTCAAAAGCCATATTTGTTCCCCTTTGCGCACCTATGCACGGAATTCCCTGGCCCACTAATTGGGCTTCTTTCTCAGCGCTGCAATGAGAGGTCTCGCGCGCGAGGGGCCTCACTTACTCCTCTCGATCAGGAAACGAAAGCCCCTTTTTTATCACGAATGCAGATCAATTCAGGACGCCAAAGGCCGTTAACGCTGACATTTTGGGCAATAAAAGGTGGAACGCCCTGATTGAACAAGACGGTGGATCGTGCCTCCGTCATCGCGGGAGCAAGGCTCACCCTCCCGACCATAGACATCAAACCTGTGCTGGAAATAGCCCAGCTCCCCATCCGCATGGGCAAAATCCCGCAAAGTGGATCCACCTGCCTCAATGGCCTCTGCGATAATGTCTTTGACCGCTGGCACTAGCCGCTCCGCGCGTTTTCCGGCCACAGAGCTGCCAAGCCGCTTGGGGGATATGCAAGAGCGCCAGAGGGCCTCGCAGACATAGATATTGCCCAGGCCCGCCACTACGCGCTGATCAAGCAAGGCGGCCTTGATGGGCGCCTTCTTGGCTTTCAGGCGCGCACTCAGGTCCGGGGCATTAAATTCATTGCCAAGGGGCTCGGGGCCCATCTGCGCGAAATATGGGTGGGTCTCCAGATCGCCCGCCTTCACAAGAGTCATCAGGCCAAAGCGCCGGTGATCCGTATAGACTAGGCGCGTTCCCTTCTCGGTGGTGATCACCACATGGTCATGCTTGCCATCGGCAGGGCTTTGGTCGCTCTTCTCCAGAATTGTGAATTTGCCCGACATGCCAAGATGCACAATCACCACAGTATCGTTCTCTAAGTGCCACAACATGTATTTGGCTCGGCGCCCCACCTGAGCAACACGTGTCCCCTCAAGTGTTTTCGCAAACCCGCGCGGGAAAGGAATGCGCAAATCCTTGCGGCGCAGGGCCACCGATTTAATCCGCACCCCCTCCAGATGGGGAGCAAGGCCGCGAGCAACGGTTTCGACTTCGGGGAGTTCAGGCATGATTTTTCGCAGTTTGAAGAAAGATGAAGGCGGCCCCACGAATGCGGGGATGCGCCACGCTAGCCTAACGGCGCGCTGGGTACTATGTTCCGCTCACCATGAGCGAGAAAACAACCCATTTCGGCTACAAGCAAGTGCGTGACGAAGACAAGGTCGGCCTTGTGCGCGGCGTCTTTGACCGTGTCGCAGACAATTATGACCTCATGAATGATGTCATGTCCGGCGGGGTGCATCGGCTCTGGAAAGGCGCCATGATCGCCTGGCTTTCTCCGCGCCCCGGCACCCGCATTCTGGATGTGGCAGGCGGCACGGGAGATATCGCCTTTCGCATGCTCGATAGCTCTGCGCAAAAAGGTGCGCCCGCAGATGTGATCGTCGCAGACATCAATCATGAAATGTTGAAAGTTGGCGCCGCACGCTGTGATGCAACGCGCGCAGACCTGCCTCACCCCCAAGGCTGGGTGACGGCAGACGCCGAGAACCTGCCGTTCGATGACAATTCCATGGATGCCTACACAATCTCCTTTGGCATTCGCAATGTCACTCATACGGATAAGGCCTTGTCCGAAGCTTTCCGTGTGCTCAAGCGCGGCGGGCGGTTTTTGTGTCTGGAGTTCTCAGAGGTGCAAATCCCGCTGGTGGACAAGATCTACGATGAGTTCTCTTTTCGGGCGATCCCGCGTTTCGGCGAACTGGTTTCCGGCGACCGGGAAAGCTATCAGTATCTGGTGGAAAGCATTCGCCGCTTTCCCAACCAAAAGGCCTTTGCCGACATGATCAGCACAGCAGGGTTTTCCCGCGTAAAAGTGCGCAACATGTCCGGCGGGGTGGCGGCCATGCATTCGGGGTGGAAGATTTGATGCTGAGCGCACTGGCCAATATAGGCAGGCTTATTCATACAGGCCGGGTGCTGGCATCCTATGAAGCCTTGATCCCGGTGGAATTTGCTCGCGATGTGCCAGCTTCTGCCAAATTCGCAGCAGCGGTCTTGCGTATTGGCAAGAAAAAGATCAGCGCGAAGGACGGCGACAGTCCAGAGAAACAAGGCGCGCGTCTGGCCAATGCTCTGGTGGAGCTGGGTCCTTCCTACATCAAGCTGGGTCAGTTTCTGGCAACGCGCCCTGATCTGGTGGGTTCAGGACTGGCCGAAGGGCTGACCGTTTTGCAAGACCGCTTACCGGCCTTTGGAATGTCCTTGGCGCGCGCGCGGATCGAAGCAGACTTGGGCCAGCCCGTGGACAAGCTGTTTTCCGAGTTTGGCGAGCCCGTGGCAGCTGCTTCCATCGCGCAGGTTCACGAAGCGACTGATACCGAGGGCAAACGCGTTGCCGTTAAAGTGCTGCGCCCGGATATTGAACGCCGCTTTCGCAAAGACCTTGAAACGTTTTTCTTTGCCGCGCGCCTGGCAGAACGACTGAAACCCTCCTCAAAGCGTCTTGAGCCGGTGAAAGCCATCGAAACCCTGGCTGCCACCGTCGATATGGAGATGGACCTGCGCCTTGAAGCGGCGGCGGGCTCGCAACTGGGTGAAAATGCCAAAGGGGACAAAGACTTCCGGGTGCCGGAAATCGACTGGGCCCGCACCAACAAACATGTGCTCACCACCGAATGGATCGATGGCATCAAGGCGCGGGATGCGGAAGAGCTGAAAGCTGCGGGCCATGATCCTGCGAAGATTGCCAACACGGTGATCCAGACATTCCTCACCCATGCTTTGCGCGACGGATTTTTCCACGCAGACATGCACCCCGGCAATTTGCTGGTTACGCCCAATGGCCAACTGGTCGCTGTGGATTTTGGCATCATGGGACGCCTCTCCAAAGCTGAGCGGCGCTTTATGGCCGAGACCCTTTATGGTTTTCTGGGCCGTGACTATGACCGCATCGCACAAGTGCACTTTGATATCGGCTATGTGCCGCCCACCAAAGCAAAAGAAGATTTTGCTCTTGCCCTTCGGGCTGTGGGTGAGCGGGTGTTTGGCAAAAACGCCAGCGAAATTTCCATGGCCGGGCTTTTAACGCAGCTCTTTGAAATCACGGCAGCGTTCGACATGCATATGCAGCCCTCCTTGCTGATGCTGCAAAAGACCATGGTGGTGGTGGAAGGGGTGGCGCGGAACCTGGATGCCTCCCACAACATTTGGGAAGCCTCCCGCCCCGTCATCGAGACCTTCATGACCGACACGCTTGG
>JAJFIL010000263.1 GCA_021774965.1 Alphaproteobacteria bacterium
GCCAAGGGCATCCACTGCATCAGTGGTGAGCACGTCCAGGTGAAGGCGCTCCCCGATGGAGGCGATGTCCTCACCGCCGGCACGCAAGTCTGCGACCTGCTCAGAGATTTCATAGATTTCTTCAGAAGCGGTCTGCAGAGCAAGCTCTTGGCGGATTTCATCACGCACGTCTTCCAGCGGTGTGACACTGCCGGGTGTTATGGCTGTTACCCGCAAAATAGAGACGGCAAGGGCGCCTTCCACAATGCCTGTGCGTCCGGGGCCGTCCAAGGCAAAGACCGCCGCACCGGTGGCGTCCCGTGACATCTCGGTCTCGGAAAGGCTGCCAAGGTCAATAAACACTCCGCCAGCTTCTTGGAAGGCGGTGCCTGCATCTAAAGCGACAAGAGCAGCTTCTGCGTCTGTCTGGTTGGTAAAGGCCAGTTGTTCCACGGAACGGCGCTCAGGGATCTGATACGTCCGACTGCGAATATCATAGACGGTCGCAATGTCTTCTTCCGAGACCTCAATGCGCTCCACCATGCTGTCCAGGCTGAGAACAAGAACGGTCAAGGCGCGATATTCCGGGGTGTGATAGTCCGTCACGTTCCTAATGTAATATGCCTCAAGGTCCGCATCGCCTGGATCATCTGCTTCTTCCACAGCAGAGGCGGGCATCAGGAAATATTCCATGGTGCGTTCTTCAAACGCATACTCAAAAAGGGCGTTGACCATGCCAGCAGGCATGAACATGCCGGTGGTAACACTGCTTAGCAGCTGGGTCCGGGCCAGATCCTCGCGCATGGATTGCTCAAAGCTTTGGGGGCTAAAACCTGCCCGCGCCAATTGCTCCTGATAGGCCGTGGATTCAAAACTGCCGGTGGGGCCAAAAAACGCCGGGTTGCCGAGAACCTCTCGCTGCAGGGCTTCGTCCGAAGCGCGCATGTCATAGCGGCTTGCCAATTGGTCCACGATGGTTCGCCGAACCATGCCGTCCAGCACCTGACGATCCAGCCCCATGGCCAATGCATCAGCCTGGCTAAGAACGCCCCCGGACTGATCACGGGCCCGGCGAAGTTCCAGGTTGAACTCGCGCGAAAAGGCCTGGGCACTAATTTCGCCATCGCCAACGGTGACAATCGGGTCATTGAGATCCGTGGTGAAAATGTCCTGCACGCCCCACAGCGCGAAACTGACTACGAGGAGACCCACCACAATCATGGCCAACCAGGATTTGGTGGCATTACGAATTTGTTCCAGCATTTCGGTTCAACGACGCCTTTCGGATATGAAATTCTCGCGGGCCCTTCCGCGAGTGCGGCGCATCATATGAATGAGGACAGACAACCGCAACCCAAGCTGGCGTGATTGGTTGCCGGGCAGGTCCTGGCAGTGCTATGAGCCACCCAAATGGAGCTTTTAAGCCCCAAATGTACCTTATCAGGCAGTTTCGCACCCTTCGGAGGACCCATCATGAGCCAAAGCCGCCAACCCATCGTTATTGGAAACTGGAAAATGAACGGGCTCGAGGCCTCTGCAGGCGAACTCAATGCGATGATGGCTGCCGCTGCGGGCAATTCTGCCTGCAAGGTGATGGTGTGCCCACCCACAACGCTGATTGCAGGGTTTGCGGCCAAGGCAGCAGGCTCCAAGGTCGCCATCGGGGCCCAGGATTGCCATGACGCTGTCTCAGGTGCTCATACAGGCGATATTTCAGCAGAAATGATGGCCGATGCAGGGGCTGCCGCAATCATTGTGGGCCATTCCGAGCGCCGGGCCGATCATGGCGAGGCAGACAGTCTGGTTTGCAGCAAAGCTGAGGCTGCTCATCGCGCAGGATTGGTTGCCATCATTTGTGTAGGAGAGACCGAGGCCCAGCGGGATGCTGGCCAAGCCGAAGATATCATCGGCGGTCAGCTCGAAGGCTCATTGCCTGCCGAGATCACAGCGGAAAACACCATCATTGCTTATGAGCCGGTCTGGGCCATCGGCACGGGCCGCACGCCAACCCTTGAAGACATTGAAGCCATGCACAGCTTTATCCGCGGCAAAGTCCAAGCCCTGAGGGGCGACGTGGCGCTGGGGATCCGCCTTTTATATGGCGGTTCTGTAAAGCCCGGCAACGCAAAAGAGATACTGGGCATTGAGGATGTGGATGGAGGCCTGGTAGGCGGTGCCTCTTTGAAGGCCGAAGACTTCGCAGGCATATTTGGCGTTTTTAGCTAAATTTCAGTCAAATTGTCTGGTTTCTCCTAACGGCTTGGAAAAAACCCTACCCTAGAATTCTACTAAAGCGAGATTTGGGGTCTGGATTAGTATGTCATCACAAGCGTTTGCGTCAGACATTTTCCAAGAGAATTCAGCGTATCAGCACGCAGGAATTCTTCTGTTCGATCCGGTTGCCGGAAGCCGTCAGGCCACACGCAGCATCCTATTCAATCTAGGGTTTCGCAAAATCACCATGGTCTGCGATCTTGAGGATTTTGAGGAAGAGCTGAGCTCTGACCGCCATGACCTTGTGATCGCGGACTTAACGGACCAGCCCGAAGAAGTCAGCGACCTTGTCTCACAGGTCCGGCGCTCGGACCTCGGCAACAATCCATTCCTGGTGGTGATTCTCACCAGCTATGAGCTGGATTCGGTCAGTTTGAACGCTGCCTTGAGCTCTGGTGCAGACGACCTGCTTATGCGGCCATTGTCCACGGGGCAGATCCAGCGGCGGATCAAGGCGCTGGTGAATGCGCGCAAGAACTTTGTGGTCACCAGTGATTATATCGGCCCGGATCGGCGATCTGATCCCAACCGTCCTGGCAGTGCGGATCTGGTCAAAGTCCCTAATTCTCTCAAGGATCGGGTGGAGAAGGGACCGGAAGCTTCCAATGCGACCGCCAACCAAATTGCGGAGATGCGCGAGAAGGTGGCCGAAGAGCATCTCCACCGCCTTGCCATGCGCTTAGGCGTTGAAGCTCACCGTTTTTCTCATGCAGAACTGGGCAGTGACGTGGCCTTGACCAGCCGTGATTGCCTGGAAGATTTGGTTTCGGAAATTGGCAGCCGCATTGGCGCTCGTCGGGGGCAGGCCAATTCACTGGTGGAAATGTTGCGAAATGTTCTCGCTGGAGCCCAGCGGGTTCATCCTGACAAACAGGCCGAGTTGATCTATCAGCTGGCCCTGGGCATCGGGGTGGCGTTTACCGCTGATGGGGATGAGGCGAGTATCGCCGCGGAAGTCGAATCCACCGCTGAGCGTCTGAACGAGAGATTGGCCCATGATAAGGCCAAAAGTGAGCCTGGCTCGTCTTCTTCCTCCGCCGCCTGAGCCCATATTTCCCCCTCATAAGGGCCTTTAGGCCTCAGTTCATACGCGACCAAAACGGCGGGCTTGGCTTTTTGGGCAAGGGCCGCTAAAACCCCCTTCAAATCTGCCGAAATTCGATAGCGTTTGCATATCGCAACTGTATGAAGGGCCTTGTGGCACCATGATGAATGTCCTGTTGATCATCCACCTTATCATTACCGTCAGCCTGGTTGGCATGGTGTTGATGCAACGTTCTGAAGGCGGTGCCCTGGGCATTGGCGGGGGCGGCGGCAGTGGCGGTGGCTTCATGACCACGCGCGGTACGGCCAATGCCATGACCCGCATGACCGTGGGCCTGGCCGCTGCATTCTTTGTGACCTCCATCAGCCTGTCGATCCTGGCCGGTGTTAATCGGGGCGGTACGGGCTCGGTTCTGGATGGCGCTTTGCCGGAAGAAAACGAGCTTATCAACTTCCCAACAGAAGAACCTGCGCCTGCCGATGACGGCCTGCCCGAAGTTCCGGTTGGCGACTAATAATATTTGGTGACCCGGTCGCCACAATCGTTTGGTCCTAAGCCGAATCACATAACATCCGATCTTGGTCGCGCGAGCCCCCGTTCTGGCGCGGCTAATTTTTTTGTTTCCGTTTTCAATTTTTGCAGGTAGGCTGAACTTCCATGGCGCGGTACATTTTCATAACCGGCGGCGTGGTCTCCTCACTCGGTAAAGGCCTGGCCTCTGCAGCACTTGGTGCTCTTCTGCAAGCACGCGGATATTCTGTGCGTCTGCGGAAACTGGACCCCTATCTCAACGTCGATCCCGGGACCATGAGCCCCTATCAGCACGGCGAAGTGTTCGTAACGGACGATGGGGCGGAGACGGACCTGGACCTGGGCCACTATGAACGCTTTACCGGCGTGCCAGGCGCACAGACCGACAACATCACCACGGGTCGCATTTACTCGGACATTATTGCCAAGGAGCGGCGTGGCGATTATCTGGGCGCGACCGTTCAAGTCATCCCGCATGTTACCGACCAGATCAAGGATTTCGTTCTGCAAGGGGGCGACGAGGTCGATTTCATGCTGTGCGAGATTGGCGGCACGGTGGGCGATATCGAAGCGCTGCCATTTTTTGAGGCAATTCGCCAATTGCACAATGAATTGCCGCGTGGTGATTCTATTTTTGTACACCTGACACTGGTGCCTTATATTCCCAGCGCCGGAGAGATTAAAACCAAGCCAACCCAGCACTCGGTCAAGGAATTGCGCTCCATCGGTATCCAGCCCGACCTTTTGTTGTGCCGTGCGGATCGGGAAATTCCGGTGGATGAACAGCGCAAGATTGCCCGGTTCTGCAACGTGCGCCCGGAATGTGTGATCCCGGCGCTGGACGCTTCTTCCATCTATGAAGTGCCGCTGGCCTATCACCACGAGGGTTTTGACAAGCAAGTGCTGCGCGCCTTTGGCATCAAGGATGCGCCGGAACCTGATTTGGCAATCTGGCAGGAAATCGTCCGCCGTCACCTTGAGCCTGAAGGCGAAGTGACCATTGCCATTGTGGGCAAATATGTGGGTCTCAAAGACGCCTACAAATCGCTCATGGAAGCACTGACCCACGGCGGCATCCACAATCAGGTGAAGGTCAAGCTGGAGTGGTTGGACTCTGAAATTTTCGATAGCGAAGATGCAGCCGTTCACCTGGAAGGCGTACACGGAATATTGGTGCCCGGCGGGTTTGGCCATCGCGGCGCAGAGGGCAAAATCAAAGCCGCCCAATTTGCGCGGGAACGCAACGTTCCATATTTCGGCATCTGCTTTGGCATGCAAATGGCGGTGATCGAAGCAGCCCGCCATCTCGCCGGTATTGAAGAGGCGAACTCCACAGAATTCGGCCCCACGGACGAGCCTATCGTGGGTCTTATGACCGAATGGGTCAAAGGCAACACCCGCGTCGCACGGACCGAAGGCGATGATCTGGGCGGCACCATGCGCCTTGGCGCTTATGATGCAGCGCTCAAGCCGGGCTCTAAAGTTGCCACGATCTATGACGCGGTAAACATCTCCGAACGCCACCGCCATCGCTGGGAAGTGAATGCGAATTACTGCGAACGGCTGGAAGCCAAAGGCATGGTCTTCTCCGGCATGTCCCCTGATGGACGTTTGCCTGAGATCGTGGAAATCCCGGACCATCCCTGGTTCATCGGTGTGCAGTACCACCCCGAACTAAAATCAAAACCGTTTGATCCGCATCCACTGTTCGCCAGCTTCATCGAAGCGGCGGTAACCCAAAGCCGGCTGGTTTAGTTGCTTCTAGTTATGTCATTCCGGGACGGCCTCCTTGCGCTACAGCGCATATTGGGTTCGAACCCGATTGCTCGAGGTTCCGGGTTCCCCGCTACGCGCGGCTCCGGAACGACAAGGGACCTACCAACAAATTTTTTGTTGTCATTCCCCGGTCAAGCCCACTACTGTCCGGTTTAGATTCCAATGGTTCCCGGGAAACTCCAAATGCCTCCGGCACCCCCCCATCCTGACCTTCCCCCACGCTGGGGGGAAGGGACGAAATCCGCATGATTACACCAATAATT
>JAJFIL010000264.1 GCA_021774965.1 Alphaproteobacteria bacterium
GTAGCCAATCACCTTAGTCTCGACAAGGTGAGATACTGGCTCTTATCATTCTGTGTTTTTCGTCCGTTCCTTCGTCCATCGGGCGTCGTGCAGTTGGGTTGGCCGGCCGCTTTCCATATCCCGAAAACCTGTTATGCCCGCAGCGGTCATATCGAAAGTGACAGGAGCAGGAGGTTTGGGCGCAAACCATTCACCGCTAGTGTCAACATTCATTTTCAATGTGATACGCAACGGCAGTTCTACGCCGCCGGTGGCTTCAACGAATGATCCGGTTTTGAGAGCGTGGAACAAAACGACATCTGAAAACGAACTACGTCCGGGCACAGTTATTGGCGTGAAGAGACGCCGCTCAGCTTTTGGTGAGCTTCCAAAGTGCAGATTTTGGAATGTCTTGGAAACGTTAGTTTTGAGGTGTGTGATTTCCAGATCGAACGACAAGATAGTACCGCGTCGAGCGCCGTCATTGGAGATCGTGAGAGGAATCGCAAATACATCGCGGTAGTCTTGTCGGTACATGTAGATCAGCGGGGGTTCATAGAAGCGAAGCTTGGCCTGTTTCAACACAGTCTCGTAAAAACTGAAGCCCGAAAACAATAGGGCCACGACCGACGCCAGAGTCGCCAAGCCTGCTCCAAGACTTCCGAGACGCGATCCCCGATTACGCACTTGCCTTACCCCCTTTTGGTCTTGACCAAGGTCATCAGCATTGCGCGTACCATACTCCGTCACATCCCCCAAGAATGATTCAAGCTGCCTATTCACGGATTGGCTTCGTTGTACCATTGTTTTTCCCCCGGATATCACTGGCCCCGACATACGTCATCGTCAATAATCCTGCACAACCGAAAGTGCACATTGGAAACACGGCCTCAGTATGGCTCAGTTTTATGGGGGAACGACAATGCGTCCGTTGGGCAATCAACTAGGGCAGTCCCGGACCCAGGTCATATCAAAAGCCAAGTTGCATCCTGCGTGCAGCCGCAGTTTGCAAAGAGCTCTGCTTCTCCGTAACCACAGGCAGTGCCTTCGAGCGAATTCTATTCTTGGTTATCCAGTTTTCTTTGTCCTCGGGCATGTCAATAACGTCATAAATTGCTTTGACAGGACAAGCTGGGATGCAAGCGCCGCAATCCACACAAACATCAGGATCTATGTACACACGCAATGCGTCTATATGAAAACACTTAACCGGACAACGAGATACACAGTCTGTGAAGCGGCACGAATAGCAGTTTTCAGTCACGACATGGGGCATTTGAACTAGTCCTCAGTGGTAAGGGCTTTACATAATTCACAATTTATAAAAATCTAGCAGATGTGATCCACACTAAATCGCGGGTCCGATTTGAATGTTAGTTCATCTTTGTTTTTTTTGGCAAGGAGACGATAGCCTACAAGAAACTTCCGCTTATGACACATCGCAGCTTTTGCCGTAGCCAGTTTGGTCTGATGTTGATGGCAGAGCGGAAGAGATTGTTTTGCGCCTAGAACGACGCGAATGACCCAAGGCGGACATCGTCGCTCGCAGATCGTGAGCGTAACCGCCTATTCCGCATTGAGCCATAAAAATGCGTCAAGGCCGGAAATTGCAATTTCACAAGGAGCCATGGGTGGGCAACGTCGTTGAAACATTTTTGGTGCATCGAGGCCGGACCGATGTAGGGAACATAATCGGGAACGTGCTTCACAGAAATTCGTTTTTAGCGCCTATCTTTTGATATGGTTGATGATACCGTGGATGTGTATTGCTTGCCCGTGATGGGGCAAAAGTTCTGATCCAATAACTGTGAAAGAGTAACCTAATGTCTGAACAAACTCTCTATGCCCGACTCGGCGGATACGACGCCATAGCTGCAGTATGCTCAGAGCTTTTACCGCGGCTCCAGAACGACAGCTTACTGGGTCGGTTTTGGGCACACCGTGGCGAGGATGGTCTCGCCCGCGAGGCACAATTACTGGTCGATTTTCTTTGCGCTCAATCTGGCGGTCCAATGGTTTACACCGGCCGCGACATGAAGCTCTCTCACGTCGGGATGAGGATCAGCGATGCAGATTGGGCCGCTTTCATCAGGCACCTGGAAGCGACGCTCGACAAGTTCTCCCTGCCTGACGCAGAGCGCAGAGATGTTCTGGCTTTTATCGACAGCACTCGAGCAGAAATCGTTGAAGTGTAAGAAACTCTGGCTTGGAAAATGGCTAATTTGGCCGTTCCGAGCCGGATGTTTCCGCTAGATGCATCTAAGTCGGATCAATTGCGCTGGTTTGTCATCGATCCTAACGCCTCCCCCTACCCGGAAAAATCAAGGGGTTTGGCAAGGTGCCCTAACGGCCTTGAGGGCAAATAAGGCTAATTTGCTAGACCTGAAACAGACAGGTGGGCATGCACTTGCGTCTGGATTTGACAGCACGTGCGAGACTGTCCTCAAGCTTGAGATACGCGTTCTAATTCGAATCGTTCAAACCGCGACCGAAGATGTTGTTCGATTGTGTCCAGAGAGCAGGTCCAACATGTCTTCGACACGCGTGAATTTTTCACGCGGTTTTCCCGATGTCTTGCCACGTTCGATTTCTGCTGCATCAATTTCGTGCCAATCTTTGATATCAACTATCCGAACGTTACGCTCGTCCAGCAATGCTCGCAGGCCATTGAAGCCCGGTTTCGGGGCCGCATCGAGATCGTTATAATCGGCCAAAAGACTTTCCGTGGTTTCAATACTGTCGGCCCGGTTGGTGCCAATGATCCCGCTCGGACCACGTTTTAGCCAACCGGTTACGTACAAACCAGGAACCGGTCGGTTGCTTTCCACAACCCGGCCACGGTCATGAGGTATCACGCCGCGAGCCGCGTCGAATGGAACACCCTCGACAGGTTCGCCTCGGTAGCCAATACTTCGAAAGACAAGTCCACAGTGTAGCTCTTCGAGCGTATCCGTCGAGCGTGCGGTTTGCGAGAACGCCGGCCCGTCGAGAACGTTTCGCGTAAGTGTCAAACCTTCGACGCAATCCTCGCCGTGAATCGACGTCGGGCTAAGACAGAAGCGGAACGTTATCTTGCGCGGCGTTCCGGCATGCTTGATATCCTCAAAACCACGAAACAGGTCCAAATTTTTTACTGCAGCCGAATTCATCGGAGCAGCAAGTTCGATTTCACATTGTTCTCCGATGGTGCGCTCGTTCGGATCGACGGTAGCAATGGCGCCCGAGATTGAACCCAATTCACGAAGCTCTTTAGGTGTAAACTTTGCTTGAACTGGGCCGCGGCGACCTGCCACATGAATTTCTTTCACTCTACTGTTGGCGAGGGCGTCCACTGCATGCTCAGCGATATCGGTCTTTCGCAATTCGTCGATAGGCTTTGCGAGAATTCGGCATACATCAGCGGCGACGTTGCCGTGACCAATGATAACCGCCACGTCCTGATCGAGATCGAATTTTCGATCGCGAAAATCGGGGTGACCGTTGTACCAACCGACAAACTCAGTTGCAGTGTGACTACCGATCAGATCTTCACCCGGTATACCCATGCGCCGATCGTTCTTTGCACCGCAGGCGAAGATTACGGCGTGATGTGTTGACTGAAGCTCCGAGACTGAAATGTCGCGGCCGACCATCACGTTGCCGAGGAAGTTGAATCCATCATTTCGGGAGATCCGGTCGTAGACGAGAATCGATTGTTTCAGTTTGGGGTGGTCAGGAGCGACACCGCTGCGAACGAGCCCGAATGGTGTCGGCAATCGTTCGATCATGTCGACACGGAGGTTCCGTCCTGAACGAAGCAGCGCTTCGGCAGCGTAAAAACCACTTGGGCCACTCCCGACAATGGCAACGTGAATTGGCTCTTGGTTACTACTGCGGTCTTGCATTTTGATAATCTACTTTTATTTGAATCCTAAGGCGGAACGGCGCGCCTCCGCG
>JAJFIL010000265.1 GCA_021774965.1 Alphaproteobacteria bacterium
CCTGTTCTCCAGCACTCAGTTCGGTGCCGTGCAGCGCGACCCGAGCGGTGTCGAGGCGGGCGTCTTCGTGAGCGAGAGTGACATCACCACGGTCACTCGCTGGGGTTTGCGGCTCACGGTGGGCGCACAAGTGGTCCTGCACGAGCACGCCGTCTTGGGCGTCGCCGTCCAGAGCCCCGTACTGGCGGTGTTCTCGACGGTGGAGAGTACGGGCCTGTTGAGCTCCCGAGGCGTCGTGGACGTCGGGGACCCGGACGGAGTCTTCGTGCTCGACGAAGCCTCTGCCGTCGAGGCCGATAGCGGCCTCGGAGGGCCAGCCAGGGTCCGCGTCGGGCTGGCGCTACCCTTCGACAGCGCTGTGGTGTCGCTCGACGCTGACTACCAGAACGGGATCCGCAGGCGCCAGCGCGGCGTGGACCGCCGGCCGGTCTACAACCTGCGTGCTGGCGCCCGCCTGCACGCGAGCGACACCGTCGACGTCGGCGTGGGCTTCTTCACGGACCGCAGCCCAGAGCGCATCGAGCGTTTCGGGGACGTGCGCGCCAACTTCTACGGGGGCACCCTCGGGCTGCACCTGCGCAAGGTGCGCCGGCTGGCCGAAGAGGAAGAGGACGAGCACCTCATCTTCGAGACGACCATCGCGCTGCGCTACGCCCTCGGTCACGGCCGCATCGCGGCCCTCGCCCTGCTGCCGGACCTCACCGCCACCTCGCTCTTCACCGAGCCGCTCGTCCGCTACCGGGTGCACGAGCTGGCGCTGCATCTCGGGTCGGGCCTCCGCTTCTGATCGGCGGAGACGAAGAGAGAGCGTCAGGTCTTCGACAGCCGACCCTAGCATGTGCTCGAAGCGTCCAGACGACTAGCCGAACCCGAGGTCCGTGCCGGACTATCCTATGATGACCATGCATCGCCGAGTGGACAGCTTCCTCGTCGCGTCGACGCTCGTGCGTGGCGCTCTTCTGGTCTTTGCGATCGGGCTGGCCGGCTGTGAAAGCTGCCAAGACGAGCGTGGCGCGAGCACCGCCCTGGAGCAGGCCGACGAATCCGAAGTGGACCGCTGCACGCAAGACGACGAGTGCACGGTGATGCCCATCAGCTGCTGCGGCTGCCCCAGCGTGGGCGTCGCGCGGGCGCATCTCGAAGAGGCAGTCCGCGCGATCGACTCACCTCCCTGCGACTGTCTACCAGCGCCCTGTCCTGCCGTGGAGGGGAGCTGTGTCGGCGGACGGTGCGTGGCCACGGCGCTGCCCGAACCGCCTGCCGCTGCGCTGACCGGGGTGACGGAACTCGCGCTCGGAGCACGGCACGCGTGCGCCCTTCGCGGCGAAGCCATCGTGTGCTGGGGAGCCGGCGACCACGGGCAGCTCGGCGATGGAACCACAGACGCCCGGCGACGCCCGGCTTCGATCGCCGAGGCGCTCGACGGTGCCTCCTCGATCGTCGCCGGCGATGCACACACCTGCGCGTTGCACGGCGGGGCTGTCTCTTGCTGGGGCGCCAATGGGCGCGGGCAGCTCGGTGACGGAACCACCGTCGACGCCGGCCGACCCACCCGTGTCGATCTACCGGCCCCGGTCCAGGAGCTCTTCGGTGCCGGAGACCGGACCTGTGTGCGTCTCGCGTCCGAGCCGACGATGTACTGCTGGGGCGAGGGCGCGCTGCGACCGGAGCCGTTCACTGCCCTCGGCAACATCACCCACCTCAGCCTGGGTCCAGAGGTCTGTGGGAGCGGCGCCGAGGGCATCCGTTGCCTTCGGAGCGGGAGTCCCGTCGCGATGGACGTGCCGCACATGAACGCCGACTTGGTGGCCAGCGACGACGAGACCTGCGCCCGGTCCCAAGACCGCCGCGTCCGCTGCTGGGCCGCCGGCGGCTCACCTCGGGTCGTGCTGGAGGGCGTCGGCGCGCTCACCGGCGGCGGCACCGAAATCTGTGCCTCGAAGTACGGGCGCGCCGAGTGCTGGGGCGCGGGTTCCAGCGAGCCACGACCACCGCCCGGCGTGGGCGCAGCGGACTACTACCCCGGCCCCGGTTTCAGCTGCGCGATTCGCGATCGCACGATGGCTTTTCCCGGAGCGGGTCGGGTCCAGTGCTGGGGTCGGAACGGGCGAGGACAGCTCGGGGACGGTACGAGCAACGATCAGGCCGTCGCCGTCTACGTGCTGGCGCCGGTTGACTGATCAACGGGTGTTCGACAGCCGACCAAAGCGGCTCTTCGTCGCGCGGAGCCCGTCGAAGATCGCGTCAGCGACGCGGCTGTCAGCACCTGGTGGGATGCTGGCTCCGACGTCGTCGATCACTGCCTCGACGGTATCGGCGCACTCGTCCATCACATCGTTCATCTGGCCTACCGGAAAGCCGCCGTGCTTGGCCGTGCTCAGCCAGTGGCGTCGCGAGATTTCCAGCCAGCGACGGTGACGGTTCTTGCCACGCACGCTCATGGCCATCTTGAGCTTCTGTCTCGGGAGTTCACGACGCGCGAGCGCCGGGTAGGCAGAGAGGATGTCGTACAGGGGCAAGAGTCGGGTACGTCCCTGCGGTAGCAACGCCAGGCTGAAGTTCTTCGCGTGGCCGTCAGGCGCCGCCAGCAACCAGAACATGAAGACGGCCTTCATGAACATGCGGCGGTCGCGGGCGGGATCGTGGGACGCTTCGAGTTGCGCCAAGATGGCGTCGATGCCCGGACCGCCATCGACCTCGTACTTCTTCACAGGCGGCACGCCTAGTGCCTGGCAGAGGTCCTCTTGGGGAAGCCGGATGATCCACGTCTTGTTCTTGGACCACCTTCGATCGAAGCGTTCTACGACGAGCGTTTTTTGTCCTTCGAAGTACTGGATGTCCGCCGACGCCACGGGCAGGCCGAAGGCAGCCGCGATGCGCAGGCAAAGCCATTCGTTTTCGACGCTGTCATTCATGTCGGGCTCGCCGAGCCCGATGGAGCCGATGGGTGGCTTGAAGATGTGGGTCGTGGGGGTCGCGCCCCGAGGTCGGTGCCAGCCGTCGTCGAGCCACAGCAGC
>JAJFIL010000266.1 GCA_021774965.1 Alphaproteobacteria bacterium
AGCTCGAGGACGGCGACTTCATCTCCGCGGAGGGCAAGAAGGTCATCGTGATCGGCGGCGGCGACACGGGCACCGATTGCATCGGCACCGCCATCCGTCACGGCTGCACGTCGGTCGTGAACTTCGAGCTGATGGATCGACCCCCTGAAGCGCGGGCGGCCGACAACCCGTGGCCCCAGTGGCCCAAGATCTTCCGCGTGGACTACGGCCACGCCGAGGCGGCCGCGAAGTTCGGCGAAGACCCCCGAGAGTACGCCGTGTTGACCAAGCGCTTCGTCGGCGAAGGTGGTCAGGTGACCGGCGTGGAGACCGTCGAGGTGACCTGGGCCAAGGGCGACGGCGGTCGGATGACCTTCACCGAGGTCCCCGGCAGCGAGAAGACCTGGGAGGCCGACCTGGTCTTCCTGGCCATGGGCTTCCTCGGGCCCGAGGACACGCTGGCCGATGCCGCGGGTCTCGAGCTGGACGGTCGCACCAACTTCAAGGCCGAGTACGGCCGCTTCACGACCTCGGTGCCCGGTGTCTTCGCCGCGGGTGACTGCCGCCGCGGTCAGTCCCTCGTCGTGTGGGCGATCGCGGAGGGTCGGGGTGCGGCGCGAGCGATCGATGAGTTGCTGATGGGGGAGACGGACTTGCCGGAGTAGGCCGGAGCCGGAGCGGGAGCCGGAGCCGGAGCGGGAGCCGGAGCCGGAGCCGGAGCCGGAGCCGGAACGCTGGGCCCGCTGCGAAGTTTCCGAAGTTGTTGGCCGGGACTCTGTGCCCGCTGCGAAGTTTCCGAAGTTGTTGGCCGGGACTCTGTGCCCGCTGCGAAGTTTCCGAAGTTGTTGGCGGGTTCTCGGACGCCTCTCCTCGCTTTGCTCGGACTCGGCGCGGCCTGGTCGCTTTGCGACCCCGCACGGTTCGGGCGGGGCGTGGTGGCTGGACTCGTTCGGTTCTCTTTAAGGTACCGGCCTGCTCACGGGCGTAAAGGGTGGTCCGGCTTTGCCGAACCATCTGCTGCGCAGACTGCGCCCTTGACCCCCGCTGCGCGGGCCTGGGGGGGCGCTGCGCGCGAACGAGTTGTTCGGGCGTTTTGGCGTTTTGGCGTCTTGGAGGTCTGCGATGTTGAGAATTGAACTGGTGGCGTTGGAGGTTGTGCGGGGGTTGGCTCCGGTGTTCGAGCGGGTGGGGCGGCGGGATCGGGGGTTGGCGGACCAGCTTCGGCGGGCGATGAGTTCGGTGGTGTTGAATCTGGCGGAGGGATCGCATTCGCGAGGGCGGAACAAGCCGGCTCGGTATCAGACGGCACTCGCTAGCGGCAAGGAGGTGCGGTCGGCCCTGCTGGTCGCGGAGGCCTACGGGTACTGCGAGGTCGACGCTGCGAGCTGGGATCGGCTCGACCAAGTGCTGGCCACGACCTACCGCTTGGTGCATCCGCGCTGACGACGACGGGTCGGCGGCCCCTCGGGTCGCCGGCCTGGGCTTCATCGGGCCGCGTGGCCGAGGAAGACCCACGTCCCGAAAGCAGCTGGCAGCTCGAGCGCACCAGGCCTGGGAAGTCGGTCAGCGCGAGTGTCTTGGGTACCCTCGTCGAGGAACGTTGTGGCCAGACCCGAGCACAAGCCGTCGAAGCGCAACGATACGGTGCGCGGGGCGCTCATAGCCAGCGTGGGTCTCCTCGTCTTTTGTCTCAGCTTCATGTCGTCTGACATCTTCGGTCGTGTTGTCCCCGGCGCCGTGTTCTTCTTCCGGACGGGCGCCTGGCTCGTTGGCTCGTTCGCGTCCGCGGTGGCGATGCTCGCCGCTCACAAGCTGCTGCCACAGGTCGAGTCGCACGGTTGGCTCGCGGTTCCCGTTGTCGTCGTGCTCCCATGTCTCCTCTTGGCAATGGTGGGTCCGATTGTGGCCCACATGGAGTTCGGCACCCCGGCGAGCACCTGCCAGAGGTCAGGACTGGAGGTCGACCTGTGCGAGGGACGTGATTGGTCGCTCATGCAGGGCCGGCACGGATACCAGTTGGCGGCTGGCTCTGTGGACGCCGATGTCTGCCGGTCTTTCCAGGCCAGGGTCCCAGAGAGTCCCCAGAGTCCACTACGAGACGGATGGGTCCGCTGCCCCTTCGATGACCCGACACGCTGGCGAGCACACGAATGTGCTCCACTCGGATTCGCTCGAATGGCGAGCTGCTTCGTCTGCGCAGGCAGGTCGACAACCAACGATGACTTCTCTCACGCCAGAGGCTTCAGTGAGGACTGCACGCGTGGTGTGGCCTTCTACGGCAAGAACGTACATCCGCGTGACGCCGAGGAGTGCTCACGGTCTACCGCCAGAGTGGATTGCCCCTCGGGTCGACTCGCTCCTACAGGGGGGCGGTAGACGTGATGGCTGCTCACTCACACCGTGGAAGAATGCCATCGCACGGCCGAAGACCGGGGATGTCACCAAGCGATCCGAAGGCGAAGCAAGTGCCAGTCGCCTCGTCGTATCCGGTACCGCCGGCGGCGGGAGCAGTCATCGCCGTAGACAGGCAACCGAAGAACGTCCTGGGAGCGTCTGCGGCCGGCCTGTCCACGAAGCACACAGGGTCTCGAGTGCGTACGGTGACGTCCGTTCCGTAGGCGGTGCGACAGTGAGACGCGCGCGTGCAGGTGTCTTCATCCGGGCCGGAGC
>JAJFIL010000267.1 GCA_021774965.1 Alphaproteobacteria bacterium
CCCGCCTCTTGTTCCCGCAATATCCCGATAATCTGCTCTTCGTTAAACCGTGAACGCTTCATTCGTCCGTCTCCTGTCGTGAGGGGCCGGACTCTACTACAAAATGGAGGAGAATTAGGGTCTCAGGTCAGTCTCAGGTCACCCCCGGGTTTCTAACCCTCCCCTTCGCCCCCCCAAAACATCCCCTCTTGCACTTGTTATCTTTCTAATATAACATACATATACTCATATTGAGTATAACTCTTGTCGCATCCCCACAGCCACATCCTAAAAGTGGCTGAAATCAGCCAAAAATGGTGCCAGATGCGCGATACGGAGGCCGGAGATATGTTGAATACCGTCTCACCCCAAGGGGCCCTGCCCGCCCTTATGAGCGCCGACGAGGCCCTTGCCGCTGCGGAAGAACTGCGCCCCATCTATGAGCGCGTTTCCGATGTGATCCCCGAAATTGAGTGGGTCACCATGGCGCCGTATGTCAAAGAGATCCTCCGTATAAAGAAAGAAAAGAACGCCGTCATCCTGGCGCATAATTACATGACGCCGGATATCTTCCACACCGTCGCGGATTTTGCGGGCGACAGCTTGCAGCTGGCCCAAGAGGCCGGACGGTCCGATGCGGACATCATTGTGCAGGCCGGCGTGCACTTCATGGCAGAAACGTCAAAAATTCTCAGCCCCGGCAAAAAGGTTTTGATCCCTGATTTGCGCGCAGGCTGTTCCCTCGCCGCCTCTGTGACCGGGGATGATGTGCGCCTGCTCAAGGAAAAATATCCCGGCGTGCCTATCGTCACTTATGTAAACACCACGGCGGATGTGAAAGCCGAGAGCGATGTCTGCTGCACCTCATCAAACGCCGTTGAAATTGTCGAGAAGATCGCCGCCGAACGGGGTGTCGATACAGTGTTGATGATCCCGGACGAGTATTTGGCCAAGAACGTGGCCAAGCAGACCGACATCAAAGTCATCGCCTATCACGGCCGCTGCGAAGTGCATGAACAATTCACCGCCGACGACATCCGCGCCTATCGCGAGGCCAACCCTGGCATTGTGGTGCTGGCCCACCCGGAATGTTCCCCCGAAGTGGTGGACGAGGCAGACTTTGCGGGCTCCACGTCAGGTTTGATTGCCTATGCCAAGGAAAAGCGCCCGGCAAAAGTGGTGATGCTGACCGAGTGTTCCATGTCGGACAATGTGGCGGCGGAAACCCCTGGCGTTGAGTTCATCCGC
Source organism: Alphaproteobacteria bacterium (assembly GCA_021774965.1). GTDB lineage: Bacteria > Pseudomonadota > Alphaproteobacteria > JAJFIK01 > JAJFIK01 > JAJFIK01. The sequence goes on from JAJFIL010000267.1 coordinate 1,228, forward strand.
CCCTGTAATCTGTGCCCCCACATGAAGCGCATCACGCTGGCTAATATTCTCGATTGCTTGAAGACCGAGAGTTTTGAAGTCACCGTGGATGCGGACATTGCGGTTGCCGCAAAAGCTTCCGTCGATGCCATGTTGCGGCTCTCGCCTCCCAAGGTAAAACCCATGGCTGCTGCGGCGGAATAGGCGGGCAATCCCGTGGTGCATTCATTTCCAAACGGGCTGATCTCGGCGAACAATGTCCTTGATGCGGGCGATGTGCTGGTCATTGGCGCAGGGCTCGCGGGGCTTTTTACCGCGCTGAAGCTTGCCCCCGCTCATGTCACCGTCCTGGCCAATGCGCCCATCGGTGTGGGCGCGGCAAGTGCCTGGGCCCAAGGGGGCATTGCGGCTGCCATCGGCCCGGGGGATACGCCGGATGAACATGCAGCCGACACTATCGCTGCAGGCGCAGGACTGGTTGAGCCTAAAATCGCGCATCTTATCGCCGATGAGGCCTCGGACCGCATCCTTGATCTGATCGAGCTTGCCGTACCCTTTGACCGGGACGTTGCGGGCAAACTGCAATTTGGCCGCGAGGGCGCGCACGGGCGAAACCGTATTGTCCGCGTTCAGGGAGACCGTGCGGGCGCTGCGATCATGGAAGCCTTGCGTGCCGCTGTGCTCGCCGCACCGTCTATTCATGTGATGTCCGGGGTGACCGCTCATACGCTTGCCATCTCTGAAGGCCGCGTGGTCGGTGTGTTTGCGCCGAACTGGGCAGAACCCGGCAAGCCGCCGCTTTTAATCCGGGCCCGGAATGTCGTGCTGGCCACCGGCGGGACCGGCGCGCTTTACAATGTTACCACCAACCCGCCCGAAGCCCTTGGCGAGGGGGTCGCCATGGCGGCACGCGCAGGTGCTGTAATTGCTGATGCTGAGTTTCTGCAGTTCCACCCCACCGCCATCGATATAGGCCGCGATCCGGCCCCATTGGCGTCCGAAGCCTTGCGCGGTGAAGGCGCATTTCTGGTGGATGAAGCGGGCAGCCGCTTTATGGAGGACATTCACCCTATGGGGGATCTCGCGCCACGAGACATTGTCGCCCGGGCAATTCACACCATGCGCACCTCAGGGCACAAAACCTATCTCGATGCGCGGACCTCCATCGGTGCAAAATTCCCCGACGCCTTCCCCACTGTTTATGCAGCCTGTCAATCGGCAGGCATTGATCCGGTCACAGATTTAATTCCAGTGGCCCCCGCTGCGCACTATCATATGGGCGGGATTGCCACGAACGAGAACGGGCGCACATCTCTTTCCGGGCTTTGGGCGTGCGGTGAGGTTACCTCTTCTGGTGCCCACGGGGCCAATCGTCTGGCCAGCAACTCCCTGCTGGAGGCTGTGGTCTTTGCCGCGCGCGTTGCCCAAGACATCAATGGAAGCACCGCCACGCGCACCACCCCCTTGCCCATCGCCAGCCAAGCTATCGGCCCGGCAGATCAGATCCTGAATTCCAAGATTGCCCAACGCCTGCGCTGGATCATGGCCACACATGTGGGTGTTGTGCGGTCAGCGGCCTCGCTGAACTCCGCATTGAGTGAGATTGCCGTGCTCAAAGCCGAAGCGGCGCAGTCGCCCGGCGCAGAAGCAACCTTCGTGAATCTCTTCACCATGGCGCAATTGATTACGCAAAGCGCGCTGGCGCGAGAGGAAAGCCGCGGCGGACATTATCGCGAAGATTTCCCGGAGCCGCGCGAGGCCTTCGCCAAGCGGACATTTGTCACATTGGCTGGCGACAGCATTATCCCCGCCGCAAAACTCGAGACCACCCATGCCTGACCTAGAACCTCTCTCACCATTGTTGATCGAACCTATGGTCCGCGCCGCCTTGGCGGAAGATCTAGGCCGGGCGGGCGATATTACTTCACAAGCAACAATCCCTGTCGGCACCACGGCACGCGCTGAAATCGCTGCGCGTCAACCCGGGCGCATTGCCGGGCTTGATCTCGCGCGCATGGCGCTGCGCCTGGTGGATCCTTCCTTGAAGATTGCCATCCGCTTGCCCGATGGCTCAGACGCGGCAGTGGGAGACGGCATCGCGTTGATTGAAGGTGATGCCCGCTCTATCTTATCTGCAGAGCGGGTCGCCCTGAATTACATGGGACATTTGTCGGGCATTGCCACGGCGACCGCTGCCTTTTCCAAACGCATTGAAGGCACACGCGCGCGTATCACCTGCACCCGCAAAACCACGCCGGGGCTTCGCGCGCTGGAGAAATATGCTGTGCGCGCAGGGGGCGGATCAAACCACCGTTTTGGCCTGGATGACGCCATCCTGATCAAGGACAATCACATTGCCATTGCGGGGGGCATTACCGCTGCCCTCCAAGGGGCATTTGCCAATGTCGGCCATATGGTTCGTGTAGAGATCGAAGTGGATACGCTGGATCAGCTTCGCGAGGCATTGGACGGTGGTGCCCATGTGGTCTTGCTCGATAATATGGGCCCGGATGTCTTGCGCGAGGCAGTGGAGATCAACAAAGGCCGTGCCGTTCTGGAGGCCTCAGGCGGGATCAACTTTGAAACCGTGCACAGCGTGGCGGAAACCGGCGTGGATATGATTTCCGTGGGTTGGCTCACCCATTCCGCGCCCAGCTTAGATCTAGGTTTGGATATTGTGTTTGAGAGCTAGTCAGCTCCACGCTTCAACACCGCCTGCGCTGCAGCCAGCCGCGCGATAGGCACCCGGAAGGGTGAGCAGGACACATAGTCCAACCCGACCTCTTCGCAAAAATCGATGGATGCCGGATCGCCGCCATGTTCCCCGCAAATCCCCAGCTTCAAATTAGCCCGCACCGCGCGACCGCGTTCTGCGCCCATACGCACAAGCTGGCCCACGCCTTCGCGGTCAATGGTGACAAAAGGATCGCTGTCCAGGATGCCGCGTTCTTGATAGATCCATAAGAACCGCGCCGCGTCATCCCGGCTGATACCAAAGGTGGTCTGGGTCAAATCATTGGTGCCAAAGGAAAAGAACTCCGCTGACTGAGCAATTTCGCCAGCCTGAAGCGCCGCCCGAGGCAACTCGATCATGGTCCCGATGGAATAGTCCATCTCGACCTCGGTCTCATTCATTACTGCCACGGCAACGCCATCAATCCGTTCTTTGAGAAAATCGATCTCGGCCTTCGTGGCCGCAAGCGGGATCATGATCTCCGGCACCACGTGTTCACCGGTTTCCTTTGCCACGTTTGCAGCAGCCTCGAAGATAGCGCGGGCCTGCATCTCATAGATCTCAGGATAGGTAATGCCCAGGCGGCAGCCCCGATGGCCCAGCATGGGGTTGCTTTCTTCCAGCTCCGCAATGCGCCGTTTGAGCGTCTCCACGGTCACGTTGGCGGCCTTGGCCACTTCCTCGATTTCTGCATCCTCGTGAGGCAAAAATTCGTGCAAGGGCGGGTCCAGCAGGCGAATGGTGACCGGCAGGCCTTTCATGATATGGAACAACTCTACAAAATCCTTGCGCTGTTCCGGCAGCAGTTTGCCAAGCGCCTTGCGACGACCATTCTCATCCTTGGCCACGATCATCTCGCGCACGGCCAGAATGCGTTTGGCATCAAAGAACATGTGCTCCGTCCGGCATAGACCGATGCCTTCGGCACCAAAATTCCGCGCAACTTTTGCATCCTCTGGTATTTCAGCGTTAGCGCGCACGCCCATGCGGCGCTTTTTATCCGCCCACGCCATAAGAGTGCCAAAATCGCCCGTCAGCTCCGGCTGAATTGTGTCCACCGAACCCTGCATGATCTCCCCGGAGGAGCCGTCAATGGTGATGATCTCGCCTGCCTTGATGGTAACGCCTGCGGTGGTAAACTCAGCCTTCTCATAGCTGATGCGGACAGAACCCGCCCCGGCAACGCACGCACGCCCCATGCCGCGTGCCACAACAGCCGCGTGAGAGGTCATGCCTCCCCGCGCGGTGAGGATGCCTTCGGCAGCATGCATGCCGTGAATGTCTTCAGGGCTTGTTTCCGTCCGCACAAGGATGACACTGTGGCCCATCTTGGCGCGGTTCTCAGCTTCATCCGCGTTAAAGACCACTTCGCCACTGGCGGCCCCCGGAGAGGCCGGAAGCCCGCGCGCAATAACTTTACGAGGCGCATCAGGGTCCAACGTGGGGTGAAGCAATTGATCCAGGCCTTGGGGCTCGACGCGCATCAAGGCTTCGTCTTCGTTGATTAGGCCTTCATCCACCATATCCACGGCGATCTTAAGCGCTGATTTTGCCGTGCGCTTGCCCGTGCGGGTTTGCAACATCCACAGAGTGCCGTTTTCCACGGTAAACTCGATATCCTGCATCTCGCGATAATGAGCCTCGAGCCTTTCAAACACCGCAGCCAATTCGGTAAAGGCCTTCGGCATCGCCTCTTCCATGGAGATGTCATCCGCGCCTGCCATCTCGCGAGCTTGCTTGGTTAGGTACTGCGGCGTGCGAATGCCCGCCACAACGTCCTCGCCTTGAGCATTGATCAGGAACTCGCCGTAATAGGATTTGTCCCCGGTAGAAGGATCGCGCGTGAACGCAACGCCAGTGGCCGAGCCCTCTCCCATATTGCCAAAGACCATGGATTGTATATTGACCGCAGTGCCCCACTGGCCCGGAATATCATGCAGACGACGATAGGTGATGGCGCGCTTGGTCATCCATGATCCGAACACGGCGCTGATGGCGCCCCACAATTGATCGATAGGATTTTGCGGAAAATCTTTACCGGTTTCGCGTTTCGTGAGCTCCAGATAATCCTTGACCAACGCCTTCCAATCATCGGCGTCGAGTTCCGTGTCCAGAGTAACGCCTTTTTCCAGTTTGGCGTCTTCGAGGATTTCCTCAAAAGAATGATGATCCACCCCCATCACCACATCGGAATACATCTGAATGAACCGGCGATAGCTGTCATAAGCAAAGCGTGCATCTTCGGAAAGTTTGGCCAACCCTGCGACGGTTTCATCGTTCAGACCAAGGTTCAGCACCGTATCCATCATGCCCGGCATGGACGCCCGGGCGCCGGATCGCACAGAAACCAAAAGCGGGTTATGCTTGTCGCCAAAGCGCTTTTCGGTCAGCGCTTCGATTTGTGCCAGGGCGGATTTGACCTGAAGCTCCAGCTCCTCTGGGTAACGATGATCATTGTCGTAGTATGCCGTGCACACATCGGTGGTGAGGGTAAAGCCTGGAGGCACCGGCAGACCGAGATTGCTCATCTCCGCCAGGTTCGCGCCCTTGCCGCCCAGAAGGTTGCGCAGACTTGCATCGCCTTCCGATTTTCCAGCTCCGAATGTGTAGACCCATTTGGTCATGCGTACTCTTTCCTTAAGTTCTCCAGCCTAGGTAGGCTTCCGCCTCGCCCAAGCCAAACCGATGGGCACGATCAGGATGATAAAATAGGTAACACCAATGTCAGAGATATACTCCGGCACGGTCATCTGCATGGGTCCGCCGAAGAACATGGGCGTATCCAGCGCCAGGCTCATCACCATCCACAGGGTGCCCAGCTTGATCCCCGTCGCCACCGTGGCATCCCTGTATTTACGAAAGTAGAGCACGGTAAACACGATCACCGACAGGCACAAAGCAACAGGCATGATCGATTCAAAGAGAGGTCGGTTGGTCTCGTGGATGGAAAAGATGGCAAAGGCTGTAATAAAGGGGATAAGCCAAATCAAAAAGCCATAACCCAGTGTACGAAGTAATTTTGCTCGATTCATCTTCCTCTCCTACAACTCGGTGCAAACAAGAATGCTAGCCCTCGATCTTCGAGAAATCTGCAACCCCTTCCAACGAGGTGCGGATTTGGCTCAGCAATTTCAATCGGTTCGCCCGCACATCCGGGTTCTCATCGTTGACTTTCACATGGTCAAAGAACGCGTCCACCGGCCCGCGCAATTGGGCGACAGCCGCCATGGCGCCGGTGAAATCTTCCCGCTCCAGATGCCCACGCACAATGGTATCTGCTTGGGCGATGGCATTGAAGAGTGCTTTCTCGGCGTCTTCGCTCAGCAGCGTTTCATCCGCCGTGCCTGCATGGCTCGCCTTGTCTTTCTTCTCTTCAATACGAAGAATGTTTACAGCCCGCTTGTACCCAGCAAGAAGGTTTTGGCCATCTTCAGTGTCGAGGAACTCGCCCAAGGCTTCTACACGGGCAACGATGAGGACGAGGTCGTCCGGCGGATTGCCATTTTCGTCGCGCAGGGCAAATACCGCATCGATGAGATCGTGACGTGCGCCCTTGTCGCGGAGGTATACTTTCAAGCGGTCGGCGAAGAAGGAGAGGAGGTCGAGCCCCGTGGACTCGATAATTGGTTGAAAATTGCGGTGCCCAAGACTGCGTGGCGCTGACTCATCTTTCAGATTAACTGGGATGGCCGATCCAGTCGACTTGGCCGCGATCCAATCGACTTCATTTGGGAACGCACTAACATCCTTGAACTCTTCTGCCGCCTTGGCAACTTTCGTATTATGCCGATCCAGAATTTGATCGACACACCGGGAGATCGTCCTTTGCATCCATTTGGAGAGGTCAAACTTATGCTCGTTCTCCAGCAGCAGACGGATCGTTGCCAACGCCGAGCGTCTCAATGCGTAGGGGTCTTTCGAACCGGTAGGCAACTCTTCGATGGTCCAAAAGGCACACAGAGTATCCATCTTGTCCGCCAAAGCCACGGCAACGGATACTGGCGCGCTCGGGCAATCATCGCTTGGCCCCTGCGGGGCATAGTGACCCTGGATTGCATTCGCGATTTCGCCATCAATGCCTTCTTCAAGAGCATAGTACCGGCCCATGATCCCTTGAAGCTCCGGAGCTTCATAGACCATGTCGGAAACGAGATCCGCCTTCGCCAAAAGCGCCGCCTTGTCAGCTTTATCCGGATCAGCGCCCACAAGAGGCGCAATCTCGCGTGCTAATGCCCGCACCCGCTGCACCTTGTCGTAAACCGTGCCGAGCTTGTCGTAGAATACAATGTCTTTCAGCTTCTCAACGCGGTCTTCGAGCTTCACCTTCCGGTCTTGATCCCAGAAGAATTTTGCATCTGCCAGACGCGCGTTCAGCACGCGCTCGTTGCCCGCAACAATCGCCTTGCCGCCGTCTTCCGCCGCAAGATTTGCCACGAAGACAAACTTGTTGGCGAGCTTGCCTGACTTGGGATCGTTCACGGCGAAATACTTCTGGTGACTGCGCATAGCAGAGATGAGCACTTCCGGCGGCACGTCGAGGAACGCCTCATCGAACTCACCCATGAGCACGACGGGCAGCTCGATCAACCCCGTGACCTCTTCCAGAAGACCTGCGTCCTCTGCCACTTCCAGATTTTGTGCGGCGCTAAGTTTTTGTGCGTCCGTCCAGATGGTGTTCTTACGCACCTCCCGGTCCAGCACCACGCGCGATTTGGTCAGCGCTGCCTCGTAAGCCTCAAAATTCGTAACTTCAATCGCCTCAGGCGCATGGAAGCGATGGCCGTAAGTGATATTGCTGGAGGTGATGTGATCCACCTCAAACGGCACGACCTCGCCATCCAGCACACAACAGATCGAATGCAGCGGGCGCACCCAGCGCAAAGAGCCCGAGCCCCACCTCATGGACTTGGGCCAATGAAAGCCGCGTACGACTTCAGGCACCAACGCGGCGATCACATCCGCGGTCTTGCCGCCTTTTTTCTCAATGACCGCAACGTAGAATTCGCCTTTTTTGTCGGACCGGGTCTCGCATTGATCCAGGCTATCGATGCCCGCCCCGCGCAGAAAACCTTGAACCGCTTTTTCCGGCGCGCCCACGCGCGGGCCTTTGCGTTCTTCGGAAACATCTGGCTGTTCCAGCGGCAAGCCTTCGAGCACAAGCGTCAGGCGACGCGGCGTCGAATAATGCCTTACACTCTTTGGCTTTAATCCGTGTTCGGATAGTTTCTTGACAATGGTCTCTTCAAGCTGACGCGCGGCGGCAACTTGCATGCGCGCCGGGATTTCTTCGGAGAAGAGTTCAAGCAGGAGCTCAGCCATTATGCGCCCTCCGCCTTGTCAGTGCGACCTTGTGGACTATCCAGCCACGCAGCGCAGCAGCCCTTGGTGAGCTCTCTTACGCGGCCGATATAGGCTTGGCGTTCGGTAACCGAAATCACGCCCCGCGCGTCCAGAAGATTGAACACATGGCTAGCCTTGATCGCCTGGTCATAGGCGGGAAGCGCGAGTTTGGCCTCCAGCAATTTCATGCATTCAGCTTCATGGTCTTTGAAATGGCCGAACAGAATATCCGTGTCCGCATGCTCAAAGTTATAGGCGGAAAATTCCACTTCGGATTGGTGGAACACATCGCCGTAGGTTACGCCCTTGCCGTTAAAATCAAGATCGTAACCGTTGTCCACGCCCTGCACATACATGGCCAGACGCTCCAGCCCGTAGGTAAGCTCGCCAGCCACCACTTCGCATTCAAAACCGCCCACTTGCTGGAAGTAGGTGAACTGCGAGACTTCCATGCCGTCGCACCAGACCTCCCAACCCAGACCCCAGGCGCCAAGTGTCGGGCTTTCCCAGTCATCCTCAACAAAGCGGATGTCATGGTTGCGCCAATCGATGCCAAGCTCGGTCAGGCTGTCAAGATAGAGCTGCTGAATGTTCTCAGGGCTTGGTTTCAGGATCGCCTGGAATTGGTAGTAGTGCTGAAACCGGTTGGGGTTTTCCCCATAGCGCCCATCGGTGGGGCGGCGCGAGGGTTGCACGTAAGCTGCGTTCCACGGCTTGGGGCCCAGTGCCCGCAAAGTGGTCGCCGGATGGAAGGTCCCCGCCCCCATCTCCATGTCATAGGGCTGCAGGATCACGCAGCCCTGGCGCGCCCAATATTTTTGTAGTGTCAGGATCAGTCCCTGAAAGGACGTATCAGGCGCATCGGTCATGGCGCGGCGATTCTTCTTGTTCTAGTGATGGCGCGCAGCTGGCGCATGAATTCGGCGAACGGTAGCCTCGTGCCCCCATTGAATCAAGGTTTGTGAATCAAGGCTGGCCGGGTCGAAATCAAGGCTGGAAGCGAGATTGCGTGGGCTACAGCCCAAACCGCGACCAAAAGGACCGGGTCTCCAGCCAAGCCATGGCCTGCCCCGGTGCCCCGAAGAGATTTCCCAGCGGGTTTGCCGAGACATCCGCATCCACACGCGGGCGGCGCAGGAGTCCTTTTTCTGCAGCGATGACCTTGAGCTTGACCTTCGAGCCAAAGCGCTTGTGCATGATAGAGCGCGCATCGGCGATACCATCGATCAGTCCCATCTCATGGGCCTTGCCCGCAGCCCAGAACTCCCCCGTAAAGACGTTCGGGTTGTCGTCAAAGTGGAGGCGATCGCCGCGGCGGTCTTTGACCAGATCCTTAAAGCCCTCGTGGACTTCGGCCTGAATGGCCAGAATGCGGTCCACGTCTTCCTGCTTTTCCGGCGAGAATGGATCGAGGGTGGATTTGTTTTCCCCGGACGTATGTACCCGGCGTTCAACACCCAATTTCTCCAACAGACCTGGAAAGCCAAAACCTGCCGAGATCACCCCGATGGAGCCAATGATGGACGAGCTGTCGGCGAATATCTCATCCGCTGAGACCGCCAGCATATAGCCGCCGCTGGCCGCCACATCCTCGCAAAAGGCAAAAACAGGAACACCTTTTTCCTCTGAGAGCACACGAATGCGGTCATGGATCAGGCGCGATTGGACAGGCGAGCCTCCTGGGGAGTTGATCAGAAGCGCCACTGCTTTGAGGCGCGAGACATCAAATGCCTCTTCCAGCTGCCCAGCAACGCCGGCGAGGCTGAGCCCCGGTCTGAGGCCGCCAGAGCCGCCAATGACGCCGTTCAGGCGCACCACGGCCACTTGGGGGTTGCGGTCAAATCCAACGAGGCGGGCTATCCAGCCGAATAATTTTTTCATGGGGGATATGTACGTAGTGCGGGCCGCAATCTCAAGGGTCTCAATCTTAATTAGGAAGAGAGATCCAAAGCAGCGCCATCTCGCAATGCTGCCTCGATATTGGGCGTGAACTCTCTGGCCCCCTTGTGCAAAACCACGCCCGGGTGAAGCTGTGCCGGGGATCTGGAACCTTTTTGGGCGGTAACAATCACCCGTTTTGCAGGCTCGCCCTCAAAGGGCTGCAGCGGAACCACCATGATCCCGCCCGTGGGGCCATCAAGGGCTGCCAACATGGCGGGAAGCGCGGCGGCGCGGTTAATCAGCGTGATGCTTCCTTTGGTCTTGAGAGTCTTGAGGCAGGCCTTGATCCACTTGGCCATGCGGTCTCTATAGGCAACACCTTCCCCAAATGCATGAGACACTGCCTTGCCCTTATCCGGGGAAAGCCGCTCTCGCGCCGGGTCATGAAACGGTGGATTGGAGATCACGTGGTCGAACACATCCGCGCCCACCGCACCTGCTGCATCAAAGACATCTGCTTCAATGAAGGTGGCTTTTGAGGCGAGATCGTTCCTTTCGGCATTTTGTTGGGCAAGGTCGATAGCAGTAGATTGGCTATCAATGCCCGTAACAGGCGCGCCTGTTCGGGCGGCAAGACATAGCCCAGCCACCCCTGCCCCGCAGCCTGCATCCAGGACGCGCTCCTTGTCACTTGCCTCCACTACAGCCGCTAAAAGCACCGAATCAAGGCCAGCACGGAAGCCCTTGGACGATTGCAGGATCGAGAGCTTGCCTCCGAGAAAGGCATCCTCGGTGAACTCTTCGCTCAATTTTTCGTCAGCCGCCCTCAAAAGGGTTTCCCGTCATAGGGCTCAATGCCCCCTTTGCTCAGGATCTCCTTCGCCGTGGCGGCGTCCTCGTCGATCACCATCAGGCGGCGCGGGATCGCCCCGATAGATCCCTCAATGACGCTGGCATTGGTGTCAAAGACATGGGACTCGATGCTGGCGTCCTTTAGCAGGGCCTGAGCATAGGAGAGGTCCACCGGGTTTATCGTACGCAGAATTTCGATCATGCCAATTCCCTTAAAAGCTGTGCTGGAACCATGTGCCGTCCCGCAGCAGCCAATTGCGTCCAATTCGCGCGCGCCTCAAAGCTGACTTGCCCATTTCCTGGCCACCACCTAGTGTGCCGATGGCTGAACATAAAGATCAAGAGGCAGATTGTGGGCGTTGTCATACCACTTGAGGGGGAAAAGCGGGAAACTGCGGTCGATCGGCTGAAAGCCTTGATCGATGATGATCTGAGCGCTGTGAATGAAGAGATTCTGACACGGATGCACTCTCAGGTGGATCTGATCCCGGAACTGGCAGATTATCTGGTATCTGCAGGCGGCAAACGCCTGCGGCCCATGCTGACCTTGGCCGCGGCCAAGCTGTGCGGCTTTGACGGGCGCTCCCATATCGCCTTGGCCACCGCCGTGGAATTTATTCATACCGCCACCTTGTTGCACGATGATGTGGTGGACGGCTCAGAACTGCGCCGGGGCAAGACAGCTGCAAATCTGGTCTACGGAAATCAGTCGACAGTGCTGGTCGGCGATTATCTCTTCTCTCGCTCTTTCCAGTTGATGGTCACCACGGGTCACCTGCGCGTGCTGGACATCTTGTCCAACGCCGCCGCCGTGATCGCCGAAGGTGAAGTGTTGCAGATGGCCACTGCCAACAATACCGCCACCACCGAAGACACTTATCTTCAAGTCATCCAGGCCAAGACAGCGGCCTTGTTTGCCGCCGCCACGCAAGTGGGGGCTGTGATCGCAAGCCGTCCGGATGCGGAAGAAGAAGCCCTTGAGAGTTACGGCCGCAATCTGGGCATAGCGTTTCAATTGGTCGATGACGCACTGGATTATTCAGGCAGTCAGGCCAAACTTGGCAAAAGCGTTGGCGACGATTTCCGCGAGGGTAAAATCACACTTCCTGTGGTCCTTGCCTTCCGCCGCGGCGATGATGAAGAACGCGCTTTTTGGAAACGCACCATGGAAAAGGGCGAGCAGACGGACGCCGATCTAGAACACGCCATGGCATTGCTGGAAAAACATGGCACCGTTGCCGCCACGATCGAGCGCGCGCGCCACTATGGCTCTATGGCTGAGGACGCTCTCGCGATTTTCCCCGAAAGCGAAACCCGCACGGTACTTCAGGACCTGGTCGAGTTCTGCATCTCACGGGCGCATTAGATGCTATCAATTGGTGTCAGGAGGAAGCTCTCATGACCAATGCCGATGATCTTTTCTACTTCAAATGTTCGGTTTCCGAGGATCTTTATGGTGTCAGCCCAAACGCTGACGGGGCACCTTTGCCCACGCCTGGCGGCGGATCATGGTTACCTCTTGATAACAAAAATGCGCTTGGAAAAGCTGCCCCCGGTTTCAAGGTAGAGGCTGCTTCAGCAGATCTGTCCCAGTGGGGTTGCCATTGGTTTTCGTCCAAGGGGCCGGTCGATATCATCTGGGGCAAAGAAATGCCTCCTGTTAGAGACTGACCCACCAATCTGCATGATCCGCAGACAATTGAGCGGCCGCATCGTTCGCCACGCCCGCACTTTCATAGATCCCGAAACACGTGGCCCCGCTGCCAGACATGCGGGCGATCAACGCACCTGTCGCAGCTATCTCCTTGAGCACATTGCCAATCACAGGTTCAATTTCCATTGCTGGCAATTGCAGATCGTTTGATGAGGCCTTGAGGAATTCAATGAGCTGATCTGCTGACGAAAAACCTGGGTGGCTCTCTTGCTCCAGAACAAGAGGTCCCGCATTCAACCTTCCAAAAACCGCCGCTGTTGAAACAGCAATGCCCGGATTGACCAAAACCAAGTGCAAGTCATTGGGAACTTGGGCAGACGTTAGGTCCTCGCCAATGCCGCTCATCCAAGTGGGCTCCCCCTTGAGACAAACCGGAATATCAGCGCCTAACTGAACGACAGCGCGCAGCAACTCATCATCGATGCCAAGATCAGCAGCTTGCAAACATAGTTTGATTGCGGCCGCCGCATCGGACGACCCACCACCGATGCCGGATGCTATGGGTAGGTTCTTTTCCAATTCAAAACGCAAAGGAGGAATATCAACGCCCTTGGTGCTGGCCCATTTCTGCGTCAGTTTCGCAGCACGGAGTACCAGATTGTCATTCAAATTTTCGGCATTCAGGTCGCTTGCAAAGGGACCATCGATTGACAATTCCCACTCACTAGATCGCACTGCACGAACACGGTCGCCTATATCAGCAAACACCACGAGGCTTTCCAGCTCGTGAAAGCCGTCGGGGCGCTTTCCCAATACGCGAAGTGTCAGATTGATCTTTGCCGGAGCAAAGGCGGTGAGTTTACTCCCCACCATTTCCCTGGCCACCATCTTCCATTGCCGTTTCAGGTTGATCACCGAGACCGTTTACCAGTTTGTTTTCAACAGTGGCGCGGGTCTCATCATCCATTTCCAAAAGCAAGGCGTGGCCCCATTGGAACCGTGCTTGGCGTTCCATGCCTTTGCGCCAATAGGCATCCCCCAAATGATCGTTGATGGTGGGGTCACCCGCCGTCAGTTCTGCGGCTTGCTCAAGATAAATCACTGCCTCATCATATTGGCCGAGCTGATAATAACCCCAGCCAAGACTATCAACGATAAAGCCATCATCGGGGCGTTGCTCCACAGCGCGATGGATCATTTCAAGCGCCTGTTCCAGATGCATGCCTTGTTCAATCCAGCTATAACCAAGATAGTTCAACACATAAGGATGATCTTCATGAAGCTCCAGTGCGTGAAGGAAAGACGCTTCGGCCTCTTCCCATTCGCCAATGCGTTCCAGTGAAATGCCATAGGCATAATAGAGCGCCCAGAAGCCGGAGAATTCTTCTTCCACAAGACCGATGGCGTGGGCATAGGCGTCGGCGGCTTCTTCATAGCGCTCTTCTGATCGCAAAGTATCAGCCAGACCAACCCATGCATCAAGCGCGCGAGGGTCATCGTCCGTCAGCCCCATAAGGATCGCGATCGCTTCGTCCTGGCGGTCCATGCGGTTCAGGATCAAGGCGCGTTGAACTTCAGCTTCATGCTTCAGGGCGGAGTTGCGAGAAATGTTCGCAAATTCCAGCACCGCCCGTTCTTCCAGGTCCATAACCTCGTAGATCTCGGCCAAAAGCATGCGGGCTGAATCATGATTGGGACGCAGGTGCAGAGCAAACTGCAGATAGAGCGAGGGCACTTCGAAGGATCGCTCAGCGGCTAGAACACTTGCAACAGAGAACATGGCTTCGGACGCGCCAGCCTTTGCATTGGGGACAAGACGCTGTGCGCGGCGCCCCTGATCCGCACGTGCTTTCGCGGCGAGAATTTGTGGGTTATTGGGGGCGATCTGAAGATAGGCGCCATAGATCACCGACGCCTCTTGGGAACGCCCCTGGCGTTCGAGAAAATTGCCATAGGCCTGAACAGCGCGCACACTGCCGCCGCCAGAGGCAGTAATCGCCGCAACATAGGCAACTTCGGCTTCCTGATCATTGCCCGCAAGATCAGCCATCAAGGCACCGTGGTAGACCTTAAAGAGTTCGATCCCCGGAATGTTCTCAACGTTTGCCAGAAAGTCCATTGCCTCATCGGCTCGGCCTTCGCCCATAAGCGCCCATGATCGGATGAGCGCCACCGTCAGCAAAGTCAGAGGGCCTGTATCAATGCCATCCAAAGCAACGCCAGCGTCGGCGTAGCGCCCCTCTTCGAAATGATCGATAGAAACGGTCAGTCGCGCAAAGGCATTTTCTGGATCGAGGGCAACGGCAACCTCCGCAAGACGTGCCGCGGAATTCAGATTGCCGTTGGAAACTTCCAGCACATAGGCGCGCTCGATCAGATCAGCGCTCACCGGGCCGGTCTGCAAGACGCGCTGATAAAGTTCGGCAGCAGACTCCGTATCGCGCTCCATTTGGGCCTGACGAGCCGCCAGGTAAGAGCCATAGTGAGAAGGCGTATCATAGCTTCCCATGCGGCCCATGGAGCTAAAGTCCAGGCCGCTCACACCACCACACCCGGACAATACCAACGCGGCGCCCAGAACAATCAGCTTACGGAATAAATGCAATCTCACAATCACTCACATATTGGGGTAAACAGGACCACCGCCGCCTTCCGGCACAGTCCAATTGATGTTCTGCGTCGGGTCTTTGATGTCGCAGGTTTTACAGTGAACACAGTTTTGCGCGTTGATTACGAATTTTGGGTTACCCCCGTCATCATCCCGCACAATTTCATAAACCCCTGCCGGGCAATATCTCTGTGCGGGCTCATCGAAGGTTGGCAGGTTATGCTCGATGGGCACGCTGGCATCCTTGAGGACCAGATGCACCGGCTGGTCTTCTTCGTGGTTGGTGTTTGATAAAAACACTGATGACAATTTGTCGAAACTCAACTTTCCGTCAGGCTTGGGATAGTCGATAGGCTTGGCGTCAACCTTGCGTTTCAGGGTGGCGTGATCCGGTTTGGAGTGATGGCGCGTGCCAAAGAAAGAGAAGCCCAGAAGGTAATTGGTCCACATGTCCAAACCGCCAAGCGCAAGCCCGAGGATGTTGCCAAATTTGCTCCATAAGGGTTTCACGTTGCGCACGCGGAAGAGATCCTTATGCACCCAGGAGGCATTGACGGCGGGCTCATAGGATTCCAGCCCGTCATGAGCGCGACCATTTGCGATGGCCTCAAACGCAGATTCTGCCGCCAGCATGCCGGTCTTCATCGCATTATGCGTGCCTTTGATCCGCGGCACATTCACAAAGCCCGCGGAACATCCGATCAGCGCCCCGCCGGGAAACGCCAGTTTCGGTATGGATTGCAGCCCACCTTCCGTGATAGCGCGCGCACCATAAGAGATGCGTTTTCCGCCTTCGAGATAGTGAGATAACGCCGGATGGTGTTTGTGGCGCTGCAGTTCATCAAAAGGCGAGATGTTGGGGTTGGTGTAGTTCAAGTGCACCACAAAGCCGACGGAGACCAGATTCTCCTCAAAGTGATACATGAACGAGCCCCCGCCCGTACCCCCGCTTAGAGGCCAGCCCATGGTGTGAACCACAAGACCCGGATCGTGTTTAGCCGGATCAATCTCCCATAATTCCTTGAGACCAATGCCAAATTTCTGCGGATCTCTGCCCTTGGAAAGCTCGAATTTCTCGATCAGTTTCTTGGCAACAGAACCGCGGACGCCTTCGCCAATCAATGTGTATTTGCCGTGCAGCTCCATGCCAGGGGTGTAGCCGCCCTTCTGAGAGCCATCGCGGGCAACCCCAAGATCGCCGGTGACCACACCTTTGACCGAACCATCGTCGTTCAGCACCACGTCCGCCACGGCGATTGAGGGATAAACCTCCACGCCCATAGCTTCGGCCTGGTCATTCAGCCAGCGACAGATATTGCCCAGACTGGCGATATACATGCCGTGATTGGACATGAGCGGCGGGAACAGGAAATTCGGAAACCGGATAGAACCCGCAGGGCCGAGAAAGAGAAACTTGTCCTTCTTCACGGGCGTCTTGAGCGGCGTGTCCATTTCCTGCCACTTAGGGAAGAGCTCATCGAGCCCCTTGGGATCGATCACAGCACCAGAGAGGATATGGGCGCCAACTTCTGCGCCTTTTTCCAGAACCGCGACGGAAATCTCAGAACCCGCCTCTTCGGCAAGCTGTTTGAGGCGAATCGCAGCGGAGAGGCCAGCAGGCCCCGCTCCAACGATCACCACATCGTATTCCATGGATTCGCGTTCCACCTCGGCTTCGCTCATGTCTGCTGCCCTGCTCTTGCTCTGGGAATCAAAGTCTTCTGGATCAAATCACTCGGCGTTGAACCCTAAAGGTTTGCTGCGGCCCGTCAAAGCCCTTTAGGGTTTGAAATTCTTCGCTATGATGGGACCATGACCGAGACCTCCCCACCAGATTTGCAGGATATGCGAGCCGCAGGCCAGACCATGCGTACGGCAGGATTGGCGCTGCTGCGCTGGTATGCCGATGCGGGTGTGGATGAGGCTATCGGTCTTGAGGCAGCCGCCCTCTATGCGGCGGAAGCCCCTGCCCCTGCGGCAGTGCTGGAGATGCCCCAGGGCAAACCTATCTCCTTGCGCCCCCGGACCAAAAAAACCGACGAAGAGGCGGCCGAGGAGAAGAACACCCAGCTCAAAACCGACGCCGCAGCGTTGGCGGCAAGCTGCACCTCGCTGGAGGAATTGCGTGAGGCTCTGCAAGGCTTTGAAGCGAAAAGCCATTTCCCGGCGGCTCGCAATCTGGTCTTTGCCGATGGCAACCCTGAGGCCCCGCTGATGCTGATCGGCGAGGCGCCGGGCGAGCAAGAGGACCGTCAAGGCAAGCCCTTTGTGGGGCGTTCTGGCCAATTACTGGACAAGATGCTGGCCGCCATCGGGCGAAACCGGACCTCGGTCTACATCACCAATATCCTGCCCTGGAGACCCTTGAGCAATCGCACGCCGACATTGCAGGAAGGCCTGATCTTCTTGCCTTTCCTCAAACGCCATATGGAGCTAGTGGGCCCCAAGCTAACCATGACCTTGGGGGGCAGTTCGTCCAAGCTATTGTTGGACACAAACCAAGGGATTATGCGGCTTCGCGGGCAATGGGGGGAGTTTGATACGGGCTCGCTGAAAGTGCCGCTGCTGCCGACCTTGCATCCCGCCTATTTGCTGCGAAACCCCCTGGCAAAACGGGAGGCCTGGGCCGATCTTCTCAATATGAAACAGCGCCTTGATGCTATCGCCTCCGATTAGACCCTAATCCCCGCGTTTATCCCCGCATGGCTCCCTAAAAGCGGCCTTGAGTTTGCACCTCTGTTGCACTTGGGCGAAGCAATGAGTAGCTTCGCTGCCGGTGGATGTGGGGTCGTTCAAACATGCTTTTTGGTAAAACTCGTGACGCAGAAATGCGCCAATTTAACTTTAGTTTAACCTGGAGTTTCAGGTTTGTTGCCCTGTTTGTTGCATTAATCGTGCTTATCCCCGCCCCCGCCTTTGCCCAGAATTACGAAAATCAAGCGTCCCAGCCCATCCCGCGAGCATTGTCCGATGCGGACGTCCGCCTTTATGCCCAGATCTTTGAGGTTCAGGAGCGGGGCGAATGGACCACCGCCGATAATCTGATTTCACGCCTAGAAAACCGAGTGCTTCTGGGCCATGTGCAATTTCAGCGCTATATGCATCCAACTGCCTATCGTTCCAACTTTGCTGAGCTGCGTTCCTGGATGTCTCATTATGCGGATCACCCTGACGCTGCTCGCATCTATCGTCTGGCCATGCGCCGCCAAGGCGATGGCGGCAGAGCCGTGACCCGCCCAGAGACCCGCCGTTGGCGCGTGAGCGCACAGCCGCTGGATCCGTTTGATCATCACAATGGTGCTCGCAGCACGGCTGAGCGTCGCCGGGTGCGGCAGATCGAAAACCATGTTACCTCGCTCATTCGCAGAGAGCGCCCAACCCAATCCTATAACTACCTCCATGAGGCACGTACACGGAACGATTTGACCCAGTTTGAATTTGACCGGGTACGCTCCACCATCGCGCGGTCTTATTATGCTGAGCAGCGTGATGATCGCGCCCTTGAAATTGCAGGGGATGTCGCCAGTCAAAGCCGCATCGCCCTACCTGATGCGGACTGGTGGGCCGGACTTGCTGCCTGGCGCTTAGGGGAAATTGATCAGGCTGCGGAGCATTTTAGACACCTTGCCACGGCAGAGATGGTGGACCCCTGGTTGAGATCAGCCGGTGCCTATTGGGCTGCGCGGTCCTACATGCGCAACTTTGACCCCGCACAAGTGATCCCCATGTTGGAAATCGCTGCCGCAGAACCCTTGACCTTTTACGGCATTCTCGCCACCCGCCAGTTGGGTCGCGAATTGGAAGTTGATTTCGATCCTGCCCCTCTAAACCAAGATGACTTGGCAGCATTGATGCTGGATCGCGGTATTGAGCGCGCAGTTGCGTTCACCCAACTGGGTCGCCGCACGGATGCCGAAGCTGAACTGGTGCGGGCCCATGGCCGCATTACGAATGAGCTGGATCGGGCCTTTCTGTCGCTGACCGCCGCATTGGATTTGCCTTACGCGCAACTGACCACAGCAATCCAATCCAGTGATCCGGCCATGCAAGCGGGGCTCTATCCCGTTCCCAGTTATGCGCCGGAAGAAGGCTATATGCTCGATCGCGCGCTGGTTTATGCCTTTGCCCGCCAGGAAAGCAAGTTTAATCCCGGCGCCACTTCTCGTGTTGGCGCTATGGGCCTGATGCAGGTTCTGCCGCGCACGGCAAGTTACATCACCGGAGATCGCAGTTTGAGCGGGTCGGAAGAAAACAAGCTCTACGACCCGGGTTACAATATGCAGGTGGGTCAGCTTTATATTGACCGGCTCATGACCCGCTATGGTGCGGGGCGCAATCTCTTCATGCTGGCGGTGGCGTATAACGGGGGCCCGGGCAATCTTCGCCGCTGGCGCGACAGCATTGAATTTCAGGACGATCCTTTGTTGTTCATTGAAAGCATTCCAGCGCCAGAGACCCGTGGCTTTATCGAGCATGTGCTCACCAACCTCTGGATCTATCGCGCGCAGCTACATCAGGACGCACCCAGCCTTGATCTGGTTGCGGAGGGCAGCTGGCCAGTATACCAATCCGTCGACACCATGACGATTGGTCCTGATTTCAACTAGGCACTTGCAAAACAGCAGTGCCGAAAACAAAAGGCGCTGCACATGGCTGGCCTCGATCATTCTCTTGAATTTCGCCCTTTGAAAGTGGCGGTCCTGACGGTTTCCGACACGCGCACACTGGAGACGGACACCTCGGGGCAAACCCTTGTAGATCGCATCAAGGATGCCGGGCATATTTTCGCCGGACGCAACCTTCTCATCGATGATATGGAAGCGGTGCGCACGCAGGTGAAAACCTGGTCGCAAGACCCCGAAGTCGAGGTGATCATCACCACCGGTGGCACGGGCTTGACGGGACGCGACATTACTGTCGAAGCGGTAAAGCCGCTCTATGACAAAGAGATCGATGGCTTCTCAGCTTTGTTTCATATGGTGAGTTTCCAAAAAGTCGGAACCTCCACCGTGCAGTCCCGCGCCTGCGCCGGGCTGGTCAATCACACGCTTGTCTTCTCCCTGCCGGGCTCTACCGGAGCGGTGAAAGACGGCTGGGACGAGATCCTGGTCTGGCAGTTGGATAGCCGCCACCAGCCGTGCAACTTCGCAGAAATGATGCCGCGGTTTTCGGAGAAGTAGAGCGCTCACTGCCTTCAATTGACGTCCCCCGGTTTAACCGGGGGATCCATGCCTCATCTACAAGAGACGCTGAGAGATGGACCACCCGGCCAAGCCGGGTGGCGTCAAAGAGGGATAGGGCTATCGCTGAATCTTCAACATAGTCTTTATGCGGAACATATAATTACCGTCATTCTGACACTTGATGCCGGAATCCACTGCACTCACCTTTTAGAAAGTGGAACTTTGCCACTCCTCACCAACCCAACACGAACCACGTGCCCGCAGATGGCCCGGTAGATTCCATGGTCTCCTTGCGCCATGGCGCATTTTTGGCCATGGAATGACGGCATGGGGGTTTCACCAGTCAAGCACAACTGGTACGCTCAGGCAGCGAGATGGGAGAGTGAATAATGCGCTTCAAGTTTCTTCATACTGCTTGGTTCATCTTATTTGGCCTGACCACTGTAGTTGCTCACGCTCAAGAAGCTGAGCTGATGTTCGATACCTACGAAGAAGCGGAACAGCACTATCGCCAAACTTGTGATTCGGGGGATGCTGTCAGCTGCGCAACACTTGGATTCATGTATCTGGAAGGGCTTGATGGTCCTCAAGACAACGAGAGAGCTTTTTACTACTCCAATCGTGCCTGCGAACTAGGAGAGGCCGGTGCCTGCAACAACGTTGGTATCATGTATTTGCGCGGGCAGGGTGTCGAACAGGATTTCGAAAGAGCTGTAGAACTTTTCAGACAGGCATGCGATGCGGGAGATGCATTGGGTTGCGCCGACCTTGCCGACCTTTACTGGAATGGTGATGGCGTGGAGCCTAGCGAGATCGAGGCCACGAGACACTACAATAGAGCCTGCAATCTTGGCGGCGGCCAAGTATGCAGGGAGATCGGATCCTCCTTGGTGACTGATGCGATTCCAAGCAACGATGAATTAGCGGCCCAACTACTTCTTAGGTCTTGTCGTGAGGAAGATGCAGTCGCTTGCGTTCTATTGGGATTCCAATACGAGAAAGGCGAAGGTGTTATTCAGAGTGATAGTGAGGCTATCAGATATTTTCGAATGAGTTGTGATGGCGGGTACGCCGTTGGCTGCACTGTGCTTGGTGGGATTCTTGAAAGCGGGAGAGTAGGCGATCCGAATCAAGACGAAGTTCTTCAATTGTATGTCCAAGGGTGCGAAGGTGGTTACGCCGTCGGGTGTAGTGTTCTCGGATTCAAATACGAAGAAGGCCGCGGTGTCGACCAAGACTACAGTCTATCGAACTATTATTTCTTGTTGGCTTGCCAGAACGACGAAGCCGCAGCCTGCGTTTCTCTTGGAAATCACTATGCAAATGGGCTTGGCCTCAATCAGGATTCTGGTATGGCCAATCAGCTTTACGCCTTGGCCTGTGATTTGGGCGACTCAGTCGCGTGCGACTTTCTAGGAAGGCGACAAGGCCCCTAAACTCCCCCTCACCCCTTCTTCAGCAAATTATCCAGCGCATAAGCCCCTGCCCCGCGAACAATAAAATGAACGAGGCCGCCCATGATCGCGATGTTCTTGAGCAAGGGGCCTTCGTGGCCGGGGGCAATGTGGATGGCTAGGGTTATGGGGATAAGCGTGCCGAGCAGGACCAATGCCGCCAGCCGGGTGACAAGTCCCGCTGCCAGCGCAAGACCAAAGACCACAAAGGCCCCGCCGCTGAGCCATAACAACCAAGACGGATTGCCAATTTGCAGGACGGCGTCGAGCCACGGTGAGCTCTGGATGCGGTCCAGCATTTCCTGATGATGGCCAAAATGCCCAAGGCCGCCCAACACGAAAATAAGACAAAACATAAGCCGGAAGACGAGATCCGATGCCGGCCCGAAGGCTTCGAACTTGCCGGTTATGGCGTTGACCTTGTGCAGCATGGGATTTCCCTTGGTTTGATTTGAGTTGTTACGTCGCGGGGGTGCTCACCTGCGCGCGAAAGTCTTCCAGTGCGCCAGCACTCTCAATCGTCCTCAGCTCACGGAGCATTTTAACGCCGCGGTCATGGCGCAAGTTGGACATGGTCGTCTTGAGGATGTCCTTGCCGCGCCAATCTACATTCTTGAACGGATCAAGAGGTAGTGGATCACGCTTGAGCCCTACGCCCCAAAATCCGCCGGCATTGTTGGGGCCAAATACGATATCGTTGGTCTGCAGCGCATCAAAGCCTGCAACCATGTCGTCTTTGGTCACGAACGGACAATGGGCATCGATGATCATCACGTTGCCGGGCACCAGGTTGATCAGTATATTGATCATCTTGCGACCACGATCCCCCTTGCCCGTGCCAAACGCCGTGGTGGTGCCCCACAGGGGATTGTGCGCTTCGCGGTCTGGCGACACGGCGAAGGAAAAGCTCCACCGGTCATCGCCGGACAGCTCGTCACGGATATGGTTCACCGCATCGCGGTAAGCCTCCAGCGCGCCCTCTTCACCCACCTCGCGGATAAGCTTCTTGAAGACCTTGCCCTTGACCGGGGCATCCACGAACATGACAACGCGATTTTGTTTCATACGACTATCCGCCTGAAAATTACTGAGAACTGGTGAGACTGAGAACCGGAACGCCCGGGGGGAAAAGAGCCTCCTTCATTAAGATACCTTAACCAAGATGTCACGAGCTTGCCCGATCAATACAGATGTTCGTGTTTTGTTCTTGCGCGAGAAGCACGCTGCACCTAGGCTGAGACCCATGGACACCCAAGTCAAAAAGCCCCCTCCCCGCGGTCGCGGGTCCCATTCCAATGCCAGCGGCCGGTTCGAGCGCTTTGTGCGCCACGAGATCGATGACGGCTGGACCCATGAGGACCCAGTGCCGGAACAGCTCAAGACGCAAATCTTTCGCGACGCGGCCCGCACGGTGATCACGCGAAACCAATCACCGGACGTGCCCTTTGATCGTTCCATCAATCCCTATCGAGGGTGCGAGCATGGCTGCATCTATTGTTTTGCGCGGCCTACTCATGCCTATTTGGGCCTCTCTCCCGGAGTGGATTTTGAGGCCAAGCTGTATCAAAAGCCCGAGGCGGCGAAACTTTTGGCCCGCGAGCTGAGGGGCGAGGATTACGTGCCCCAAACCATCGCCCTTGGCACCAACACTGATCCCTATCAGCCCATCGAGAAACGCTTCCGCATCACCCGCGAAGTGCTGAAGGTGCTGTCGGCCTTCAATCATCCGGTGGGCATTGTCACCAAGTCACCGCTTATCGTGCGCGACATCGATATCCTTGGCCCCATGGCGGAGCGGGGGCTGGTGAAGGTAGCGATCTCTGTCACCACACTGGACAGAAAGCTCGCCCGCACCATGGAGCCCCGCTGCGCCACGCCAGAGCGCCGCCTTCAGGCGCTGGATCTTCTCTCCCGCGCGGGCATTCCCACCACGGTGTTGATGGCGCCCATCATCCCGGCGTTGAATGATCCTGAGATCGAAGACGTGCTGGCCCGGGTAAAGGATGCAGGGGCTGCTCGTGCGGGCTATGTGCTCCTGCGCATGCCCTTGGAAATAAAGGAGCTTTTCGCTGAATGGCTGGAGGCGCACTATCCGGACCGGGCGGGCAAGGTGCTTTCCCTCATGCGGCAGATGCGCGGGGGCAAGGATTATGACGCCGCCTGGGGCCAGCGCATGAAAGGCCGGGGTCCCTATGCGGTGCTCATCGCCAAGCGGTTCCGCCTGGCGGCCAGGCGTCTGGGTCTGGATGCGCCTTCTTTGGAGTTGGACTGCGGCCAATTTGCCCCACCCCCTGCAATTGGTGACCAACTGGGGCTCTTCTGAGGCTAAAATTGGCCCATGGTCGATTCGCTCACATTATTCCGCAAGAAATCCCGCGCAACAAATCCGTCCGCAGACGGACCAACTTTCTTTCTGGAACAGAATGTGGGCGTTAGCCCCATCTGCGGCATTGACGAAGCGGGGCGCGGGCCTCTTGCAGGGCCTGTGGTGGCCGCAGCGGTGATCTTGGATCCTGCAAACTTCCCCGAAGGCATCAATGATTCCAAAAAACTCAGCGAGGCTCGCCGGGAGGCGATCTATGAGCAGCTTTTGGAATGCGCCGAAGTGGGCGTCGGCCTTGCCACGGTAGATGAGATCGATGAGATCAATATCTTGCAAGCAAGCCTGCTGGCCATGAGCCGCGCCTATGACGCCCTGCCCGGCGCAGCAAGTTTCGCGCTCATCGATGGCATCCATGCGCCGGGGCTGAAATGCCCCACCCGCACGGTCAAACGAGGGGACGCACGATCGCTCTCCATCGCAGCGGCCTCCATCATCGCCAAGGTCACCCGCGACCGGTTGATGCATGCCATGGCCCTGGACTATCCGGAATATGACTGGGCCAGTAACAAGGGCTATGGCTCGGCCAAGCACCTTCTGGCCCTGCGCGAACACGGCGCCGCCCCCCAGCACAGGAAAACTTTCGCCCCTGTGAAGGCCGTTCTCTGATTTTTCTCCATTTTTTTTGCAAGCCCCAAAACCTGAGTCAAAACAAGGGCAAGACTCTGTTTCGACTCACTTTTTCAGCCGCCGTTCTACTTATACGAGTCTCTTCAGGAATCATCTTAACACTTTGTTTTCCTTGTGACTCTTGACGTGCGAATCACTTTGACTCAAGGTGGCCGTCTTGTTGGAAACCGCTCACGGGAATGGGCCTTCTGACACGAGTTCGATACGACAAAACAAAACACACTTGGGGGTGTGAAGATGGGTAAGGCGGCAAAAGCCGGCAGCACCAAGCTGCCGCTTGATACGATTTTGCGAGGCGATTGCATTGAGCAGCTGAAAAAGCTTCCCGACGCATCTGTGGATCTGGTCTTCGCCGATCCGCCCTATAACCTCCAGCTTGGCGGCGAACTGCACCGCCCCAACAACACCCGCGTCGACGGTGTGGAGGACGAGTGGGACAAGTTCGAAAGTTTTGAGGTCTATGACGCCTTTACCAAGGCCTGGATGTCCGAATGCCGCCGGGTGCTGAAACCCAATGGCGCGCTCTGGGTCATCGGCTCTTATCACAATATTTTCCGCGTGGGCACAACGCTCCAGGATCTGGGCTTCTGGATTCTCAACGACGTCGTCTGGCGCAAGACCAACCCCATGCCAAACTTTCGCGGCACACGGTTCACCAATGCGCATGAGACCATGATCTGGGCCTCCAAAGGCGAGAAGGCAAAATACACTTTCAATTACGATGCGCTCAAGGTCATGAACGATGACCTGCAAATGCGCTCCGACTGGCTGCTGCCCATCTGCAATGGTGGCGAGCGCTTAAAAGACCTCAACGGCAACAAGGCGCATCCGACCCAGAAACCTGAATCGCTTTTACTCCGTGTACTGATCGGATCAACCAATCCCGGCGACGTGGTCCTGGACCCCTTCTTCGGCACCGGCACCACCGGCGCGGCGGCAAAGATGCTGGGCCGTCACTTCATCGGCATCGAGCGGGAGATGGACTATATCCGCATCGCCAAACACCGCATCAAACACGTGGAAGCGCTCGAAGGCGACGCGCTGGAGGTCATGCGCTCCAAACGCAAAGAAACCCGCATTCCCTTTGGCATGGTGATCGAACGCGGCCTGATCAAACCCGGCGCCACATTAGTGGACCCCCGGCGTAAATTCGCGGCAAAAGTCCGCGCCGATGGCTCGCTCTCCTCAGACGGGGAGACCGGATCAATCCACAAAATCGGTGCCCATGTGCAAGGGTTAGCCGCGTGCAACGGCTGGACCTTCTGGCACATGAAAGAGAAAAAGAACCTGGTGCCGATTGACTTGTTCCGGCAGAAACTGCGCGCGGAACTGAAGACGGGGAGCGCTTAGTCCCTAGTTCGTCTTACATCTTTTGGCAGCCGTCGCTTCACGTTGCTTAGCCCGCCAGTGAGAAGGTGCCCCCAGACGGCAAGGCAAAACAGCATCCAAGCAGCAAAGAAACCTCCCGCTGCGACTTCCGTCGTGGTCGGGAACCGCTGCCCAAAGTAAAGCGCAACGCCAAATGCCGCGCTTATACCCAACAAGACTGCCAAAAGAAGATTGAGAAGGCGACCTCGCCACACTTTGGGAATCCTTTCCACTGAAGTTCAGGCAACTATAACAGAAAACTCCGTTCAGCCCACCCGCGCAGCCGTATTCATCATACAGGCATTCATCGCCACCACTCTTTTCCGTCATTCCCCGGCCTCTTTGCGCCATGGCGCATTTGGGCCGGGGAATGACTACGTTTTTTTCGCAAATATCATTTCTGTTGCAAACATCGCCCCCTCACCCCACTTTCGCCTTTTTGGCCTCTCCCCCTGTTATCCGATAGAGGGGAGAGCGTGCGCTGGGAGCACGCCTTTTTTCCCTCGCCCCTTGTGGGAGAGGGTGGCGCGACAAGGGAACCTTGTTGCGTCGGGTGAGGGGAGGATGCTGCCAACCTACTCCGCTCCCGAAACCAACTTTACCACTTTCATCATCACCGTGGGTAAGCCCGCCTCGGCTAAATCCTCAGGCGCGGTCCAGTGATGCCCATTGCCGCCTTGCCTACCTGACCCGTCTGGCCCGCTCCGCGCTTTGCGGCCATCGACGGTGGCTGCATAGACCGTCAGCTCCAGATGAAAATGCGTGAACGTGTGTGTCACCATGCCGGGCACGGGCGTGTAGTCCGCATGGATGGGGGCATCCATCGCTGACGGGACTGCGTCCACAGCCCATTCCGTGGTTGGCACCTCCATCATGCCTCCTAATAACCCTTTGTCTTCACGGCGGCGCAGAAGCACTGCGCCATCACTGCGGGTGATCCAGAAGGCAGCGCCCTTTCGCGTTGGCTTGGCGGCTTTCCTGGGCTTTACCGGCAACTCGCTTGCGATGCCTTTTGCCAAGGCCTGGCAATAATCTGCCCACGGACAGAAATCGCATTTTGGAGATTTGGGCGTGCACACGGTGGCCCCCAGATCCATCACCCCTTGGGCGTAATCTCCGGCGCGGGTCTTGGGGGTGAGAGCGCTTGCGAGATCTCGTATTTGCTGTTTTACATCGCGAATGGGTTTTTTCAGCGCGAACATGCGCACCATAACCCGATCCACATTTCCGTCCACCACGGTAGCGCTGCGCCCGAAGGCAATGGCGGCGATGGCGGCTGCCGTATAAGGCCCAATGCCAGGAAGGTCGCGCAGGCCTTCCTCCGTAGACGGAAAATCTCCGCCCATCTCACTTGCCACCACGTTTGCGCATTTATGCAGGTTCCGCGCGCGGGTGTAGTACCCAAGCCCGGCCCAGGCGGCCATGACATCGTCTCGCGGCGCGAGGGCACGCGCGCCGACATTTGGCCATTGCCCAAGGAATTTCTGATAATAAGCGCCCACCGTGGCCACCGTGGTCTGCTGGAGCATGATCTCAGACAGCCAGACGCGATAGGGGTCGGGCGCGGTCTTCTCTCCAGGTGGCGTACGCCAAGGTAAATCCCGCGCGTTTTTGCCGTACCATTTCAGGAGCCGGCCGCTGAGGCGCATTGATGTGGCCAGGTCAGGCAAGATAAGGTCAGGCAGGATCATGTTTCGATTTGTCTTGTCATGGGCGCGCCCAGCATCGACAATTGGGCCATGAATGCAAATGATGATGACATCAATCCTCAAACAAGGCCTCCGACAAAGGATGCCAAAGAGCTCAGCCCTCGGGCGCGGCGGCTCACTGGCCATTTGCCGGAGATCGGCAGCCACTTGCCCAAGACCCGTGCGCCTTTTCGGGGGCCCAAACGGGCGGGGCCTGTTGCCAAGAAAGCTGCTGCCAAGGCACTTGCGCGGTTTGGCTTTTCCGGCGGCGATGTGATCCGTTTCTGGCCAGAGATCGCAGGGTCGCGCCTGGCAAAAGTTACCCGGCCCGAGCGGATCAAGAAAACCCCCGATGGGGACGTGCTGGTGCTGAAGGTCGCTAACGCTGCGGCCATGGAAATCCAGCACAAGGTGCCGCAACTGCTGGAGCGCGCCAATCAGATGGCTGGCAACGGGCGGCTTGCGCGGATCGAGATCATCCAGGGACCTATACGGTAGGTAGGTAGGTCGCTCCCCCCTCTCCCTAACCCTCCCCCACGCTGGGGGGAGGGGACGAAACCTGCTCAATCAAAGTCAAAAAACACCTTCCCCTTCAGGATGGTGGAGGTCCGAGCAAAGCGAGGGGTGGGAGTGGCAAGCTCCGAGTTTCGTTGCGAACTGTAAGAGAATCCCATTTATCGCGCGCCGGGCGCTCCCGACCCCTCACCGCCCTGTGACCCATAGCCCGTGAAACCCCTGCTGACGGGCGCCACAAAATCGCCTATGGTGCATCCCAAATTAGGAAAAGCGGCGCGAATACTGAGCTCCGCCAAATATCTGAGGGAAACCGTATCCATGGGTGTGAGACACATGAATTTCGTAAAAGCAGGCGCGATTGCCGCCACCTTGGGCCTGTCGCTGGTTCTGGCGGGCTGCGGAGATGATGACAATGGTGCCAGCGCTGGCCTGGGTGATCGGGACTGGGGTGATTTTGGCCGAGAGGGCGATGTTGTCCTGGGTGATCCGGATGCGCCGGTGTCTGTTGTGGAATACGCCTCGGTGACCTGTGGGCACTGCGCGGCCTTTCATGTTCAGACTTTCCCGCATATGGAGGAAGAATACATCGAGACCGGCATGGTGCGTTATGTCATGCGCGCTCTGCCGACCCCTCCCATGACCATGGCGCGGCTGGGTTTTATGACTGCGACCTGCGTAGGCGACGAACGCTATTACGCCTTTATCGATGCCCTGATGCGGACCCAGAACGCCTGGGCCTTTAATCCCGACCCCGAATCACGCCTGACAAATCTTGGCCTTTTGGCCCGCCAGGCGGGGATGACCGAGGATGAGTTCGACGCCTGTCGCGTTAATCAAGCAGCGCTGGATCTGGTCAATGAGAGCGCCGAAGATGCACTGGAGATCGGAGTGAACTCCACGCCGACCTTCTTCATCAATGGCGAACAGATCAACGGCGCCATGGATTGGACCAATTTTGAGCCCAATATCATCCGCTTTCTGCCGGAAGAGCTTCGCCCGGTCCCGGCTGAGGAGACGGACAGCGAAGCCACAGGTGGCGACGAAGGTTAACGGAAGCTTAATAATAACTTGCAGCGGCCACGCGAATCCCGGCCAAATGCTTTGAGAAATGGGTAATGGGTAGGGATTTGTCTTCTCCCCAAAAGGTCTAACGCCTTGGGGATATGAAGACTTTTAGCGATTTGGTCTCCTCTTCTTCTTGGAGGGAGAGGGAGATCAGAAGCATTAGCGATAGAGGGGTCGTGCGTCCGTGAAGTTCACACGTTTACGTCTTACAGGGTTTAAGTCCTTTGTGGAGCCAACAGAGTTGGCCATCGAACCGGGGCTTACGGGCATTGTCGGCCCTAATGGTTGCGGCAAATCCAACGTGGTCGAAGCCTTGCGCTGGGTCATGGGGGAGACCTCTGCCAAATCACTGCGCGGCAAGGGCATGGAGGATGTGATCTTCTCCGGCACCGACAGCCGCTCGCCCCGTAATATGGCTGAAGTCGTGTTGATGGCAGACAATTCTGGCCGGGACGCCCCTTCGCAATTCAACGAATCAGACGATCTGGAAATCTCCCGCCGCATCGAGCGCGACGCTGGCTCGAACTATCGGGTGAACGGCCTTGATGTGCGTATGCGCGATGTGCAGACACTGTTTGCGGATCTTTCCACCGGCGCGCATTCCACAGCATTGGTCCGTCAGGGCCAGATCTCCCAGATCATCAATTCCAAGCCGCAAGACCGGCGCAAGATCCTGGAAGAAGCCGCCGGCATCTCCGGGCTGCACTCCCGGCGACATCAGGCCGAATTGCGCCTGAAAGCGGCCGAGACGAACCTGCTGCGTGTTGATGATGTGCTGCAGCAGTTGGAGCAACAGCTGGCATCGCTCAAACGCCAGGCCCGTCAGGCCAATCGTTATAAGAACCTCTCCGGTCTCATTCGCGAAGCCGAAGCCATCTTCCTCCATTTGCGCTGGACGGACGCAGAAAGCGCCGCCAATTCAGCTGCGGAAAGTCAAAAACACATCGAAGGCGAAGTGGTCACCCGCACAGCCGCCATGTCAGCTGCCAATGTGGCGCAAGCCAAGGCCGCTCATAAGCTGCCGGACTTGCGCGAAGAAGAAGCCAAGGCCGCAGCAGCCCTGCACCGTTTGACCGTCGAACGCGATCAGCTGGATGCCGAAGAAGCCCGCGCGCGGGAACAGCTCGCCAAACTGGTCTCTATCCTTCAACAAGTTGGCGAGGATCTGTCGCGCGAAAAAGCGCGGGTCAAAGACAGCGAAGATGTTATCACCCGCCTTGAAGGCGATGCTGCGGAAATCCGCGAAGCTGCTGCGAATCAGGACACCCGCGCAAGCGAGTTGGAATCTGTGGCCGCTGGTGCAAAAGCGGCTCTTGGCGGCAATGAAGCACGCCTGGATGATCTCACCCGTGAGTATGCAGAGCGGGACGCCAAGCAATCATCGTTAGATCGCGATATTCGCCAGCTTGAGAATCAAACCTCTCAGGTCTCCCAGGAACTTTCCACCACGCGGAATGAACTTGGCCGGCTGGAAGCTGACGGCATTGACCCCGGCGCCATGGCTGCGGCCACCGAGACCCATGAGCATTCTCAGGTCACAGCTCAGGAAGCTGAAAGCACGGCAGCAAATGCTGAAGAAGCTCACAAGGCCGCGCGCGCAGCAGAACAACAAGCCCGCGATATCCTCAGTCAGAAAACCGAAGCGGTAGGCACCATCAAGGCAGAGGCCAAGGCGCTTTCAGATCTTCTGCAAAACGATGACACGGGCCTGTGGCCTAAACTGATCGACAAGATCACCGTGCAGCCCGGCTATGAAAAAGCGCTTGGCGCAGCGCTGGGAGATGATCTTGAAGCACCGGATGATACGGCCGCGCCGGTTCATTGGCGGTTCCTTGGCGATGCACCCATGACAGGCGGTTTGCCTGAAGGGGTAACGCCTCTTGCACAATTTGTGACCGCGCCCCCTGCCCTTGCCCGTCGTCTGGCGCATATCGGTGTGGTCAGCCGCGATGCCGGTGAGATGTTGCAAACACGACTACGCCCCGGACAGCGTCTGGTTTCCACTGAAGGTGATCTGTGGCGTTGGGATGGTTTTTCCGCCGCTGCCGAAGCCCCCACTGCTGCGGCGCAACGCCTGGCCCAGCGCAATCGTCTTGCGGACCTTGATGCGTTGATCGAGGAAGAAGATGTTGCCTTGCGCGATATTCGCGACACCTATCATGAGCAGCGCCAGGCCAATGAAACAGCTAATGAAGCTGAAACCCAGGCCCGCAAAACCTTGCGGGACGCCACCCGTGCCGTGGGCTCTGCGCGGGATGCCTTGGCGCAAGTGGAACGCACCGCCAACAAACATGCAACGCGACTGGCCGCCTTGCGCGAAGCTGAATCCCGTCTGATTTCCGCTCAGGAAAAAGCCTCTACCGGTCTTGCTGAAGCGCGGCAAACGCGGGAGCAAATGGAGAGTCTGGAACTCCTCCGTGAGCAGATTACTTCCGCGCGGGAGGCTACCGCCGAAGCACGGGATAACTTCACAAAAAACCAGGCAGCGTTCGATGCGCACCGGCGCGAAGTTCAGGCCCGCACCCAACGGCTGTCCTCTCTTGAGAGCGAAGCGCGCGAATGGAACCGCCGTCTTGAAAACGCACGCGGTCAGATCGCATCCTTGGAGGAACGGCGTGAGGCAGCAAAAACCGACAAGGAAGTTGCCGCCAAAATCCCCGGCGAGGTCGAGCAAAAGCGCAGAGCTCTCTTAGGGGCCTTTGAAGCTGCCGAAGAGGCCCGCACCATCGCGGGCAATGCATTGGCTGAAGCTGAGTCGGACCTCAAAATGGCGGACGAAGCATTGCGCACCGCGCAAACTTCCCTTGCCGAAGCCCGCGAAGATCGCGCGCGCATCGAGGCCACGTTGGAAGGGGCTCGGGCTCGTCTGGAGGAGATCGCTGATCGCATCCGCGAAGTGTTGGGCTGTGCTCCCCATGAAGTGCTGGAAGCAGGGGACGTAAAGGTCAAAGGCGATTTCCCTCCGATTGACAAAATCGAAGGCCGCGTCGAACGCCTCAAACGGGAACGAGAAAACATGGGCGCGGTGAACCTGCGCGCAGAACAGGAAGCCGACGAGATTGCCGAGCAGCTGGAGACCATGTCTTCGGAACGCGGCGAGCTGGAAGAGGCCATTTCCAAGCTGCGCACCGGCATCTCCACTCTGAACAAAGAGGGTCGTGAGCGCCTGGTTGAAGCGTTTGAGACCGTGAGCGCTAACTTTGAGCGCCTGTTTACCGAGCTCTTTGGCGGGGGCATGGCTCAGTTGCGACTGGTGGAATCAGATGATCCCCTGTCCGCAGGCCTTGAGATTTACGCCCGTCCTCCTGGAAAACGGCTGCAGTCCATGTCGCTTCTTTCCGGTGGAGAGCAGGCTTTGACCGCCCTTTCGCTGATTTTTGCGGTGTTTATCGTGAACCCCGCCCCTGTCTGCGTATTGGACGAAGTGGACGCACCGCTGGATGACGCCAATGTGGAGCGGTTCTGCAATCTGGTGCAGGAAATTCACAAGGAAACCGGCACGCGCTTCCTCATTATTACCCACCACGCCCTGACCATGTCCCGCATGGATCGGCTGTTTGGAGTGACCATGGCAGAGCGCGGCGTGAGCCAACTTGTCTCGGTCGATCTCGCAGCTGCGGAAGAGCTTGCTGCGACCGGGTGACACGTCTGAAAAACATGTTGAAAATCAATGCGTTGCGCGGCTCAACAGCGGCTTGACATGGGATAGGGCCATCGCTACGGTGCGCGCGAATTTCGGGGCAGCTGCCTTAGCAATTTCGCGAATCGGAGGGGGCAATGGCGGATGATCAAGGCGCGGGAAACCGTGCGCCGACAGATCAACCCGACAGTCCATCCCCAACTGAACTAAACGAGTTCTCGGAGCGCCTTACCAAGGTGCAGACGGCTCGCGCGAAAAAGGAGGCGCCCGTCCCGAGCCCAAACCATGGCGCAGCATTGCGACTGGGATCTGATTTTATCGCCGGCATCTTGATGGGCGGATTATTGGGTTGGGGCATCGACCGATCGTTTGGCACCACCCCTTGGGGGTTAATTGGTTTCCTGGCGCTCGGCTTTGTGGTTGGAACGCGACTTGCGATCCGCTCCGCGAAGGAAATAAATGAGGCCGCGGCATCATCCGACGGCACAGAAGAATAGAACAAACGCCTCCTCAATAAATGAGGCGGCAAGTCTGAGGCAGGACGAGACAAAGTGGCAAACGATCCTATCCACCAGTTCAACCTAACTACCGTGGTTGAGCTCCCCATCGCAGGTATCAATGCCTCGCTGACCAATGCGGGCGTTTACATGATTGCGGCGGTGGCGCTGGTTACTGTCTTTATGCTGGCTGGCATTCGCGCCCGCGCTTTGGTGCCGGGCCGTTGGCAATCGCTGGTGGAGATTTCCTACGAGTTTGTTGCAGACATGGTGAAGTCCAGTGCCGGTACCGAAGGCATGCGGTTTTTCCCACTGGTGTTTTCGCTTTTCATGTTCATTCTCTTTGCCAACATGATGGGCATGTTCCCATACTTTTACACTGTGACCAGCCAGTTGGTGGTGACCTTTGCCATGGCCATGCTGGTAATCTCTCTTGTGGTCGGATACGGCGTGTTCAAGCACGGCATCGGCTGGTTGAAGCTTTTCGTGCTTCCCGGCGTGCCCATCGTGCTGTTACCGCTGGTTACTCTGATCGAAGTCTTCTCCTTCATCACACGTCCCATCAGCCTTGGCGTCCGTTTGTTCGCCAACGTTCTGGCCGGGCACATTGCGTTGAAGGTTTTTGCCGGGTTTATCGTGCTGCTCTTGGGCACTGGCGCATGGTGGGGCATCCCCCTTTCCATCCTGCCGCTGCTTTTGACCATCGCACTGACGGCTCTTGAATTCTTGGTGGCGTTCCTACAAGCGTATGTGTTCGCCATTTTGACCTGTATCTACCTCAATGACGCTATCCATCCGGGTCACTGAGTTAAAATTTATACCTTCCAATAAGGAGCAAATAAAATGGAAGTTGAAGCAGCAAAGATGATTGGTGCGGGCCTGGCCTGTGTTGCAATGGGCGGTGCCGGTATCGGTGTGGGCATCATCTTCGGTAACTTCTTGCAAGGTGCCATGCGCAATCCAACAGCAGCCCCTGCTCAGTTTGGTAACCTGATTTTCGGGTTCGCCGTGACTGAAGCTTTGGGCATTTTCGGCCTGCTGATCGCACTCCTTCTTCTCTTCGTGCTTTAAGGCACGTTTGAGTTTTTGGAACTATGGCAACGGCGGCAACGCCGTTGTCGGTGCTTGTTCTCTTAGGAACAGCACATGCAGGAGCCGACCATGAAAAGCGAATTTCAAGTCGCCGAGCATCACGAAGCTGAAGCAAGCCACAGTGAAGCCGAATTGACAGAAGAGTTGGGTCACGAAGAGCCGGGCGCGCATGATACGCCCTTCCCTCCGTTTGATCCTGACTACTTCATGCCTCAATTCGTCTGGCTGGTACTGACCTTTGGGCTTTTGTATCTGCTCATGAGCCGCCTTGCGCTACCGCGCGTGGCGGGCGTTATCGAGGCGCGCCGGGAACGTATTGCCGGTGACCTGGATAAGGCGGCTGATCTTAAAGAACAAACCGACGAAGCCATCTCGGAATATGAGAAGGCCTTGTCAGATGCACGGGCTACCGCTCACAATATTGCAGCGGAAACCCGTGACAGCATGAAGTCGGAAACCGACGAAATGCGCGCTGACATGGATGCCAAGTTGGAAGCGGATATCTCAGCCGCGGAAAAACGCATCGCGGAAACCAAGGACAAAGCCCTCGCCAATGTGCGGGAGGTAGCGTCTGAAACCGCGGCGGTGATCGTCCAACATCTGACAGGCGATGCGGCGGATGCCCAGGCCCTGGCGGGTGCCGTGGATAATGCGCTTAGCGGTGCACTCGAAGGAGGGCGGGCCTGATGGAATGGATGGACAACACATTCTGGACGCTTGTTGCTTTGGTCATTTTCCTGGCCGGAGTTGTCTATCTCAAGGTGCCGGGTACGATCACCAAGTCCCTGGATGAACGCGGAGAGCGTATCTCCCGTGAGCTGGAGGAAGCCCGCAAGTTGCGCGAAGAAGCGCAAACCCTGCTGGCCTCCTATCAGCGCAAGCAACGGGAAGCCCAAGCCGAAGCGGACGAGATTGTCGAAGCTGCCAAGGCTGAAGCTGGTCGCATGATCGAAGAAACCCGTGAGGAGCTTTCTGTTCAACTCGATCGCCGCACCAAACTGGCGGAAGAAAAGATCAAAGCTGCCGAAGCGCAAGCCATGGC
Organism: Alphaproteobacteria bacterium; assembly: GCA_021774965.1. GTDB lineage: Bacteria > Pseudomonadota > Alphaproteobacteria > JAJFIK01 > JAJFIK01 > JAJFIK01. The sequence continues at coordinate 36,831 of JAJFIL010000267.1, forward strand.
GGAAGTTCAATCCATTGCAGCAGATGCTGCCGTGGGGGCTGCCCGCGTCGTGATTGCCTCGAAGACTGATGCTGCAGCCGACGCCAAAATCGTCGACGCAGACATCGCCAAGCTGGGCTCACAGATCGGCTAAGGCTTGCAATATTGGAATTACAAAAGGCCGGACCTCGGATTGAGGTTCGGCCTTTTTGTTTGGGCGCGACATCGCCCCCTCACCCGGGGCTGCGCCCCACCCTCTTCCCAAGGAGAGGGTTAGACAATGCACGCTCCAAATCACTCCCTCTCCCTCGGGAGAGGGTTGGGGTGAGGGGGCGATGTCAGAGGTCACGCTCCAAACTCATTGGAGCAAATCAAGGCCCAGCAGCTCACTCAGGTTATTGATAACGTAGCGGAGGTTGGATGCTTCGGGCCACTCAGCGTGCGCCCGCCCCCACGGCCCTCGTTTGAGAAAAACACCGTGCATGCCTGCGGCCAGTGCTGGCAGCACATCATTGTCGATGCGGTCCCCTACATAGATGATTTGCGTCGCGGGCACGTCGCAGAGCTCGATCAGTCTTTGGAAAAATTCGGGCGCGGGCTTGGCAAATTCCCAGTCCCCGGACATGCCAATCAAATCGACAGGCCAGCCAAGGTCTGAGATGAACTCTGCGGTCTTGGCCGGTTGATTGCCCGCCACCCCGACCCGGTAGCGTTTTGCGGCCAGCATTTTGACGGTAGAGCGCGCATCCACGTAAAGATCACTTGGCAAGAGAACTTCCAGAGGCCCCTCGACCGCCCGCAATGCCCGCGCTGCAGCAAAATCAAATCCGGGGCTCAGGCGCTCGAACACTTCCCGGTGATCCCGGCGCTCGGCAATGACCTGCTCAAGCTCAGCCCAAAATTTTTCCCGGGGAATTTCCATCCAGTCAGCCCATTCGTCAAAGAGGCGCTGCTCTTTGACCAACGTTTCACCGATATCGAAGATGACCCAACTGACCATGTCTCACTCCGGCGCGATAATCTCAAGATCCGGCCATTCTTGTTGCCAGCGTTTGGCTTTGGCCCAATAGAACTTTTCCTGCGGGCTGATGGAACAAAGCGGATTAGGCCGAACAATCCCCTCAAAGGCATCCTCCAGACCCACAGGCGCATAGAGAACCACTTCGCCGTCCTTGTCCAGCCGAGCGCCCACCATGGTGCAGGCGGTAAGGAAACCATCGATGCCATCGCAAGCGCACGTTAGCGGGTCCATCTCGGGCTTGCCGAACTTCTCCGGCGCCCAGAGATGGACGCGGGCCTGATTGCGAATCTCGACACCGCCGGGGACATCGGTAAAAAATTCATTGCCGCGTTTGATCACTGCATCTTCCGCTTCCCATGACGTATCCGGGTCGAAATAGAAAACATCATAATCTTTGATGCCTGCGGTGGGCTCCCTCCCTCGCTGGACATTCCAAAGCGTATTGATCAGAGCGCCAGAAACCAGCCAGGCATCGGGCAACTCAAGATCAACCAATCCCTCCATCACCTCGGCGATGAAGGGATTTTGCTTCATTGCAGTGACAAGCTGAGTGGACAGGGGATCGGTCATACACATCAATAACGTCATTCCGGGGCCGAGCAAAGCTTGGAACCTGGAATCTCGAGCGATACGGCAAGAAGGTCGAGATCCCGGGTTCGGGCATATTGCCCGCCCCGGGATGACTGTCGCCTAGCTGATCACTCCGCTGCTTCGGTGTATTTCAGGACCGGCTTTCTCGCCGCAGCCGTTTCATCCAGACGTGCCATGGGCGCGAGGAACGGCGCACCTTCAAAGCGTTCTGTCTTGCCCTCTTTCGCAAGGCCAGCCAGCCCGCGCAGGGAGCCAATAAACTGATCCAGGCTTATTTTGGATTCGGACTCTGTTGGCTCGATCAGCAAAGCCCCATGGACCACAAGGGGGAAATACATAGTCATGGGGTGATAGCCCTCATCGATCATGGCCTTTGCGAAATCAAGGGTGGTGACACCGGTGCCTTCCAGAAAGCCATCATCAAACAGGGCTTCGTGCATGCACGGGCCTTCGAACGAGGCGCTCATCACATCTTTCAGCGACGCCAGAATGTAATTGGCGCTAAGAACCGCATCTTCAGCGGCTTGCTTGAGGCCATCGCCGCCGTGGCTTTTCATATACGCCAGCGCACGGACGAACATGCCCATCTGCCCGTGGAAGGCCACCATGCGGCCGAAAGGATCGGCGTCTGCCGCATCCTTTTCATTCTCCACAAGGTCATAGCCCTCACCATCCTGCACCACATAAGGCAGCGGCGCATAAGGTGCCAGAGCCTCCGAAAAAGTGACAGGGCCCGCACCGGGTCCGCCGCCGCCGTGGGGCGTTGAGAAGGTCTTGTGTAGATTGATGTGCATGGCATCAACGCCCAGATCCCCAGGGCGCACGCGCCCCATGATGGCGTTGAAGTTCGCTCCATCGCAGTAAAAGAAACCACCTACGGCATGCACTGCGTCGGCGATCTCGATAATATCGCGCTCAAACAGCCCGCAAGTATTGGGATTGGTGAGCATGATGGCCGCAACGTCAGGGCCCAGCTTGGCTTTATAGGCTTCCACATCCACGCGGCCATCGGGGCCTGCAGGAATTTCATCAACGGTGTAGCCACACGCTGCTGCGGTGGCCGGATTTGTTCCGTGTGCGGATTCAGGCACCAGCACACGAGCGCGTTTCTCACCACGTGCCTCCAATGCCGCGCGCACCGCCATGAGACCGCATAGCTCTCCATGAGCCCCTGCTTTTGGGGATAAGGCCACTGCGGGCATGCCCGTCAGTGTGATGAGCCAATGGGACAGGCGATCCATCACCTCCAGCGCACCCTGCACCGTGGAGATGGGCTGCAGCGGATGAAGATCCGCAAAGCCGGGCAGTCGCGCCATTTTCTCATTCAGCCGCGGATTGTGCTTCATGGTGCAGGAGCCAAGTGGATAGAGCCCCGCGTCGATGGAATAGTTCTTCTGGCTGAGGCGCACAAAGTGGCGCACGACTTCCGGCTCAGAAACGCCGGGAAGTCCGATCTCGCCGCCACGCTCCAGACCGCCCATGCGGGAGGTCAAATCTTCTTCGGGTACGGGAAGATCAACGCCGCATTGGCCTTCGCGGCCAATTTCAAACAGCAAAGCTTCGTTCTGTTCCAGGCCTCTGTTGCCGGAGAAGGTCTCGAACTCGGGAGCCACTATCTGGCCCGGTGCACCTTGAGGTTTAGAGGGGCGTCCTTGGCGGTTCATGACAACACCTCCTTTAACGCTGCTGCAAAGGCCGTACGATGATTATCAATATTGGTTTCCGTTGAGGCGATAACCAGAAGGTTTTCCATGGCCGGATCGTCCGGGATCAACCGGGACACCGGCACGCCGCCCAGCACGCCGCGCTTTGCCAATTCTTCCACTACCTCAGCCGCAGGCCTGTTAAGGCGCACCGTAAACTCATTGAAGAACGCAGGCGTTATGATCTCCACGCCGGACACGCCTTCCAGCGCTTGCGCGGTCTTCACTGCAGATTGATGGTTCAATTTGCCAAGCCGCGTAAAACCGTCCTCGCCCAGCAGGGCCATGTGGATGGTAAAGGCCAGCGAGCAGAGACCTGAGTTGGTGCAAATATTCGAGGTCGCCTTTTCCCGGCGAATATGTTGCTCGCGCGTGGAAAGCGTCAGCACGTAGCCGCGCTTGCCATTGGCATCCTTGGTTTCCCCACACAGACGGCCCGGCATTTGCCGTACATATTTTTGCCGCGTGGCGAACAGACCCAGATAAGGCCCGCCGAAACTCATGGCATTGCCGATGCTTTGGCCCTCGCCCACCACAATGTCTGCCCCCATTTCACCGGGAGATTTCATGGCCCCAAGGGAGACAACTTCCGGCACCACCACTACCAACAGAGCGCCCTTTTCATGAGCAGCTGCCGCCAGAGCGGTAAGGTCTTGTATGCCGCCAAAAAATGATGGGTTCTGCACCACCACGCACGCCGTCTCCTCATCAATCTGGCTGATGAGATCTTCGCTGCCATCTGGATCGGCAGGCAAAGAGCGAATGGGTCCGCTGCCATTGGCGTCCCCATCTTCCATGGTTTCCACCACGGCGCGATATTGAGGATGCAAGCTACCCGAAAGGATCGCCTTGTTGCGCCGGGTCACACGGAAGGCCATCAATACCGCTTCGGAACAGGCGGTAGAGCCGTCATACATAGAGGCGTTGGCCACATCCATGCCGTAGATCATGGCCACTTGAGTTTGAAACTCGAACAAGGCCTGCGTGGTGCCTTGAGAAATCTCCGGCTGATAGGGCGTGTACGCGGTAAGAAACTCCGAGCGTTGTATCAGATGATCCACCGCGGCAGGCACATGGTGGCGATAGGCACCGCACCCCAGAAAGAATGGCACGCTGCCTGCGACCACATTTTTCTGGGAGATGGCCCGCAATTCGCGTTCGACCTCCAGCTCCCCCGCATGGGGCGGCAGCTCCAGCGGCGCGCTTAGTCGCGCAGCCTCGGGCACGTCCTTAAACAGATCATCGATGGAACCTGCCCCGATCACGTCCAACATGGCGCGCCGGTCAGCCTCCGTATGCGGAAGATAACGCATGGGATGTCTCCAATTAGCCGCTTAGGCGGTAAATTCCTTGTAACCCGCTTCATCCATCAGCTTGTCAGCCTCGGATGCATCGGACATTTTGATTTTGAAAAACCAGCCGCCGTCTTCGGCACTGGCATTGACGGTTTCTGGCGTTTCTTCCAGCGCGGAATTAATCTCCGTCACTTCGCCGGACAAGGGTGCATAAATTTCAGATGCCGCCTTGACGGATTCCACCGTGGCAATCTCATCGCCCAGTTTGAAGGACTTGCCAACGTCAGGCAATTCCACATAGACCACATCGCCAAGCTGTTCAGCGGCATAGGCCGTAATGCCGCAGGTTGCCACATCGCCTTCGATGCGTACCCATTCGTGATCTTCCGTATACTTCATAGTCATGACATTCTCTCCCTCAAGAATTTAATTTGTTGGTTTGTGATAGCGCTGTGCGACAAACGGCATCTTTGCCACTGTCGCACCGCGAATTTTCCCGCGCACGTCAAAGCCGACTTTCGTGTCGATGGCCGCAAATTCCTTATCCACGTATCCCATGGCCACGGGGTTGCCGAGTGTTGGCGCCAGGGTGCCGGAGGTCACCGTGCCGATCTCGTCGCCAGCTTCGCTGAGGATTTTGGTGCTTTCACGCGCAGGGGCTCGATCATCCAGAACAAAGCCCACACGTTTTTTCAAAACACCGCTTTCAAGCTGCCCCATGATCCGGTCTGCGCCGGGAAATCCGCGCTCCTCGCGACGGCGTTTGGAAATCGCCCAGTTAAGACCTGCTTCAATCGGTGTGGTGGTGGTATCAATGTCATGGCCATAAAGGCAGAGCCCCGCTTCAAGGCGCAGACTATCCCGCGCGCCAAGGCCGATGGGCTCGACATCATCGTGGGCCAGTAAAAGCCGCGCAAGTTTTGCCGCGTCCTCGCTTGGCACGGAGATCTCGTATCCGTCTTCGCCGGTATAGCCGGATCGCGAGACGATGCAGCCCTCGATCCCGGCCACGGTCATGCGCTTTGCATTCATGAAATAAAGGTCAGCTGCTTCCGGTGCGAACTCCGCAAACACCGCTGCTGCCTTTGGACCCTGAAGCGCGAGCAGTGATTTGCTTTCCGCAATGTCCAGCTCCACCCCTTCGGGCAGATTGGCGGCAATATGCGCAAAGTCCGCATCCTTACAGCCAGCGTTGACGACAATAAATATCCAGCCGTCATATTCAGGCGAGCCCGCGCGGGTGACCATAAGGTCATCCAGGATGCCGCCGTCTTCCGCCAGCAACAATGTGTAGCGCATGCCGCCAGGGGCGAGGTTTGCGATCTCACCGGGGACAAGCGCTTCCAGCGCGGCAGCAGCGGTGGCATGATCCTTTGCCTTGATGAAGGCTTGCCCCATGTGGGACACATCAAACAGGCCAGCGGCATCGCGGGTATGATGATGCTCGGCCAGAACGCCTTTGTATTGCACGGGCATTTCATAGCCTGCGAAGGGCACAAGCTTGGCGCCCAGCTCAACGTGGAGGGCATGTAGCGCTGTTTGTTTGAGATCACTCATCTCTGGTTCAAATCCTTGACACATGGTTGCACAATTCGGCCGGTCGCCCGGTCAAACCTGTGCCCCCTCTGTCATGGAACCTGAGAGATTTCGCGAAAGGAACCCCTCCCTCGCTTACCCCTTCGGTGAGACGCCCGTAGTTGGCGCCTGCTTTCCAGAGTCGCAGCTTGCTCGCGGTCCTTGGTGCCTGAGTGTTTCCGGGGCGGTTGCTCCTTCGGCGTCGAGGCTCACCCTGCATAAAGGGGCCCCGATCTCTCCCGCGGGCGAGATTTGCGTGACGTCTTTTGCCTTGCCTTAAGGCTCAAGACAAGCGGAATGTTAGGGAGCCTTGCCCGAGAGTCAACGCAAGGTCTGGTGAGAACGCTAAGCCCTTACATACGCTCGGGAATTTCAATTCCCAAGAGCCCCAACACCAGCTCCAGCTGAGCTAATGTGAGCCGACACAAGGCGAGACGACTGCCGCGGATTCGCGCATCCTCTTCACGGACAGCAGGACAGGCGGCATAGAAGCTGGAGAACGCCTGGGCCAGGCCATAGACGTAATCGGTCAGCGCATTGGGCGCTCGCTTGTCATAGGCCATGTTGAGCGCTGCCTGAAGGCCCGAAAGCGCCAGCACAAGATTGCGTTCTTCGGGCGCACCGATCTCAATGGCCCCTTCCACATCACGGCCTTGATCTTCGGCACGGGCCAGGATCGATTTAATCCGTACAGCCGCATATTGCAGGTAAGGCCCGGTCTTGCCTTCAAAGGCCACCATGTGGTCCATATCAAACACATAATTTGACATCCGGTGATTGGAAAGATCCGAAAACTTGAGCGCTGCAAGTCCAACTTGTTTGGCGATCACCTGTTTTTCTTCGGCAGTGCTGTCGGCGGCAAGGCCCGCTTCGTCCATCCGTTTCCGTGCCGTTTCGGTGGCCATGGAGATCAAATCGGAAAGTTTCATGACCCCGCCTTCGCGGGTCTTGAACGGCTTGTTATCTGTTCCATTCATGGTGCCAAAGCCGAGGTGTTCCATGAAAGCTTTGCCATTGATGCCGCCTTTGATCGCCCCGCGGAACAATTGCTCGAAGTGTTGGTGCTGACGCTGGTCCACCACATACAAGATGAGATCTGGATTGTGGCAGTTCACCCGATCAATGATCGTGGCCATATCGGTCGTATGGTACAGAGCCGCGCCGTCGGACTTAAGCAGGATCAGCGGCGGCATTTCTTTCTTGTCACCGTCTTGTTCCACATCGATGACAAGCGCGCCTTCGCTCATCCGTGTGATGCCTTTGGCTTTCAGATCATCCACCATTGGGGCGATCAGCGGATCCGCATCCGCTTCGCCTTTGTATTCGTCAAAGCTCACGCCCAGAGAAGTAAAGCCTTCGCGCATGGCATCTACCGACACACGGCGCACTTCTTCCCATTTGGGATAATAGACAATGTCGCGAGCTTGGAGCTTGGCGGTAATTTCACGCGATGCCTTCAGAACCTCATCGTCTTCTTTGGAAGCAGCGCTAACGATGGGATAGATTTTTTCCAAGTCTTCCAGATCCGGCAAACCATCAACCGTTACGCCGGTAAGTTCTGGATGCTCAAGCCCATAGAGCACCTGGCCCATCTGAAGGCCCCAGTCCCCCATGTGCACATCAGAGGTCACATCGTCGCCCATAAACCGGAACAGACGCTGCAGCGAATCTCCAATGTTGCAGGTCCGCAAATGCCCCACGTGCATGGGCTTGGCCACATTGGGGCCACCAAAATCGATCACCACGCTTTGCGCAGGATCATGTTTGGCGATGCCGAGGCGTTCGTCCCCCACAACACTGTTGATCTGTTGGTTCAGAAAATCATCGGTCAGAGTGAGATTGATAAAACCAGGACCGGCCAGTTCCACCTTCTCAAGAAGGGGGTCGTTTTCCAGGCGTGTCTTGATCTTTTCTGCGATGGCGCGGGGGTTGGTCTTGGCGATCTTGGCAGCTGCCATGGCACCATTGCATTGAAACTGCGCAAGGTCCGGACGATCAGACACGCGCACTTGGCCTAGAGCGGCATCCAGCCCTTCAGCCACAAATGCTTCCCCAAGCTTGGCGCTTAGAAGTTCGGTTAGATCAGACATGATCAATACGTCCTAGCGATCACCCAGGCGGTTATGTTCCACCTGTTCAGGGTTCAACTCAAACCCGATGACGATCTCGTAGTTTGCGCCTTCTGTATTTTCCACAACGGGAATGGCGATACTGTCAATGCGATCATCCAGACTGACAGACCGCACAGTGCCGTCAAACGGAACTGTCAGCATGAAGACTTCCTTGGTCAGGACAGTCTGTGTGTCCGGCACAATCACCGCCACAAAGTAAGGCACATCCACAGGCGCCGGGAAAGCTACCGAGCCCAGGTCAACATCAAAACTCAAATTGACGTGGGCATAGGCATAGCGATCTCCCCTGGACCGGCCATAATCACAGCCGGTGTCAATGTGGGTGATAGCACCTTGGTAATGCACATCTGGCAAATCGCGCCCCGGGCCAGGCCGGAAGGCGGTGACATTCTCAGCATCGGCAAGAATGGTGGCCGTTGGGCAAGCCCCTTCGCGCTGCTCAATCAATCCGCCGCCGCCGCAGCCTGCCAAAACGGTGCCCAGACCAAGGGTCAGAACCAACGCGCTTTTAGGTACCAGACGCATTATGATATTCCTTACAGATTGTTGTGGCTGCCGTCGCAGATCGGGGCTCGGGTTGTTTTCTTGCACTGGCAGAACATGAGTTTGCGGGTTTCCGTCGCCGTATATTCAAGCGGCGTGAAGCTGGTCCCCGAATGGCTGCCATCGCAGAAGGGTTGATTCTTGCTTCGCCCGCAGGCGCACCAGAAATAGGTTTTACCGCTTTCCACGTCCACAAAGGCAGGAACAGTATCGGCGACAACGGGTTGATCTGACATGGGGGGCTCCTCGAGGGTCTGGCTTAGTATTATAGCTGTTTCTTGGGCCGGACCTTAGCGGGGCTCATCGATCCGGGCAAGCATGGTGGCTGGACCTTTTCCTCTCAAACCGCCACATTCAGGGCTTAAGAGTCGACCACTGAGAGCCGCCTGCCCATGAGCCTGTCCCGCCGTATCCTTCTTGCCGCCCCCCGAGGGTTTTGCGCCGGTGTGGACCGGGCCATCCAGATAGTAGAGCTGGCCATCGAGAAATACGCCCCCCCCGTTTATGTGCGCCACGAAATTGTCCATAATCGCTATGTGGTCAGCCGTCTGGAGAGCCTGGGTGCCATTTTTGTGGATGAGCTGAGTGAAGTGCCGGACGGTCGGCCCGTGATCTTCTCTGCCCACGGGGTGCCCAAATCAGTGCCTGAGGAAGCCCGCACCCGGGAGCTTTTCTATCTTGATGCCACCTGCCCTCTGGTCTCCAAGGTTCATGTGGAGGCCGAGCGCCACAACGAGCGAGGCCTGGAAGTGGTCTTGATCGGTCACGAAGGCCATCCCGAAGTGATCGGCACCATGGGGCAATTGCCGGAGGGTGCAGTAAAACTGATCGAGACCGTTGAAGATGTGGCAGGGTTTGAACCTCGCGATCCTGACCGCCTTGCCTATATCACCCAGACCACTCTTTCGGTGGATGACACAGCTGCCATTGTGGAAGCTCTCAAAGCGCGCTTTCCCAAAATCGTCACCCCTCACAAGGAAGACATTTGCTATGCCACCACCAATCGGCAGGAGGCGGTAAAGGAGATCGCTCATCGCTGCGATGCACTGTTGGTGATCGGTGCGCCCAACTCATCCAATTCAATGCGCCTTGTGGAATTGGGCAAGCGCGAGGGCTGTCCTTATTCCGCGTTGGTCCAGCGCGCCTCTGATCTTGATTGGGCAAAGCTTGAGGGCGCAAAAACCATCGGCATTACGGCAGGGGCCTCCGCGCCAGAGGTTCTGGTCAACGAAGTTATCGATGCGATCCGAAGCAAAGGCGAGGTTGAGGTGGAAGAGGTCCGGGTGCGGGATGAGAACATCGAGTTCAAACTCCCCCGCGTTCTTGCCTCCAGTGGGGGCGCTGATTAGCCATGGCCGTCTATACCCACGTCACACCAGAGGAACTCAACACCTTTCTTGTGCCCTACGGCATCGGACCCGTGCGGTCTTTTAAGGGCATTGCCGAGGGCGTTGAGAATTCCAACTTTCTTCTGCGCACGGAAAAAGCCTCCTACATTCTCACGCTCTATGAAAAACGGGTGACGGCGGAGGACCTGCCCTATTTTCTGTCACTGATGAATTTCATCGCGGACAAAGGCATTCCAGGCGCAAAGCCCATCACGCCCAAAAATGGCAAGCCTCTGGGGCAGCTTTGTGGGCGACCCGCGGCGTTGATCGAGTTTCTCGATGGTGTTTCTGCGGATCCGCCCAATCTGGCGCAATGTGAGAATGCGGGCGCGGCCCTGGCCGAGCTTCATCTTGGCGCGTTGGAGTTCTCCGAGATACGCGCCAATGCCATGGGCCTTGAGGCCTGGGGGGCGTTACTTAGGGCTGCAGCCCCGCGCGCTGATGAAGTTCAGACAGGGCTTGGGGATTTACTGAAAGGCGAGCTGCTGACCATCGCAGCTAAGTGGCCAACAGATTTGCCCCAAGGGGTTATCCACGCAGATTTGTTTCCCGACAATGTTTTGTTTGTCGGGGACCAAGTCTCAGGCTTGATCGACTTTTATTTTGCCTGCACCGATATGCTGACCTATGACCTGGGCATAATGATCAATGCTTGGTGCTTTGACCGACAGGGTGGGTTTGAGCCTGAGAAATCCACAGCTTTGCTTCGCGGCTATCAGGCAAAACGCAAGCTAAGCAAAGAAGAACGAGACGCGCTGCCTCTTTTGGCACACGGGGCAGCTTTGCGCTTTATCCTGACGCGTCTTACCGATTGGCTAGCGCGAGATCCCACCGCCCTGGTGACACCAAAAGACCCCCTCGCCCTATTGCCTCACTTGGCTTTTCATGGCAAGGCTAATTCACCATCAGTCTACGGAGCATAGTTAGGGACCGCCCGCGTGAAAACAATCAAGATATATACAGATGGCTCATGTTCCGGCAATCCCGGTCCCGGCGGCTGGGGGGTTTTGATGCTGTGGCAAGGCGAAGAAAAAGAGATCTATGGCGGTGAGTTCGAAACCACCAATAACCGCATGGAGCTGATGGCGGCCATTCAGGCGCTTGAAACTCTAAAGCGCGAAGCCCATGTCGACCTTTACACAGACTCAAAATACGTAAGCGACGGCATCACCCAGTGGATCATCAATTGGAAGAAGAACAACTGGAAAAACGCTTCCAAGAAACCTGTAAAAAACGCAGACCTCTGGCAGCGCCTGGATGAGGCCCGCGACCGGCACACCGTCCGTTGGCACTGGGTCAAGGGGCATTCCGGTCACCCAGAAAATGAACGCGCCGATGTCCTTGCCAATATGGGCATGGCGGAATACAGGGGCTTTTAAATAAGTTTTTCCTTGGTCATTCCCGGACTTGATCCACTACTATCCGGTATAGAGCCCAGCGGACGTCGCAAGCCTCCAAGTGCCTTCGGCATCCCCCTCTCCCTAACCCTCCCCCACGCTGGGGGGAGGGAATAGAAACTGTATAATCGCGCCAATAATTACCTCCCCCTTTGGGATGGAGGAGGTCCGGAGCAAAGCGGAGGGGTGGGGGTGGCAGACCGTCGTTGGGGCACAAACGAAAACAGAGGTTCAGTTTCCGCAAACGACTGCAGTCGAAACAACCAATGGAGAGTTAAACCGGACAGTAGTGGACTTGATCGGGGAATGACCCGGTGAGGGAAGCAAGTTCTCATCCTCAATACGCCGCATGTTTCTAGATCGCGTTCAGCATGGCCTCTGCGCTGGAGACTTCAAATTGTCCTGGCTCTTCCACGTTTAACACCTTGATCACGCCATCTTCCGCATAAAGACCATAGCGCCGAGACCGCACTCCCATACCGCCGCGCGAAGCATCAATTTCAAGGCCCATCGCCTTTGTGAACTCAATATTGCCGTCGCCCACCATGGTTATCTTGCCGCCGGTGCCTTGATCCTTTGCCCAGGCTGCCATGACGAACCCATCGTTCACAGAAAGACAAATGAGCTGATCAATGCCCTTTGCCTTGAATGCCTCAAAATGTTCCAAAAATCCGGGCACATGTTTTGCCGAACAGGTGGGTGTAAAGGCCCCCGGCAAAGCGAACAACACGACCTTTTTGCCCGCAAACAGATCCGCCGCACTTGCCGCTGCCAGACCATCTGCTGATCCAATCACCAGTTTTGCGTCAGGGATATTATCGCCAATTTTGACCATAGCCTGGGTTTCCTTGCCTTTTGGATGCATGCGTCAGGATTAAGTGGATGGATTTGCCCTAGCAGATTCAAGGGAAGATGGCGAAACAAATCATTGAGAGCGGAGATGTATCTAATGGAATCAAACATCAGTCATCAGGTTGAGTATCATCTTGGTCTTGTCCGCCCACATCCCCGGACATCATCATGGGCAGGGCCTGTTCCACCGCCAAATCCCCGCTGGTGACGGTGATCCACAGCCCATGGCCGAAGGGGGTACTATCCTCAGTGGTCCGGTGAACAGAGACCAGAGCCTCAAGATGGCGGCGGGTTGAATCCAGCACCAGTTTGGGGGTGCCAAACCGGACGTCTTTCGGCCCTTCCAATATGACGCGGGGGGCCTCGAGGGGCATGTCCGAGGAGATGTGAATGCGCAAAGCCCGTTGGGCGCCCGGGGAACGCACCAACAGCGCAGGAGAGATTTCCAAACCTGCCTCTGAGAGGTCCCGTGTCGGCACCCGGCTCAAGGCGTCTTCCACCGCCCAGACAAATTCAGGGCGCGCCTCGCTTGCCTCTTCCCGCGGAGGTAAGCTCATGGCCAAAAACCCAAGCGTGGGAATACAGACCGTCTCGCAAATGGCGTAGCCAAGAGCCAGCTGCAGGTTCATGGGCTCGTCAGGGTTCTCACGCGCGATTTCCAAAGGCAGAACCAGGCGGCCCTCATAGCCAAAGGTCTCGTAGCCATCGAAAGCAATAAAATTCGGCAGGGGCCAGCGCACATCCACACCGCGCAAGTTCTCCGAGCCTTCCCAGTTGAACGTGGGCGGCAGCCCCAAGCGGCCGGGGCTGCGCCAATAGGTGTGCCAGCCCTCATCCATCTCAAAGACCACACCCACCAGATCATGCCCCTCCGGGGTCAGTCCGGCCCGGATCAGGCGAACGCGAGCATGGTCGCTGGAATGCCAGGCTGAAGCCTCCGCCCGAGGCACCGGATCATGGTCCGGGCCTGCAAACGCACCTCCCCCTGCCCCCAAAAGAGCAAAGTTGGCAATAAGTCCAGCAATGGCGCAGCGCAACAAATTCATTAGAGGAGCCTTATATGGGATAGTTGGTAAAGGAACTAGACCCTCAAAGCCTCAATGCCGCTCAGATTTACGTGAAAGTCATCAAGTTTTGCTGAGCCGTTTGGCAGATGGCCCGACGCAGTTTATTGTGGCCCCCATGAGTTTTGAGGATTTTGACAAACCATTGTCTGAAACGGATGGGCTGGCCGGACATATGCTGGTCGCCATGCCGGGCATCGGCGATAGCCGATTTGAGCGCAGCGTGATCTATCTCTGTGGCCATTCCGAAGACGGAGCCATGGGTCTGATCGTCAACAAACCGGTGGAAAACGTAAGCTTTCCCGAGTTGTTGGAGCAATTGGGCATAGAGACAGAGCTGGAAAAGCAAATCCGGGTTCTCTTTGGCGGCCCTGTTGAAACCGGGCGCGGATTTGTGCTGCACAGCGCGGATTACCACGCAACCGGCTCCACCCTGCAGGTCACCCAAGATATCGGCCTGACAGCCACTCTGGAGATATTAGAAGAAATCGCCATTGGCGAGGGGCCCGCACAATCTCTGCTGGCCTTGGGCTATGCCGGATGGGCGCCTGGGCAATTGGAAGAAGAAATCCTTGCCAATGGCTGGCTTCATTGCAAGCCAAGCCCGGATCTTTTGTTTGGCCCGTCAAATGACACCAAGTGGGAACGCGCGCTGGCGGAGCTGGGGATTGATCCGGCTCAGTTATCCGGCGATGCAGGCACTGCCTGATCATCTTTGCCCTTATTGCGACGCTTGAGAATATCCGCGCCCTTGGCCCGGATGCGTTGGATGAAATCCTGCTCCGGCGCGGGCTCTTCTTGCTCCGGCTCGCCAAGGAAAGGTTCCGCGACCAAGGGTTCTTGCGCCGGACGACCTGTGGCAAGCAACGGCTCTTGAGGAGCGGCTTCAGGATAGGTTTCCGCATTGACAACTTCATCGGGCAGATGAGCTATCGGGTTTTCTTCGGTGCCTGCGCTCAAGGGATCCAGGCTGGTGAACTCCTGATGCGAAAGCTCAGGTTCTTCCGGCAAGTGGTCCTTCCACGCTGGATCATGGTTCGTGAAATCGCGCGTTAGAACCGGCTCCATAGGGGCATCGTCATAGGCACCCCCAAGTTCGGCAACTGGCTCCACAATTGGCTCGGCCAGATCCTGCTCTGCAAATACTGCAACACCTTCGGCCTCTACTGACTGCACCGGCGTTGGGCTCGCAAGGATCGGCTCTTGGCGCTCTTCCTGGCCCTCTTCGGCGCGATCTTCCGGTGCGCTTCGTTGCGGCGTCTTGGTGGATTCTTTCATGTCATTGATGATCATGCGCTCGGCTTCAGCCGCGGACAGAGGCTTGCCAAAGAGATAGCCCTGACCATGAGCGCATCTCAATTCGCGCAACATGCGCAGATGGGTCTCGCTCTGAACGCCCTCAGCAATCACATCCATACCCAGGTCTCTTGCAAGCGCTGCAATGGCATTGACGATGATCTTTGCGTTCTTGTCACCTTCCATGGCTTCCACGAAAGAGCGGTCGATCTTCAATTTGTCAAAATGGAAGTGAGAGAGGTGGCTTAGTGAGGAATAACCCGTGCCGAAATCGTCAATGGCCAGGCCCACACCCTCGGCAGACAAGGCCGCGAGGCGACGTTGCGCCAGCTCTGGATTTTCCATCACCACGGATTCTGTGACTTCAACCAACAGAGATTTGTTGGCCAGGGTCATTTTGCTAAACAGACGTTCCACATCCCGCGCCAGATCATGATGCAGGATTTGCCGGGCTGACATATTCACGCCCACGAACAACGCCTTCTTGCGGCGATAGCTTTCCTGCCAGGCCTGAAGCTGTATTGCTGCCGCCTCAACCACATAACGGCCCAAGGGCACGATGGCGCCTGTATCTTCTGCAAGATCAAGAAAACGCCCTGGCGGCATTTGGCCGTGCTCAGGATGGTTCCAGCGCATGAGTGCTTCAAAGCCCGCAAGCCGGCCATCGCTTAACGAGACAATCGGCTGATAGAGCAGTTCGATCTCACGGCGTTCCAGAGCCCGGTTCAAACCTGCCTCAAGAGACATAAGTTCGCCCTTTTGTTTGGCAAACTCAGGGCGGAACGTATCAATTCGTCCGCCTCCGGACTTTTTGGCATGATACATGGCCACTTCGGCACGGCGCAGCAAGGGTTGATCGTACTGATCATCTTCCGATCCAAAGGCAACCCCGAACGACAGGGACGGAAATATTTCCTGACCTTCGATTTCCAGAGGTTCTGCGAGAATGTCCCGCATGGTTTCCGCCAAGTCCAACACTCTCTCATGGGAGTTGGCATGGGCGCTGGCGCCCTCAATAAGCACACCGAACTCATCCCCGCCCAGGCGGGCGACGAAATCTGTGTCTTCCAGCACCCCTTCAAGACGGCGGGCCAGAACGATCAACAGCGTATCGCCCCCGGCGTGCCCAACACCGTCGTTGATGGTCTCAAAGCGATCCACATTCATGACGATCACAGCAGGCGGCACGGTGGCGGTTTCGCTTTCCACGGCATGGGTCAGCCGGTCCACAAACAGCCCCCGCGAGGCCACCCCGGTCAGAGCATCCATGAGCGCATGGTCTGCAATGGCGCCGATGCCATTCTTCTCATCACTTATGTCAGACAACAGACCCACGATGCGCGGGGTGGACTGGGTCGCGCTGCCGCTTACTTCCGCTTCCAGACGCAGCCAGCGATAGCTGCCGTCATCCATGAGAACGCGCAAGTCATGGGTAAAGTGCCCCGCGCCGCGATCCACTTCCTCGCGCAGGCGTTCGCGATAGGTATCTTGATCTTCGCCGTGAACACGGGAGAAGAAAGCTTCCTCGCTGCCCTCCCCGCCTTGGGCGTCATAGCCCAAAAGCCTCATGGCCCCGGCGGAGAGATAAAGTCGGTCCCCTTGGATTTTCCAGTCCCATACACCTTTCTGCGCACCGCTGAGGGCTTGGCGCAGACGCATTTCCTGACCTCGCGGTGCTGTGGATTCCACCGTTGGCGTAATTCCTGAAACCGGGGTTGGCGCAGGGATAACAACCAGGCGGTCAATGGAAAGAGTGGCAGCAAGGGTTGCTGCAACAAACAGCGCTTCGATCAGGATCGCGCCTTCATTGCCAAAGCGTGGTGGGGCGAGAAACGAAAGGCCGATAGTCCCCAGGATCGCAAGAGCAAACAGGAACCATGGACCAAAGAGAAGTTTGGGGCCTTCAACGTTTTGCCGGGTGCCTTCAATGATGACCACGCCGGATAAAAGAACCACCGCGCCTGCAAAGGGCCCTGCGAATGGTACCACCATCGGCACAAACAAGGCTGCCACAGCCATCACCAGTGCCACCAGGGTTACCAACAGCGCCAGACGATTGGGACCGGGGCTCAGAGTTTTAAGCTCCATGGCTCGCCGGGCGAAATCCATCCCGAAGGCCAGGAAAATGAGAATTGCAAAAGCGTGCTTGCCGCCGGTCATATCCGTGAGCGGGTCCACCAAGCCGCCATCCCAACCCGCAGATGTGCCGATGACCAGCGTTAGACCTAATGCAACACCGACACCGCTCATGAAGGGGGCCTGCCGGGAGAGAACGCCGCGCGCCAACAGCAGAACCATCAACATCAAACTTGCGCCGAATAAGAACCCTCTGAAACCAGCAGCCTGGTCGGTGCGTGCATCGAACGCTGCTTCGGTCATCAGCCCTGCAACGATGTGGCCCGAGTTGGGCGCCACACCAATGGCAATGCGGCTGTTGGTATTTGCAGGCAGGTTCAATCGTGTGACCCAGCCTTCCTGGGTCCACACAACCTCCTGCGGAATATCGTTGATGGTACCGCCCGTCTCCTCAAGAATGGTGACCATGGGGGCGCTTCGAAGAAAGCGTGTTGCGGCAAAGAGCCCTTGCCCAAAGACGGACGGATTGGTGATGACCAAAACCTGTTCTGCGACTGTGGAGCCGTTGGCCACTTCAAATTCCAGAAAGCGCGTATCGCCTACATTCTCAGTGGCGACATCCATAGGCCGCAGAGAATTTGTAATATCCTGAAAGCCGCTATCTTCGAGGAAGATCAAATGTTCCTGGGCCAGGGTTGCAGAAGGCAGGCCAATAATCAGGGCACCAAGGAGTGCAATCCCCAACGCCAACATGCGGCTTGTATTATTTGTTAGTACACGGATCATATAACAATACTCAACTAACAGGGTCACCCTTGATGAGGGCAAACAATAAATGGTCCTGCCATTCCCCATTGATCTTCAAATACTTCCGGGCCAGGCCCTCTTCTGTATAGCCCACCTTTCTTAGCAAACCCTGAGAGGGCTTATTATTTGGCAGGCAGGCAGATTCAATGCGGTGCAGCTTTAACGTATCAAAAACAAAGGGAAAAAGCGCCTTAACGGCGGCGCTGGTCAAGCCCAGATTTGCATATTTCTCCCCGGACCAATAGCCCAAGGAGCAAGCCAGCGCCACACCCCGACGAACGTTCGAGATAGTAGCGCCCCCCACCAAGGCATTGTCGCTGGCCCTGAAGGTGAAAAATGGATAGGCCACATCTTCCTTGATATCGCGGGCATAGCGCTTGATCCGCCGACGAAAGGCGGTGCGGCTTAGATCATCGGCGGGCCAGATCGGCTCCCAGGGGGTCAAAAACGCCCGGCTTTCCTCACGCAATGTGGCCCAGTCCTCATAATCGCTCAGCTGAGGATAGCGCAGATAGACACCGCGCCCTTCGATATTGAGGCTGCTGCTGGATTGATCGAAACTACGTACGAGGGCCATGGGGTGAAACGTCCTTAACGGGGGCTTAACGTTTTTGGCGTGCCAAATCTTGCCGCGAGGGCGTCATAAGTTTCAAGCCCTGAAGCAGGACCAATCGTAGATACGGTTAACGGGGCGGACAGAAGAGCCATCGCTGCCGTCGTCAGATTTGAGATTTCCAGAGCCTCGATCCGGGCAATCACCTCTTCAGGGGTAATCCACCTGCCCTGGTGAAGGAAATCCGTCGCCAGACCGTCCGCCAGGCCGGAGGGACTTTCCAGCCCCATCAAAATGCCGGCTTTCACTTGCGCCTTGGCGCGGGCCAGTTCTGTGTCCGTGATGTGCTTTGTGAGATCGTGAAGAATGGAGGCCGTGCAGCTGGCCACTTCCTGAACATCGCTGCCCGCCGTGCCTGCATAAACCAGCAAGAGCCCCGCATTGGGATAGGCGCGGTAGGACGAGTAGACCGAATAGGCCAGCCCGCGTTCTTCGCGAATATCCTGAAACAGGCGCGAGGACATGCCCCCGCCAAATATCTCATTGAGCAACCAGGTCTCATAATATCCGGGTGCAGCCACTTTGGGTGCCTTAAAGCCAAACAAAAGATGGGCTTGTTCAAGAGGCTTTTCCGCGCGCGCATCTCCCCCTTGATAGGAGGGGGCTGCAGGCGTTCCAGCCTCGCGCGCAGTGGGCAAGCTCTCGAGATGATGACCCGCAAGGTCCACCAATTGGCTATGTTCCACGTCCCCG
>JAJFIL010000268.1 GCA_021774965.1 Alphaproteobacteria bacterium
GTATCGGTCTCAAACTTCGGATAACTATCATAGTCGGCCTCATTTTGCTCTGAGCACTTTATGCCATTTCCCGGTTTGCAGCCTTCTGTCCAGTGGAACTGATTGAGACCATATTCTCATGTGCCGCGTAACCTTTTGATGCAATCCTAGCAACAAACTGCGCCACCTTTGTTGTCCCAGATCAAAGGTGCTGTTGCCGTTTTAGTGGAGCTACCTCAATAAATGGCGACGATAGGAAGAACTGCTCATCGGATATCGATAGCACAAGGGCCCAGCTGGTTGGGTGAGTTTGCGTGACAACACCACCGTCACACTCCCCTCCCCGCTTGCAGGAACTCCGGCTAGTACTGGGGTTGCGGGTAGTCAAACAGATTGAAGCTGCCCCACAAGGCCGGGTCCTCGTACTCCGCGCGCGTCGTCCTACCGGCCCTCATCACAGAGCCGACCTATCCGATCCCGCAACGACGGATGGGAACGATGAACGAAGCCGTAGAGTGGGTCGCTCACACTTGCACTTGCGTTTCGCTTATGAAGTTTTTTGAGTGCACTCTGCAACGCACCGGAGTCGCTGTGGCAAAGAACGAAGCGGTCGGCTTCGAACTCATATGAGCGGCGCATTGATGAGATCAGTGGCTTTGCTACGAACGCAAAGATCGGAGTCAACAACCACAGAAGCGCCAGCAGCATGCCATCTGAGGCCATAGGGGCATTAAGCGCCACCTGAACGGTCTGAGCCTCCAAAAAATAGCCCATACCGACGATCCAGATAAATGCGACGGTGGCTCGCAAGCTCAAGTCCTTGATGACGTGCAAGTTCCGTATATGCCCCAACTCATGCGCCATGACAGCAATAATCTCTGCCTTGGTGAGGATCGCCAACAGCGTGTCGTTGAAGATAACGCGTTTTGTCTTTCCAATCCCGGCGACATAGGCGTTGGCATGCGTCGATCGCTTTGAGCTGTCCACCACCTCAATCTTGTCGATCACGCATCCCGAACGTCGCATGAGTTCGCCGATGCGCGTCGTGAGGACCTCATCGGAAAGGGTTTCTAGACGGTCAAACATATGGGCCAGCGTTCCTGAGTAAAGCCACGAGCGTCCCCAGTCGAAGCATATCCATATGAGCCAGACAGCAAACCACCTTTCGACCCCGAACTTCGCCATAGCAGCAATACTTGCTGCGGTGAGAAGACTTGCCACTGCGACGAGGAGAACGCCGTTGATTGAGGTGTCCATGGCGAAAAGCAAAGCAGAGGTTTTGCCGAATCCAAAGCGTCTGTCGATAATGAATTGTTTGCAAGCGTCCAGTAGCCTGAGAAAACTCGCGCCGATAACGACAATTGTGACGACGGTAAGAATCTCTGCGAGAAAACTCGGCGACACCGCGCTAATCCAGGTGGTGTGAACGAATGACAACCCGCCACCTAGGCTCATGACGAATAGTATCAGCCCATTGCCCACCGCCGCACATGCTGTCACACGCACATTGGCGATTGTGTAATCAATCTCAGTCTTTTGCCGGCAGGGTTCCCGTGATTCAGTCGGCCGTTGTCGAAGCTGACGCCGTCGCGCGCTTTGGAAGTTGATCTCCCGGCCACAGAGCCACAACTGAGCTGACACAATAGCGATAATCGCCACGATTAAAGTTAGCCCTAGTGCTGTCATGGAACCTCACCATATGATTGGGCAAGTGCTGTAGGTTCTGCCAAAAGTTCCGAAACAATCTTACGGGCGATGAATGGTCCGCGCTCGACGATTCCGGTAAACAACTGCACCGCTTCGGCGCCGCTCACAAAACGGTCGCGAACCTGAGCCGCACTTGCAATGCCCCCCACCGACACAAGCGTCATATCGGGGATGATTGTCTTTGCCCGCCTCAAAGTTTCGTGAATGCTGGAGTCCGTCATGTCTCGCGGCGTTACAGCGATCGTGCCTTGGAAGCCTAACGTTTGCGCGATCTGCAAGTTTTCCAGCGCCTCTTCCTCATCGTTCGGTGCCATTGAAACCTTAAGCCCTAACGGTACGTGATGACCCGTCCGGGTCCGAACCAGGTTGCGCGAGGCCGCTACTTCGCCCAGGAGCGTTTCGCACCACTGGCGACCGCTTGAGCGGGCTTGGGATGTGAATGGCGATGACAAATTTATGATGAGATAATCTGCAAAAGGTAGGCACGAAAGAGAAATGTTGACATACTGGCGGATCGCCCCGTCTCCCTCTGCGCCCCTCAAGCATGAAACATTGATGCCGACAATTTCCCTTTCGGGCCGTATTGAGCAGCGTTGGAGGTTGGTCAGCGTTGAATTCAGATTTCTTGGTGTCACGGATCCGATCTCGAGAAAACCAAACCCGATGGCCGACACCAGTCCAGCAAGTTGGCCGGTCGTATCCATTCCTGCGGCCACGCCTATCGGGTTTGCCAATCTCAGTCCCATCACGGAGAACGGCAACCGCGGGACGGGGGCCACCGCTTTCGAACTTGCCAACTTACAGGCCAAGCGTAGCCTGAGCCGCGCCAGAGCGATATTGATGCCTCCAATGGAGCGTGAAACGGCGTCGGTCATCCGGTCTACTCCAATGCAACTCTGGACCGGCTCGCCGCTGCGTGGCTCTTCTTTGAGATTGCAAACTCATCCATGAAGCCGACGAGTGCGGTAACGGCTTCGTCGCTAACCGCGTTATAAAGGCTTGCCCTTATACCGCCGTTGATGGCATGACCTGCGAGGTTCAACAGGCCGTGCTCTCGAGCCCGGGTGACAAACTCTTCCTCAAGAGCGATTGTTGGCAATCCAAACACAACGTTGACCGTAGAACGACAGTCGCGTGCCGCCGGGCAATGATAGAACTCACTGGACTCGATGAATTCATAGAGAATACGCGCCTTATTGCGGTTCCTGTTCGCCATTTCCATCAGCCCACCTTCGGCCAAGATCCACCTGAAAACCAAACCGGCGATATAGACCGCCCAGGTCGGAGGCGTGTTGACCTTGGAATTGTTGGCAGCCAACAATTCAAAATTAAAAACGTTGGGTGTTATGGAACGTGCCTCGCCTATCAATGCGTTGCGAACGATGACAATGGTGAGCCCGGCCGGTCCGATGTTTTTTTGCGCGCTGGCATAAATGGCGCCGAAACGTTTAACGTCGACAGGCTTTGTAAGAAAGTCGGATGTTGAGTCGGCTACGAGGGGAACGGCCCCTGTGTCGGGCAGTTTGCTAAGCTGGATACCGTTGGCCGTCTCATTCGTTGTTATATGGCAGTAGGCGGCGTCGGGATCGAGTGTCCAGCCCTCTACCGGCGGGATGGTGGTGTGTCCGCTATCAGAATTGTCTGTTACAACATTAACGGAGCCATACTTGCGCGCCTCAAGAGCAGCGCGGGATGACCAATGACCTGTAATCGCATAGTCGGCTTTTCCGATGCCGCGCAACAAATTCATCGGGATGAAAGCGAATTGTCCGTAGGCACCACCTTGCATAAAGAGAATTGAATAACCCGGTGGAAGTTCTACCAGTTCCTCTAGCAGTGAGAATGCTTCTTCATATATTTGACGAAACTCTGTACTAGTAAAGGGCATCTCAAGGACCGATTGGCCGCTGCCGCGCCAGTTCATCAAGCCTTCTTTGGCTTCCTCCAGAACGGGCCGGGGAAGGCTTGCCGGTCCGGCGGCGAAATTGAAGATTGACCGTGGTGTCTCTCGCACTTCGTTCACCCGAACAAGAAGCTGCTATGCGCGCCCGCCGCCATGAAGAACAGAGCCGGGAACGACAGTATCGTGTTGGTGCGTGAGGAAAGGAACGTGATCCTCGAGCATCGAACACGTTCGTCCAACGTTGCGGGAATAAAACCCAGTACTTTCTTCTGGTGTGGCCAAAGAACGAACCAAAGATTTGCAACCATAATCAAACCAAGCCAAACGCCGACGCCTAGAACGGCGTTGCCGCTCTGTAGGGCTACGACATCCCACAACATATCCCTATGCCAAAGCATAAAAGCACCGGTCACAAGAACAACCAGCGAGGCGTGGCGGAATATGGCGTGCTCGCGTTTCATTGCGGCTTCAAAACGTTGTCCTAGTTCCTCCGACGAGGCATCGGGTCCAGCCGGCTTAAACAGCGGGTTCTGAATCACATTTGCATAATTGTGTCCCATCCACACAACGACACCCAAGAAATGGAACCAGCGAGCAACGACATCAACAATATTCAGATCCATCGCACCTCACGCAGAACGTCCACTGGCTTTCGCCAGTCTAAAAAGCAGCTACCAGCAACTGCGTGACGATAATTAGGAGGACAGTCAACGTCACGCCAGTGACGACTGTGCCTTTAAATGAGTCGTGGGGAAGTTTCACACCGCTCACGTTCCGACCCTTTCTTTCACCTTGTGGCCTGCTGGCTGGTGAGCTGGTTTTTCTTTCTTCAGCGCATGGCTCACAGCACCTTTGGTTCTCATGACGAGGGGCATTTGTGGAGATTGCCGTTTTTCAGCTGCCGCAATTGCAGAAGTAATGATGTCGAAGTGCTTGGACTTCGAGCAAGCCGGATCCGTATTTGCCGCATCGCCGGTTAGGAGGAATGCCTGGCAGCGGCAGCCTCCGAAGTCCTTTTCCTTTTCATCACAGCTGACGCAAGGTTCCTTCATCCAGGAATCGCCGCGGTACTTCATGAACGTCGGAGATTCTTTCCAAATTTGCTCAAGAGAATGGTCGCGGACGCTGGGGAATTCGAGACCTTCAATCACGCGAGCTTCCTGGCAAGGTAACGCCTTGCCGTCCGGTGCAATTGTGAAATGGATTGTTCCCCAGCCGTTCATGCATGCCTTGGGGCGACCGTCAAAGTAGTCAGGCACGACAAAGTAGATTGTCATGTCTTTACCAAGCCGGTTGCGGTGCTCGATTAGACGTGCTTCGGCGATTTCAAGCTGCTGTCTTGTCGGCAACAATTCCGAGCGGTTCAACAGCGCCCAATTGTAATACTGGACATTGGCAAACTCGACGTACTCGAATCCAAGATTTTCGGCCAATCCGACCAATCCATCCACGTCCTCAATGTTGTAGCGGGAGACGGGAACGTTCATCACAACGGGAAAACCTTGCGCCTTTATCTCTTCTGCCGCGGCCATTTTCGCGTCAAAAGACGGAGCGCCGACCATAGCATCGTTTGTTTTCGGATCTGAATGCTGGAAGCTGAGCTGAATTTGCTGAAGTCCGACGCGCTTTAATTCCGACAGGCGTTCCTTGGTTAGGCCCATGCCTGAGGTTATCAAATTGGTATAAAAACCGAGCTTAACGGCTTCTGCGACCAGCTCCTCTAAATCCCTGCGCACCATCGGTTCGCCACCGGAAAAGCCGAGCTGAATCGTGCCCAGTTCGCGGGCCTCCCGTAAGACCTTCTTCCACTCCTCAGTTGAGAGTTCGTCGTTGATCTCAGCGAAATCGAGCGGATTGCTACACCAGGGACATTTCAGCGGGCACTTGTAGGTTAACTCCAGGACGAGCCAAAGAGGTTTGCCGCCGCCGTCAAGTCTTAACTCGTACCCATCCTTTGCCAATGGCTGTCTCCATAAAATTATATATATCGTCTTCAGCCGCCTCCGGACCGAACATGGTCTTCAGTTCTGAGATGACTTCTTCAAAGGACCTCTCTCCAGTGCAGAGTTTGAGGATGTGTCCAGCAGAATCATTGAGCTTGATGATCCCCTCGGGGTAAAGCAACAGAAAAGCCTGTTCCTTTTCCTCCCAACGAAAGAGAAAGAGTGGATTGATTTCCGGCCGATCGCTAAGTCTGATCGGTACGTTTTCAAGCATGGTTTAATCGCCATCAAAGCTGGAGAACGAACTTGGTTTAAAGGTGAGGCAGACAGAAGATGCGAATTGCATCGCACCTTCTGCCATCGGTTCATCGCGTGTATGCGTAAGCCGTAACTTCGAAGCCGAGACGTAGTTCACAAAATTTTGGCTCTTCCCACTTGATTACTTTTTTCACTGCTTCTCTCCTCACATAACTACGAACGGAATTCTGGCGCTTTCAGTCTCACGCCTTGTTCAAGGCGTCGAAAAAAACGCCCCCGGACGTAATAACTCTATGAGGGAAGTGAATAACGAAACCTGATCTGTGTCATGTGAAGGAAGTATATTCAAATAATTTTAAAGAAAACGGAAACTAGATAACGTACCGGAGTTCGAACGTAACTGAATAACGTAACACTATTGACCTCAACATCTTGATTGCCAAAATATTGGGAACACTTCAATCATCGATCTAATAAACACAATTTGCATATAGCCGGTCTGTCCTATGATTGCTCTGTCTGAATTTTGGTGCGGATATTTGAGATGTTAAGAGCGGTGTGGTGTTAAGAGATGCGCCGACAGTTGGACAGATGACAAGGCACAAAAAGGAGCCAGACCCCAGATGAGTGATCACCTCGAAGTTGTCTTTGCCTCGCTTTCGGCCACACCCGAGGGCACCTGCGTTGCACTAACCGGCCAGGATCTGGCACTTGGGTCGGCCGCACAAGCCCTCAACAAAAAGTCCGATGGGGCTCTTTTTAAGGCGGCCAAGGCTGCGGAATTCAAAGGGAATACGAAAACGGCCATCGAGCTCTTGGCACCGGCGAAGCTCGAGGTGAACCGGCTCATCATCGTCGGAACCGGAAGACCGGAATCTCTCAGCGAGCACGACTGGGTTTTGCTCGGAGGATTTGCTCTTGGTCAAATCGCAACCAGAAAAACCAAAGTGGCGAGCCTCATAGCGCAAGTTCCCGATACGGGAGATCAGAGCCCGGAGCACGTCGCCGCCAGTCTCGCATTCGGCGCGTTTTTGCGTAACTACGCCTTCAAAAAGTACCAGACACGCAAGCCCCGAGAAAATGGCGATAAGGACAACAAAAACGCTACTTCCATCGCACCTCTTGTGCGGCTCGTCGTGCACTGCGCAAACCCCAAGAAGGCGCGCGCAGCCTTTGCCCCCTTAAGGGCCCTAGCGAACGGTGTCTATCTTGCCCGCGATCTCGTAAACGAGCCAGCGAACGTTCTTGGGCCAGTGGAATTCGCCGAGGGTGCGCGCGAATTGGAACGCCTGGGTGTCGAGGTCGAGATCCTAGATGATGATGACCTCAAGGCCCTCAAGATGGGTTCTCTGTTGTCGGTCGGTAAGGGGAGCGATCGACCCACACGCCTCGTTGTAATGCAATGGCATGGAGCCAACTCCAAGCGTGCAAAACCACTGGCCTTTATTGGCAAAGGCGTCGTATTCGATACCGGCGGCATCTCGATTAAAGCCGCGCAGGGAATGGAGAACATGAAAGGTGATATGGGCGGCGCCGCCTGCGTGACCGGTCTCATGCACGCTCTGGCGGAACGCAAAGCGAATGTCAACGCCGTCGGGCTTATCGGTCTCGTCGAGAACATGCCGTCCGGAACCGCGACGCGTCCGGGAGATATCGTTACCTCAATGTCGGGACAAACAATTGAGGTCATTAATACAGATGCCGAGGGCCGTCTCGTGCTTGCCGATGTTCTCTGGTATGCGCAAGAACGATTCAAACCGAAGCTAGCGATCGACCTTGCAACGCTGACGGGCGCGATCATCGTCGCGTTGGGTAAAAGCTATGCGGGTCTTTATTCCAACGACGACGATCTCGGAAACAAACTGCTGGAGGCATCTAAGATCAGCGGCGAGAAGGCGTGGCGGATGCCCCTCGATGAAGACTATGACAAGCTCATCGAGAGCAGGAATGCCGATATCAAGAATTCGACCGGAGGACGGGCCGCGGCCTGCACGGCTGCCGCCTTCCTGCAGAGATTCATCAAAGCCACCCCCTGGGCGCATATCGACCTGGCTGGAATGGCAATGGACACGCCAAACAATGAAATCAATACGAGCTGGGGCACTGGATGGGGCGTAAGACTCCTCGATCGATTTGTGGCTGATAACTACGAAAAAGCATCAAAATAGTGAGGAGGATCCAATCTTGTATCCTCCAACCACATCCCCGCAACGCCTTGGTTTTACTTTGGATCGGCCAAGGCCGCTGGGATAGGAGTACTGCTCTCAAGGTGGTCCGCCACTATCTCTGCGAGTACAGGTGCCAGTGAACCGCTCCCAAAGTTTGGACCACGGGATTGGTTATTTTCCGGTGTGATTGTTCAAAAGCATTTTATCAATGAGATTTCAGAGACCTAATCTTTGTCAACACCGTTTGCTTGCAGAGTTTTTGATTTGTGGTTCAATTAAAAAATAAATAAATATGAGTTACGAAATTCGAATCTATAAAAAGTAAGGAAAAACGAAAATAAAAACAGCGAAATTGTCTTATATTAGTAGTTTCAATTTATGGAAGTGGTTTCGGCTGTTTTTTATTTTACGAGAATATACGGTTCGTAAATAAAAAGGGTCGTCCCGAAGGGTGACCCACTATTTTTACTTTTTCTTCTTTGGCGGCTTAGGAACAGGAACGCGTTCCTTCACCGCCTCACGTGGGCGACGTTCGGCCTCTTCACGTGTGATGACTCTTTCAAAAATCGTTACGGAATGAGTAGGTCAGATTGGTTGGCCTTTAAGCGCAGCAATCCATCAGCGGCACATCAGTTACGTATGAGTGTGCAGTAGTGCTAGTGATAAGACACTGCCAAAGCGGACTTGGCCGCTCCCGTGCAATCGGCTCTGGCAGTGACATCATCGGATTACAGCACTGCATCTAATAGCGGACATCGCACATCAGACGCGAAGGGTCAGATGCGGACATTGCGAATGATCCGATACAATTCATAATTCCTTCAAACGCTTTCTCGGAGCAAGCCATGGTCGGTCAAATGAAACTCCGTTCAACCACTGCAAATGACAATGAACTAGTGGGGGATCTGCTCGTTGCATCATATCCTGTCCTAATGCGTGTCGGATATCCCTACGAGGTATTGCAGGCAGCCTTGCCGGCAATAACAGAAGTCAATCCTACACTACTTACTTCGGGTACTTTCTACATGTTGCAGCGGGACGACGGACTGGCTGTAGGTTGTGGAGGTTGGACCTTCGAACGACCTGGTACTTCAGAAATCATCACTGGGCTAGCGCATATCAGACACTTCGCCACTCATCCAGACTGGACCGGCAAAGGGATTGGTCGGAAAATCTTTGAGTGTTGCGAAGAGAATGCCCGATTGGCGGGTGCGCAACAGTTCGAGTGTTATTCTAGCCTGAATGCGGATGCTTTCTACTCGGCACTAGGCTTTACTACAATCGAACATTTCGATGTGCCGATGGGACCAGGCCTAATTTTTCCCTCTATTCGAATGACGCGCTCCATCTAGGAAAAAGGTTTCTGAGGTGGGTCAGAAAGCGCTATCTGCCGTTGCTCAAGTTCGGCGGAGCGACAATGTTACCTGCCCTCAATTGGCACAGGTCCCTCGGATGCG
>JAJFIL010000269.1 GCA_021774965.1 Alphaproteobacteria bacterium
GATCTCTTCGACCTGTTGTTTCATCCGGGTGCGGACGGCTTCGGGACGGGCGGCGGCGCATTTATCGGCGGCTGTGGTTAGCTTTTCAATCTGAGCCAATTGATCTGTGATCATGGCTTTGATCTTGGCCCCCTCTTCGCCGCGTGCAGCAACCAGTCCCTTCATGGCCTCATCGAGGGATTTGAGGATGGCCGCGCCGCGGGCTTTTCTTTCTTCGGTGGTTTCTTCAGTCTCAGCGGTCTCCAGAACCCCGCGCAAGGCCAGTATGCCTTCGGCCCGAGGGGCGGCGAGGTCAATCTTACCGTCGATTGTTTTCAGCGCGGCAAGAACCTGATCGAGGGCCTCTTCGTTGACCCGTAATTCTGCAGAACCGCTTTCCCGGGTCAGCGCCAATAGCCCATAGACCGAGCCACGCTTGAGGTGGGATTGCACCACTTTGCGCGCATCCCCTTCCAGCCAGTCATGGCCTTGGGGCAGGCGCAGGCGCAACTCCAGATTCTTGCCATTGACGGATTTCAGCTCCCAACTCCAGCGCCAGGTGTCAAAACTCCCCTCCGCGCGGGAAAATCCGGTCATACTGGCAAGGCTCATGGCACGCGACTCCGTTTCGAAATCTGATGCAAACGGTTTAGGACGGCTGGCGAATTGGTTCAAGGGGTGAGCAAACGCCCTACCGCAAGCCCTGTTCGCGCTGGACCCTTCGCCAGGCGGCAACATTTTGATTGTGCTCCTGGATGGAGCGGGCAAAAGCATGCCCGCCGGTGCCGTCTGCCACGAAATAGAGATAATCCGTATCCGGTGGATTAAGCACTGCCTCGATGGCCGCCCGTCCCGGTGCTGCGATGGGTGTGGGGGGCAGGCGGTCGATGTGATAAGTATTGTATGCTGTCACCCGATCCAGCTCGCTTTGCCGGATTCGGCGGCCCAATGGCACACCTTGAGTAAGGCCATAAATAATCGTTGGGTCTGACTGAAGGCGATAGCCGATGCGCAAGCGGTTCACGAACACGGATGCCACCAGCGGGATTTCTTGCGCCACGCCGGTTTCTTTCTGCACGATTGAGGCCAGGATCAGCGCTTCGTAAGGGCTTGCCAAAAGTGTGTCTTCAGCACGAGCCTCCCAAAGTTCAGCAAGTGTTTCATCCATCGACGCGGCCATGCGCGCAACAACTTCCGTTCGCGATGTGCCGCGCAGAAAGTCATAAGTCTCCGGCAGCACTTCGCCCTCGCCTGGCATTTCCGGCATCTCGCCGGTGAGAATGTCGTTGGCAGCGATAATCTCTGCGATCTGTAAATTGGCAAGACCTTCGGGGATGGTGATCCAGTGACTGATAGAATCCCCTGTTTGCAAAATACCCATGATGTCCGCCATGGAGGCTTCCGAGGGAATGGCATACTCGCCAGCCTTGAGATCGTTTTGATGCCCCGCCAGGCGCACGCCGATGGAGAACAATCGTGCCCGGGAGATAAGCCCTAGTTCCTCAAGCCGCGCTGCGATGGAGCTGACCCCCATACCGCGCTCAACCAGAATGACGGTATCAATCCCACCGTCAGCCGCAACGGGCCCTGCGGCTTCGAATTTGGTATTGCCGTAGAAATAAACCCCGCCCACGGTGGCCGCTACCGCTACGAGGCCGATCACAACGATCAAGCTGAGAATTTTCAGAAGCTTCATGCCGCCCTCAACGCAAAAACTAATCAGTGACCTTCCGCATCACCAAGGATGCGTTGGTGCCGCCGAAACCGAACGAGTTTGACAGCACCGCGTTGATCTCGCGTTTGCGGGCCTCGTGCGGTACCAGATCGAGCTTGGTTTCCATGGAGGGATTATCCAGGTTCAAGGTGGGTGGTGCGATCTGATCGCGGATCGCCAGGATGCAGAAGATTGCCTCAATGGCCCCCGCCGCGCCAAGTAAGTGACCGGTCGCAGATTTTGTCGCCGACATGGACATGGTGTCCGCAGCATCTTCGAAAAGCCGCTCCACCGCGCGCAGTTCGATCTCATCCCCCTTGGGGGTGGAGGTGCCGTGAGCGTTTACATAGTCGATGTCCGTGGGCTTCAAACCTGCATGGTTCAACGCCATGGACATGGAGCGGAAACCGCCGTCGCCATCGTCCGCAGGGGAAGTAATATGATAGGCATCGCCGGAAAGGCCATAGCCCATGACCTCGGCATAGATGGTCGCGCCGCGCGCCTTTGCGTGTTCATAATCTTCCAGCACCACGCAGCCAGCCCCCTCGCCCATCACAAAGCCGTCGCGGTCTTTGTCGTAAGGACGCGAGCCCTTTTCCGGCGTGTCGTTGAACCCTGTGGAAAGTGCCCGTGCGGCCAGGAAGCTGGCAATGCCCAGGCGCGTGACGGCAGATTCTGCGCCGCCTGCAACCATCACATCCGCGTCGCCGCGTTTGATGATCTCTGCTGCGTCCCCAATGGCGTGTGCGCCCGTGGAACAGGCCGTGACCACGGAATGGTTCGGGCCTTTAAGGCCATGGCGAATAGAGACCTGACCGGAAGCAAGATTGATCAACATAGACGGCACAATAAACGGGCTGAGCTTGCGCGGGCCCCGTTCGTTCAGCGTAATGGAGGCATCATAAACCGTTTGCAGTCCGCCGATGCCCGAGCCGATCAGAACACCCGTGCGATATTTCTCGTCTTCGGTTTTTGGCTTCCAGCCACTATCGGCAAGTGCTTCGTCAGCGGCGGTGATGCCATAGAGGATGAATTGGTCAATGCGTTTGCGTTCGCGCAGAGGCATGACGGCCTCAGGATCAAACGCATAGTCCGGCCCGTTACCGTCTTCGTCTTTGCGCGGGATCATACCCGCGATTTTACAGTTCAGGTCCGACACATCCATGTGCGTCATAGGCACAATGCCGCTTTCCCCTGCGATCAACCGCTTCCACGATGCCTCATAGCCATTGGCCAAAGGAGACACCAAACCAAGACCCGTTACGACAACCCGTTTCATGAAGATTCCTTTCGCTCACGCCAGCACGCATTCAGCGTGCGCTCCCCAGTATGCGCCACGACGCAAAAAGGGGCGGCGCATAAGCCCACTTCGCCCTTAAGGGCATGTTGGGCCGTAGTCACGACCTAAACTTCACCCCCATCACAAAATCAAAACGCCAGATACAAAAACGCCGCCCGCAGTATATACGAGCGGCGCAAAATGTCTGCCTTAGGAGGCAGCGCCTTCGATGAATTTTACTGCATCGCCGACAGTCTGAATGGTTTCAGCCGCATCATCAGGGATTTCGATGCTGAATTCTTCTTCAAAAGCCATGACCAGCTCAACCGTGTCCAGGCTGTCTGCGCCCAGATCGTCGATGAAGCTTGCAGCCACAACAACCTTGTCTTTTTCTACGCCCAGGTGTTCAACAACAATGCTTGCTACCTTGTCCAGAATGTCGCTCATCTTTGCCCTCATTATGGTCTGTGCCCGTAAAAGGGCTTTGATTGAATGTGCCAGGGACCTGGCAAAAGCGTTGCGACTCGCACCGCTCGTGGAATTTCGCCCGTGTCTAGCACACTTGTTTCAGTTTTGCCACTTTCCGGCGTAATGCGGTTAATGACCTAACCCGTTATGTTCGCTATCCTTTTTACCGCCCAATTGACTGTCTTGGGCGATCAGATCATGGCCATACCGCCATTTACATGGAGGGTCTGGCCGGTCATGTAGGACGCCTCTTGAGAGGCCAAATACGCAACCGCAGCGGCCACGTCAACGCCTTGACCCATTTTCCCTGCTGGAATCGTTCCAGAAATGGCTGTTTTCTGGTCATCTGTCAGGCTTTCAGTCATGGCGGTGGCGATAAATCCAGGGGCCACACAGTTCACCGTGATGCCCCGGGAGGCCACCTCATAGGCTAGAGATTTGGACATGCCCACGATCCCGGCCTTGGTGGCGGCATAATTGCCCTGCCCCGGATTGCCCATGGTGCCCACCACAGAGGTGATGGAAATTATCCGGCCCCAGCGCTGTTTCATCATGCCGCGAAGGCTGGCCCGCATCAGACGAAAAGTGGCAGTGAGGTTGATCTGAACCACATCGTCCCATTCTTCGTCCTTCATGCGCATGAAGAGATTGTCTTTCGTCACCCCGGCGTTGGAGACCAGAATGTCCAACCCCCCCATGGCCTCGATGGCCTTCTTGGGCAGCGCATCTACGCTCGCATTGTCGGAGAGATTACAGGTCGCGATGTGAGCGCGGTCCCCAAGCTCATCGCGCAAGGCTTCGAGCTTTTCAGCGCGGGTGCCGGACAGCGTGACCGTGGCCCCTTGCGCATGAAGGGTGCGCGCTGTGTCCCCGCCAATGCCGCCGGATGCGCCGGTGACCAATGCGCGCTTATCGGTTAGATCAAACATATGTGTTTCCTTTTACATTCGTACTTCAACGTCCGTACCATGACGAAACTCTCTCACCCCCACCGGCTCGCGACGCTCGCCAACCTCCCCCATGAAGGGGGAGGGTAATAAGGGCGTCCCAAGTTCCCTCCCCCCTTGTGGGGGAGGGTTAGGGTGGGGGGTA
>JAJFIL010000270.1 GCA_021774965.1 Alphaproteobacteria bacterium
GTCCGCAATATCCTCATTGACGGCCCCCAGGCCCACCATGCCATCTATTTTCAGGGCCACATGGGCACGGACCTCATCAATACTCTCTCCCAAAACGCCGTGAAGATAGGAGCTGAGCTCATCGATCCTGTCCACGGCCACGGTCATCCCGGCAGCCATGCCGTGCCCGCCGCCGCGCAGGAGCAGCCGAACTTCCACACCAGAAACAATGGCGCCCCCCAGATCCACGCCCTTGATTGAACGACCGGAACCCTTAGCTGTCCCGTCCTCCTGGATACTGAGGGCAATGGCAGGCAGCCCGAAGCGTTCCTTGAGGCGGCCGGCAACAATGCCCACAACCCCTTCATGCCACTCCTCGCCGGCAACCACGATCACGCGCGCGCCGCGCTGAACCTGGTCCTCGGCCTTGAGGAGAGCATCATCAAGAACCCCCTGCTCCACAGCGCGGCGCTGCAGGTTCAGGGCATCCAGCTCTCGGGCGATATGGGTGGCTTCGCTCGCATCTTCCGTGGTCAGAAGTTGGAGCGCTAGGCCAGCGGGCCCAAGCCTGCCGCCTGCATTAATTCGTGGGCCGAGCAGAAAGCCCAAATGATACGTAGAGGGCTCGCCTGACACCTTGGAGACTTCCGACAAGGCGGCCAGACCCTGATTGCCGTGTCTCTTGAGGACTTTCAGTCCTTGCGTAACGAACGCCCTGTTGAGCCCTTTGAGCGGTACCACATCGCAAACAGTTCCAAGCGCGGTAAGGTCGATAAGCTTCATCAGCTCCGGCTCTTTTGGTTTGTTACCGCCGGGCTGGCCTTTGGCTGCAAAGAAGCCTTGCGTGCGCAAGGTACGGTTCAGCCCGACCGCCAGCAATAATGCCACGCCAGCGGCGCTGAGATAGTCAAGTTCGCTAGTGTCATCCTCTCGTTTGGGATTGATCACGGCATAGGCGGGAACCATGCGATCGCCCGGCAAATGATGATCAACAATGATGACATCGATGCCTTGATTGTTTGCCCATTCCACCGCTTCCAGAGCTGTCGTGCCGCAATCAATGGTCACGATAATTTTTGCCCCTTGCTGAGCAAGGGCGGAAAATGCACCCACACTGGGGCCGTAGCCTTCTGTGCGGCGGTCGGGAATATAAGTGAGAGGTTCAACACCCAACTGGCGCAGGTAACGCGCCATGGTGGCTGTGCCAGTTCCTCCGTCTACGTCGTAATCTCCGAACAGGCCGATTACTTCGCCTGACGTGATGGCCTGGGCCAGGCGGTCTGCGCCTTTGTCCAAATCCATAAGGCATGAAGGGTCCGGCATGTGGGTGCGCAAGGACGTATCAAGATAAGCATCCGCATTGGCGTCAGTAACCCCACGCGCTGACAAGATGCGCGCGACAATTTCGGGACACCTCAAACGTTGAGTGAGTTTTAGAACTTCGCCATCATCCGCTTCACGCAAGTGCCATTGCTGCCCAAGAGCTGAAGAGACAACATCAAAGGGCAGGCCAGCGGTCATGAGCGAATGATTATCCCTCAAAAGTAGAAAGCGGATGGCGACCCTTAACCCAACGCATCTCATGGCTTTCAGAGACTAGCAAAAGCGTCTCGATATCCACATACCCGTTGCTCAAGGAAACACCGCGCACCAAGGATCCATCGGTCACGCCGCTGGCCACAAACATCACATCGCTGCGGGCCATATCCTTGAGGTCATATTTCTTATCGAACTCGGTGATGCCAATGCGGCTGGCGCGGGCGCGTTCATCGTCGTTGCGGAACACCAGGCGTCCCTGCATCTGGCCGCCGATAGCCCGCAAGGCCGCTGCGGCAAGCACTCCTTCCGGCGCACCACCAATGCCCATGTAGATATCAACACCTGTCGAAGGGTCCGTGGTGTAGATCACACCGGCAACATCGCCATCGCTGATCAAGTTCACCCGTGCGCCCGTGGAACGAACCTTACGGATCATTTCCTCATGGCGCGGACGATCAAGGATGCAAGCTGTAACGTCCTTTGGATCAACGCCTTTGGCCTCTGCCACGGCGCGAATATTATCTGCTGGATCATTGTCCAGATCGACGACGCCTTCGGGATAGCCGCTGCCGACGGCGATCTTTTCCATGTACGTATCAGGCGCATTGAGCAGCCCACCTTTTTCAGCAAAAGCAATCACGGCAAGCGCGTTGGACGAGCCCTTGGCCGTCAGTGTCGTGCCTTCCAGCGGATCAAGGGCGATGTCGATGGCTGGGCCATTTCCAGTGCCAACTTTCTCGCCGATAAAAAGCATCGGTGCTTCATCCCGCTCGCCTTCGCCAATGACGATCTCGCCGTCCATGTCGAGTGCGTTGAGGGCGTTGCGCATGGCATCCACGGCGACCTGATCGGCCGCCTTTTGATCACCACGCCCGGCCAGTTTGGCTGCAGCATAGGCGGCCGCTTCGGTCACACGTACAACCTCGAGACCAAGCCCTGCGAGTGCGCCGGTATCCTTGCCGCTCATAAAATATCTCCCACCTGAATTCTTGTAGCCGTGCTGGCTTTTGGAGGCGTTCAAACCGCCTCAGTGTTATCCGGAGGCGTTTAAACCGCCCCAATCTTGTCGGAGGCGTTTAAACCGCCTCTATGCGAATGAGGCAAGGCTTTTCCACCACTGCCTCCAGCGCGTCAATGCGGGAAATCACATCTTCCATGACGGATTCTGTGACCTCATGGGTCTGAATCACCACATGGACGGCCTCTTCGGGCTTTCGGCCCCGTTGGAGCAGGCTTTCGATAGAAACTCCCGCCTCCCCCATAATCGCAGCAATTGCGGCAATAACGCCCGGTCGGTCGATTACGTTGAGCCTGAGGTAGTAGGTTCCGTGGAGGCTGACAAAGGGCACAAGGGCATCCTGAGCCAGTTCCATGGCTGGGGTCAGATAGACGTTTTGATGAAGTCCCCGCGCGATATCAGCAATGTCTGCCACCACAGCCGAAGCCGTTGGCCCTTCCCCTGCTCCCGGCCCTTCAAAGACCGTGGTGCCAATTGGAATACCCTCGACGGTGACGCCGTTCATCACTCCGCTCACCTCGGCGATAGGCGCTGAGAGAGGCACCAGACACGGGTGAACCCGCGCGGCCACCCCTTTGCCCTCCCGGGAGGCCAGACCCAGCAGTTTGATGCGATAGCCCAGTTCCTTGGCAAAGCGGATGTCATCAGCCGTGATGTGCTCAATGCCCTCCACGAACACGTCCTCGAACGGCACCGCTGCGCCGAAGGCAAGGCATGCCAGGATCGCCAGCTTGTGGGCTGTATCCGTACCGCCTACGTCAAAGGCTGGATCAGCCTCCGCATAACCTAGTTCCTGAGCTTCCTTCAGGACCTCCCCAAAGGGGCGGCCCGAGGCTTCCATATCCGTGAGGATGTAATT
>JAJFIL010000028.1 GCA_021774965.1 Alphaproteobacteria bacterium
GCCTATATCACTCAGCCCGACACTCAAATGAAAATCCTGATTGCCAACTATGCGATTGGCAGAGCCCAGCGGGCGCAAGGCAAGTGCAATGAGGCGTTGCCGCTTCAGTTGGCAACGTTTGCTGCCATGCGCTCTGAACATGATGTGGAAGACGAATATGTGGCCGAGGAAATTGCACTTTGCTATGCAGACCTCAGCAACATGGCAGCAGCTCAGCAGCCCGCAGCTTTGGCTTTCGCCAAACTCTCGGGGGACAGCTGGTTCGTGGAGAATGAACCCGAACGACTGGAAGCCTTGAGGGTGCTGGCGGGGGAGTAGGTTGATTAGCCTCTAGCATCGCCCCCTCATCCCTGCCCTCTCCCCAGAGGGGAGGGGGAGAAATTCAGCTTTGAGCATGCTACAAGCCCCTCGCCCCTCTGGGGAGAGGGTGGGCGAAGCCCGGGTGAGGGGTGAATGTTAGAGATCAAACTCTTTGGCTAGTAACTCATAAGACCGTCGCCGGGCCGCATGATCATGGGTGATCGTCACCACGATCACTTCGTCTGCGCCATATTCATCGGCTTTGGCTTCCAGCTGGTCCCGCACTTTCTCCGCTGTTCCCAGGAACACGCGCTTTTCCCGACCTGCCAAGACGGTCTTTTCCTGATCTGAGAACTCATAGGCCAAGGCCGTTTCCACCGAAGGGAAGGGTGCATGCTGACCCTTGCCCACCCGCGCGGCCCAGAGCCGTACAGAGGACGACAACCGCTCTGCCTCTTCGTCGCTCTCGGCCACGATGACGGCAACCCCGATGGCCGCGTGCGGCGTTGGGCATTGTTTGGAGGGCACAAAGCGTCGCCGGTAGTGCATCAAGGATGAAGCTCCATCAATGCCTTCCGTGCCGCCGTCCCCAACAATGAAATGAGCGTAAGCAAAGGGATGGCCGGTGACGGCTGCTACTTCCGCACTGTCGGGGCCTGAGCCCAGCAGCCACATCTCCGGGCTGCCGGGTCCGGCGGGTCGCGCATGAATGCCCTGGAAGGGGTGGTTATCGGCCAGGGGCATCTCGCCGCTTGCATCTGCCAACAAGTCTTTGATCAACTGAATTTGCTGGGGGTAGACATGAGGCCCATAGCGTTCCGGCCCAGGCTGTAGCGCAGACATGGTGCGAAGGTCGGAACCTGGTGCGCGGCCAATGCCCAGATCAATGCGGTTCGGCGCCAAAGTATGCAGCACACGGAATGTCTCAGCTACTTTGAGCGGTGCATAGTGGGTCATCATCACACCGCCGGAGCCTACACGGATGCGTTTTGTCTCCGCAGCAATCCTTGCGATCATGATCTCCGGTGCGGAGCCTGCAAAGCTTTCGGTGTTGTGGTGCTCGGCCACCCAGTATCGGTGATAGCCCAGATCGTCGGCCAGCTTGGCAAGATCGATGGTCTCATTGAGGGCATCGCTGGGGCTGCCGCCTTCGCGGATAGGAGATTGGTCGAGAACACTGATCTTCAGGGTCATGAGCGTAACTTCTTGATGGTGGCGGTAAAGGGCATAAGGACAACGCGTTTGCCTTCGCGCATACAAAACACATCACCGCGCACAAAGACCATGCCGCCGGTGGTGTGAATGACCTCACCGGTAGACTCGATGAAATCGCCTTCATAGCCGGGAGACGTGAAATCGCTTGCGAATGAAAGTGTAACGCAACTCTTGCCTTCACGTTCGGCCTCGGTAAACCGAAAGATAGCGAAATCGGCAAAGGCCATGAGGCAGCCGCCGTGGGTCATGCCATCATCATTGAGGTTCTTGCGCGCCACGATAAAGGCGCAGGTGTTGCTACCGTCTTCGAGCACCTTCCAGCAGAAAGGCCCGTTCACTTCCTCAAACGGATCATCCCCATGAAAGGTGAGGTAGCCGCCCAGGCGCGGATCATCAATGACCGTCGATGCCGGTCTGTCATTGTGTCTCATGATTTGTCCTCAACAGGAGCAATGGGAACGATACCGTCTTCAATCAATCCTGCAATCTCATCGTCGCTATAGCCAAGGCCGCGCAGGACTTCGGCACTATCGCCGCCAAAGGAGGGGGGCTTGTTATGAAACCCGCCGGGCGTGCGGGAAAATTTTACTGGCGTTCCCACGCCGCGGTAGCTGTCCTCGCGCCACACCATATCGCGCGCCAGAGTTTGAGGATGGCTCAAAACCTCTCCGACCGTATGCGCCGGGCCAGCGGGAACCCCGGCCTCCAACAGCCTGTGACACAGAGGGCCGGCTTCCTCTGCCTTGAAGATCTCGGTCAGCTCTTCCGTCAAGGCCACGCGGTTTTCAAGGCGTAAGGCATTAGTGGTAAAGCGTGGGTCGGCGGCAAGGTCGGTCCGGTCAAACACAGCGCAGGCCTTGGCAAACTGGCGATTGTTGCCAATGCCTAGAAACATGGAACCCTTTTGGGTCTCGAACAGATCATAAGGTGCCACATTGGTATGCGCATTGCCGGTGAGCACTGGTTCTTTTCCGGACATGAGCCAGTTGATGGAGTGGGGATGCATCAGGCTAACGCCGGTATCGTAAAGCGTTGTCTCGACAAATTGTCCGCACCCGGAGTTATGTCGTTCCTGAACCGCCATCAAGATACCGATCACAGCGTTAAGCCCTGAAGCAATATCGATGACCGGAATGCCAATACGTACAGGGCCGGAGCTTTCCTGTCCGTTCACGGAAATCAACCCGGACATGGCTTGGGCTACGGCGTCATAGCCAGGAAACCCGCCCATGGGGCCATCATCACCAAAGCCGGAAATGCGGGCGTGGATCAGCTTGGGAAATCGTTCCTTCAGAACCTCCTCATACCCCATGCCCCATTTCTCCAAAGTGCCGGGCTTGAAGTTCTCCACCAGCACATCAGCACCTTCGAGAAGCCGGAACGCCACCTCGCGCCCCTCAAGCTTGGAGAGGTCCAGCGCAAAACCGCGCTTGTTGCGATTGATGGCGAGGTAATAGGAGCTGCGTTTCTTGCCCGTGGGCTCGACGTCCTCAAAGGG
>JAJFIL010000271.1 GCA_021774965.1 Alphaproteobacteria bacterium
GACCCCACTTCCAGTCGTTGGTGGTGAGGGTTTCCATCGGGCCGCCGCCGCCTGCGACGCCGGCGTTGAGACAAACGACGTGGGCGGCGCCGAAGCGACTCTGGGTGGCCTCGCCGAGGTGGTCCATTGCGGCCGCGTCGCCGACGTCGGTGGGCACGAGCAGTACGCTGCCAGCATTCGCCTCGATGCGGGCGCCCGCGTCGAGCAAGCCCTTCTCCTCGACGTCGGCCAGCACGACGTTCATCCCTTCGCGCGCAAAAGCATCCGCAAACGCGAAACCCATCCCGCTCGCGGCCCCGGTCACGACGGCCGTGCGACCCTCGAAATCACGCATTCCTGCTCCTGTCGCCCCGATCGTGTGGCGGGCGCCCACTGTGCCAGCCGAGGCGCTGGAACTTCAAGTCCGGGGAGGTCATGCTCGTGTAACTGCGCGGACTCTTCGCCACCATGGCGAGCCGGAACCGACCCGCGCGGAACCCACGGAGTCCATCATGCAGCTGCCCTTCGACGGCGCCGTCCGCCGACGGATCCACCTCATGCGACATGCCGAGGCTGCCTATCGGGGCGATGGGGGCGATGGGGGCGATGGGGGTTGAGCTCTCCCGCTGATCGCAGGCCGCAAGAATTAGGGTCAAGCTGACCGCCAGCCCAAGTTTCAATATTCGTATCATAATCCCTCCGCAGCGCCGTGGCTGATCCTTGCTTACTCTCTACCAGCAGCCTATCACCCGCCCGCCGAACCATATACTGCCTGGAAGTGTCGATCGTTCAGCATTGCTATGCAAGCTCACGCCCGGGCTTTTTGACGGCGATACGCGTCCATGTAACGTCACCCCTTTTAAGCACACTCTTCTGGTTTTGGAGATGCAGGACTACCTCAAGGCCGCTTTGTTCTGCCAACTCGATGGTCTCCTTTCCGCAAACGGGATACATGATCTTGGCCGGGGGCACCGGCCCATGCCTAAGTGTCAGAGCGAAAACCGCCCCCGGGGCTAGCAATTCTGTTACCCGCGCCATAGCTCTATTCCGTTCAGTGGGGTCCAAGTGCATCCAGACGGCCGAGGCCAGAATGAAATCGAACGGTCCATGCACACAAGGGAGACCAGGTAGGCTATCACAGATCCATTCTATATCCGGGGACGTATGCAGACGCCGGGCTTGTTCCAAGAATTTTGGGAAAGGCTCAACTGCAACTACATCGTGGCCATGGCTCGCAAAGGCCGCGGCGTCACGACCGCTGCAACAGCCGATATCCAACACGCGACTTGGAGCATCGGGGATGAGATGGAGAATGCTTCTGTGTATTTCATCAAACGAAATGGCATTGGCCATTGCGACATAGGTGTCAGGGTTTTCAGCATAACCGCTGGTGCCAGCGACCCCTTTGTCCTGCATTCGAAGATCATCCGACATATTGACCCTTGCTCCGATCTGCGAAATGGACCGGCTGAGTGATTTCGCGGAGCTGAGCGCAGCACGCCCTCCCAAATATTTCTATCACCCCTTTGAGGAATGACACACCGCCTGGAGCTTGTTGCCGTCGGGATCTCGCACGTAGGCCCCATAGTAATTCGGATGATACTGCGGGCGAGGGCCTGGCTCACCTTCGGGCGTGCCGCCGTTTTCCAACGCCGCTGCATAAAAAGCATCCACCTGTGCGCGGTTTTTTGCAAGATAGGCGATATGCATACCGTTGCCGGGCACAGCCTTTCCCTCATCAAAGGGGAACAGCACAAAGGTCTTGGGACCCGTCAGCTCGCCATATGCCGCAGCGCCCTCGACGCAGAGCAATTGTGCATGGCCAAGCGTCGCCATGATCGCATCGTAGAATTTAAGCGAACGGGTAAAATCATTGGTGCCAACGGTGGTATGACTGAACATGGGGTCGCCCTTCTTGGATTGTAGCTACCTCAAAGGTTAATCAGCTGTGGCCTGCCATTGCCAGCCTTCTTGGCCTGCCCCCTTGGTAAGCCCTCCCGGAAAACCCCTTGATTTAACCACCTTTTCCCCCACCTATAGGGGGCAGTGCCGCGCAATTAGCGGGCTGACGGACTTTTTTCCCGCCTGCCGAGGCCTTTTAAAGGGTCGGCGGAGCGGATGGTTGCTTAAAGAGGGCGTGCCCATATGCGCCCTCGAGGAAGGACAAAATGAGCCGGACCTACTTCAACAGCCCCTTTTTGCTGGGTTTTGACCAGATTGAGCGCGTGCTGGATCGTGTGGCGAAAAACGCTGGCGACGGCTATCCCCCTTACAATATTGAGCAAGTGGGCGATGATATTCTGCGCATCACCCTTGCCGTGGCGGGTTTTGCCAAGCACGACCTTTCCGTCACCGTAGAAGACAGTCAGCTGGTCATTGCAGGGGAACAAGGCGATGACGGAGAACGTGACTTTATACACCGCGGCATTGCCTCGCGCCGGTTTCGCCGAGCTTTTGTGCTAGCCGATGGCATTGAGATTACCAATGCCTCTCTTACGAATGGCCTTTTGAATATTGATCTTGCCCGGCCCTTGCCCAACGTTGCCATCCGGCGCATTGAGATTGATGCTGAAGATGAGCCTGCGCTTGAGGCAGCTCCACTAGAGGCAAGCCCAGGAAAACGGGCCACAATCAAGCTGGCCACATCCAAAGGCAATGAGTAGTCTGTTCAGCCGACCTTCACGATGTGTAGTATAGAGTTTAAGAGCTTGGGGGCAGAAAGGTGCCAATTATGAAGACCGTCAAAGACATATTGGAAGCGGAAGACCCGCTTGAAATCAGTCAGGAAGCCCTCGCGCGCCTGGGTGGGCCCAAGACGGTTTACATTCGCGAAGTTCTTGCCGGTGACCTGGTCGGCGAAGTGGAAGGCCTGGAAGAGCTTCCGGCCGATGCCAAGCTGTTTTCCGTTCACCTGGCCGATGGAACGCCAATGGCGCTTCTGGATGGCCGAGAAGCGGCCTTTGAGGCAGCACGCGAATACGAGTACGAGCCCGTCAGCGTGCATTAGTATCTCTCACGCAGCATGCTGAAAAAGCATGCGCTCCGAGAGGCGGCACATAAGTGCCGGGCCACGCTTGTGGCCTCAGGGTGATCGACCGATAGGCCGGTATCTCCCAATATTCAAATCTAGAGATTGATGACTTCGTCCAGGCAGTGACCACGGCCCGTTGCCACTGCAACGCCCCCGCGGAGCTGTGCACTTTAGTGCACTAGCGTGAGCGATATCATGCAGCGTGGGAATCTACAGGCTCGGAGAGAAGCGCAAAAATTGCTGTTTTCTCGCGACTGGCGCGCAGCTTTTCGCAGAGCGTCTTGTTCCGGAACATGCGGGAAACACGCGCGAGCGCTTTGAGGTGATCCGCACCGGCACCCTCTGGGGCCAGCAGCAAGAAAACCAGATCAACCGCCTGATCATCGATGGCATCAAAATCAACCGGCTCATCAATGCGCGCGAAAAGCCCGCAGGGTTTAACCAGCCCAGGTACTTTGGCATGAGGAATGCCCACGCCACTGCCCACGCCCGTTGTCCCCAGGCGTTCGCGTTCCATCAGCAAATCCAGCACCGTGCGCTCTTCAAGCTCGAACAGCTCAGCCGCACGCGCCGCAAGCACCTGAAGCGCTTGCTTCTTGCTGGTGGCTTTCAAATTGGGAAGTACGCCATCAGTGATGACCAGATCAGAAAGATCCATTCTACTGTGCCCTACTCGTGACTTTCCACTAACAACCCGAACCGCTCCCTTGCGGCTCGCATACGCGAGTTCTTGATTCATTATTGTTACTACTTGGAATCCCGCGGGGGATCGACCCACCCAACATTACCATCTGCCCGGCGGTATACGACATTAAAACCGCCATGGGCACTATTTCTGAACATCAAAACCGGTTGTTCCTGAAGCTCCATCGCCATAACGGCTTCACCGACGGTCAGGTGAGGAACGCGTTCGGTTCCCTCTGCCACGATGACGGGCTCAAGCGATTCCGGTTCGGAGTTTTCTTCTTCTTCGCTTCGAATAACAAAGGCCGGCGCTTCGAGAATAGCTTCCCGCCCTGCGCGTTCATTATGGTGGTTTTTCAAACGACGCTTATAGCGACGAAGACGCTTTTCCATGCGCTCCATTGCGCTGTCAAAAGAGGCGTAGACATCTGCAGATTCTGCATGAGCCTGAAGCGTCATGCCGGAGCTCAAGTGAACCTGGCAATCACACCGGAACGCGTAACCTTCTTTAGTGAAGGTCACGTGCGCATCAACAGTGCGATCAAAATATTTGCCTACAGCATCGCCAAGACGCGTCTCCACATGACCGCGAAGTGCCTCGCCTGTGTCGATATTTTTTCCGCTAATTTGAATTTGCATGAGATATCCATTGAACGAATTTGGATGACCGATCTTACCTGCCTATTCGGCTTTATGCGACCGATTTTTGGGGCCCTGCCCCTGAAGGCGCCGGACCATAGGCGCGCGTGCTTCACCCTGTCAACAGCACCGATCAAAGAAGGCTAACACACTCAGGCAGAAGCCTTTTTCAGCCTGCGCCGCTGTACCGAAGAGGGAATTTTGAGCGCTTCGCGGTATTTTGCCACCGTGCGCCGAGCGATGTCGATTCCATTACTTTTGAGCAATTCCACAATGCGGTCATCAGAGAGAACGCCGGTTGGTGGTTCTTCATCAATCAGGATCTTGATCCTGTGCCGCACAGCCTCTGCAGAATGGGCCTCACCGCCCCCTGTGGCTGGAATTGCAGAGGTGAAGAAATATTTGAGTTCAAATATGCCGCGCGGTGTCGCCATGTATTTGTTGGAGGTGACACGACTGACCGTCGATTCATGCATGTTGATCGCATCGGCTACGGTTTTCAAATTCAACGGGCGTAAATGCTGCACGCCATAAGCAAGAAAACCATCTTGCTGTTTGACGATTT
Source organism: Alphaproteobacteria bacterium (assembly GCA_021774965.1). Classification (GTDB taxonomy): domain Bacteria; phylum Pseudomonadota; class Alphaproteobacteria; order JAJFIK01; family JAJFIK01; genus JAJFIK01. The sequence continues at coordinate 4,899 of JAJFIL010000271.1, forward strand.
CCGTTGAGACTTTCAAAATCGTCCGTGCACGTTGATCCAGACTTTTCACTAGCCAGTTTGCATTGGCAAAACATTCCGTCAGATAAGTCTTGCTGTCGGCGTCTTTGGCCTTGCCGCTGACTTCAGCATAATACTGCGAGTTCACCAAAACGCGCGGCAGAGTATCGGTGTTGAGCTCAATACGCCAGCCGCCGTCAGAGGCTTCGCGAATGAAAACGTCCGGCACAACTGGTTGAACCGCTTCGCCGCCGAACTCCAGACCCGGCTTGGGATTGAGGGCGCGAATTTCACCGATCATGTCACCCACGTCTTCTGCATCAACTTCACAGATACGCATAATGGCTTGCATGTCGTGTTTGGCCAGCAATTCCAAATTCTTGAGCAGGCAATCCATGGCCGGATCAAGACGGTCTTTCTCCGCCAGCTGAAGCGCAAGGCATTCAGCCAGATCCCGTGCCATCACACCGGTGGGCTCAAAAGCCTGACAGGTCTTCAGCACATGCTCAACAGCCGCAAGTTCGGCACCTAATCGATCCGCAATCTCGGCCATGTCTTCGCGCACATAACCTGCCTCATCAATAAGGTCGATTAGGTATGAGCCGATAATGCGCTCTGTAGGATCATTGGTCGCCACGCTCAGTTGTTCCAGCAGGTGGTCGCGCAGATTGATCTGTTCGGAAAGGGTGGATTCAAGATCCCTGTCCGGGCCATCAAATTTATGAGAGGCACCGGAGACATTGGACCAGTCCTGGGGGCCAGCAGCGTCAGGCACCTCCGCTACATCTGCCTTGGCTTGATCCGCATAAAGATTTTCTTCGGATACGTCCAGATCGTTTGCCGTAACCGGCATCTCGTCGGATGTTACCGCTTCATCTGTGGCGCGAAGATTGTCTGTTTCACTTTCTGGCGCTTGAGGCTCCGGCGCAGGTGCCTCATCGCGATCTTCGCGGGCAGGCTCCAGAAGCGGGTTCTTCTCAAGCTCTTGTTCCACATAGGTCGCCAAATCCAAATTGGAAAGCTGCAACAGCTTGATCGCCTGTTGCAATTGCGGTGTCATGACCAGCGATTGGCCCTGCCGCATTTCCAGTCGTGGAGTTAACGCCATACCGTCCGCCCTCGCCTACAGATTAAAGCGATCGCCGAGGTACACGCGGCGGACTTGTTCATTACCAAGAATATCGTCGGGGGAGCCTTCCATGAGGACCTGGCCGTCATGGATGATATAGGCCCGATCGATAAGATCGAGAG
>JAJFIL010000272.1 GCA_021774965.1 Alphaproteobacteria bacterium
ACACCCGAGCCGATGTTGATCGTGCTGGTAGCTGTACCAAGATCTGGAATTGCACGCACAGAACCATTTGAGCCTCTGACTGACACTTCATTGGCAGATGTACTTTGCGCCGTCCAAGTTTCCGCCAGGCGAACTGCTGCAAGTGTATCAGTCAGACCAAAGCCGTAGTATCTGCTGGTATGCAGTCCGCCGCCATTCCAATTATCGGCGCCATTTACGGACCAAGATGAATCGGGAACATCAATTTGCGTTGCAGACAAGGCAAAAATTTCTTGCATATCGCGCCAACCCAAATTTGGATTAGCATCTAAAATAAGCGCTGCAATGCCAGATGCGATAGGCGACGAAAACGACGTCCCATCAATCGCAATAGTATTGCCAGGTACATATCCTTCAGCCCCTTCCCGATCTGTTGTCGTGATTTCTTGCCCTGGCAGGGCAACAAAAACAGGAGCTCCTGGTGTGCTGAATGACGTTAGAACACCATTTCTATCGATCGCTCCTACGGCAATGGTATAGCGGGAATTCAGAAGACCATGGTAGTTCGCGTCTTGACCTTGATCACCACTATTTCCGGAGGAGAAGAAAATAATCGTTCCCAAGCCACCCCGGCCATTGTCTGCAGCATTCTGGACAGAGTCGCCCAAACCAATAAACGGTGGACGGGAGAGATCATCGGAATCGCTAAAGAAGCCCCCATAGCCCCAGGAATTATTGACAATATCGATTGCACCCGTTGCTGCATAATTGAAATGTTGCGCCGGCTGACTTGGACCGTCATTCGCACCGAACCCGATACGCAATCCGGCGATTGTTGAACCATAGGCAACACCTACAACGCCGGAACCATTGTTTTCAGCGGCGATAACCCCCGCCACTGCGGTCCCATGGTTGTCGCCTGTGTCCGGCCCGTTATTTGTCGGGAAGGCATCATTGTCATTTTCATCTGCGTCTCGATCGAGTGATGTGCTGTAATTCCCATCAAGATCAAAATGTGTGTAGGAAACACCGTCGTCAATAATTCCAACCACCACACCGGAACCTGTGTAGTCGTCCCAAACTTGTGTAACATTGATATCAATGCCTCTCCTGCCACCGGACTGACCGGTGTTCCGCAGATGCCATTGGGATGAGAACAAGGGGTCGGATGGAATCACCATTTGAATTGGTGCAAAATCAAAACTTGGCGTAATAATTTCGCCTGAATAGGTCTTTTGAATGACGCCGGGTTTTGTCTCAAACTTCATACCATGATCCCCAATACAGATTTCAAAAGGGTGCTTACGCTACGCAGAATATTGCGTAGCGGCTCAAACAGACCCCAACCCCAAGTGCACGTTACACCAAAAAAACACGCGCGCTCCACGTGACTCTCAGGCGTAATCGTACACAGAAGAATGAAATAAACCTTGGAAACTCACAATACTTTCAAGCGTTTCCTTGCAAAATTCATCACAATTGTTGCTGTTGCGCTGCAGCAGAGTGGAATCCGCAAGAATGATTCAAACTCGCAAATAGAGACTAGGTGGCGGGGATGTCACCAGACTCATATAACGCTTTGAAATTACGGGAGAACTCATCGAAACTCTGGTTCTGGATGGCGGTTCTCATTCCGAACATTAGCTCTTGGTAATACGCAAGATTGTTCCAAGTCAGCAGCATTGCGCCGAGAATTTCCTTCGACTTCACGAGATGGTGAAGATAGGCCCGGCTATAATTCCGAGCGGCAGGGCATGAGCTCTCAGCATCCAGAGGCCGCGGGTCATCGGCATGGCGAGCGTTGCGAAGGTTAACGGTGCCCCGTCGAGTAAAGGCCTGACCATTTCGGCCGGATCGCGTGGGCATGACACAATCAAACATATCGATGCCGCGCGTCACCGCGCCGACCAGATCCTCTGGCTTGCCAACCCCCATCAGATAACGAGGGCGGTCACTTGGTAGGTGCGGGACGGTATCCTCTAGAACACGGAACATAATTTCCTGTCCCTCCCCTACGGCCAGCCCGCCAATGGCATATCCATCAAAGCCAACGGAGACAAGATGATCTGCCGAGACCTTGCGAAGGTCAGCAAAGGTGCCGCCTTGAACGATGCCGAACAAGGCATTTGCATCCGGGTTGCCAAAGGCTGATTTGGAGCGCTCCGCCCATCGCATGGAAAGTTCCATGGAGGATTGTGTTTGATCTCGGGTGGCGGGAAAGGGGGTGCATTCATCCAGAACCATAACAATGTCGCTGCCCAGAAGGCGTTGAATTTCCATGGAGCGTTCCGGCGAGAGCATGTGCCGTGTGCCATCTATGTGAGATTGGAACTCAACACCCTCCTCCGTCAGCTTGCGCAGCCCTGAGAGTGACATGACTTGAAACCCGCCGCTGTCGGTCAGGATGGGGCGTGGCCACTGCATGAACTCATGCAACCCGCCGAGTCGGGCAATACGTTCCGCCCCCGGACGAAGCATCAGATGATAGGTGTTCCCAAGAACAATGTCTGCGCCTGTTTCGCGCACCGTTTCGGGCAGCATGGCTTTGACTGTTGCAGCCGTGCCCACGGGCATGAAAGATGGCGTTGCTATATCACCACGCGGTGTAATCAGCTTGCCCGTACGCGCCGCGCCTTCCTTGGCAGCGATTTCAAACTTGAACGTACTCATGTTTTTTCTTCCGGCCACAAAAGGCAGGCATCTCCGTAGGAATAGAACCTGTATTCAGCCTCAATAGCATGGGCATAGGCCGCCTTCATATTCTCCAGTCCTGCAAAGGCAGAAACCAGCATGAACAAGGTTGAGCGCGGCAGGTGAAAATTGGTGAGCAAGCCATCAATGGCCTTGAATTCATACCCGGGGGTGATGAAAATATCTGTATCCCCTTCAAACGCAGCAATGGTGCCGGTCGGCCGCGCGCATGTTTCCAGGATGCGTAAAGCAGTTGTGCCAACGGCAATGATGCGGCCGCCTTTATCTCGCACTTGACTAAGAGCATCAGCAGTCGTGGCGCTCACCAAGCCCCATTCGCGGTGCATCATATGATCTTCTGTTTGCTCGGCCTTTACTGGTAAAAACGTCCCAGCCCCTACATGCAGCGTGACTTCCTCGAGGGCGATTCCGCGACCCTCAAGCGCTGATTTCAGTTCCGGCGTGAAATGAAGCCCCGCGGTGGGAGCTGCAACAGATCCATCTTCCTGAGCAAAGAGCGTCTGATAGTCGGATAAATCTTGAACATCCACGGCACGTTTACTTGCGATATAGGGCGGCAGAGGCATCTCACCGGCAACGGCGATGGCGGCATCAAGTTTACCGCCCGCCTCAGAGAATAGCAGCTCCACCTCCCCGCCCTCATGCTTGGCCTTAACCTGCGCGCTGAGAGTTTGCCCAAAGGCAATAGTTTCTCCAATCGCCAGCCGTTTCCCGGGTTTGGCAAAGGCCGCCCAGGTATCCGGGCTTTCCCGTTTGTGCAGAGTGACCTCAATGCTGGGACCTGGTGCATTCTGATCCAGGGCCTTTGCGCGCGGTGCGCGATGCCCATGAAGCCGTGCTGGGATGACGCGCGTCTTGTTGACCACGAGTATATCACCGGCCCGCAGTTCATCCGGCAGATCACTGATATGTAGATCGCGCTGACTGGCCGCCTTCAACACAAGCATACGCGCCGCATCCCGTGGGCTTACGGGCCGCAGGGCGATACGATCTTCAGGAAGGTCAAAGTCGAACTGGTCGACGCGCATGGCGTCTCTTTACCCTCGGTGCGCTCAGCCTTCGACGTCAGCTGCTACTTTCATGCTGACGATTTTGTCTGGGTTCGGCACAGGTTCACCGCGCTTGATGGTGTCCACGTGTTCCATGCCCTCAACCACATGCCCCCAGGCGGTATACTGACCATCCAGGAACCGGGCATCGTCGAAACAGATAAAGAACTGGCTGTCCGCCGAATCTGGAGATTGGGACCGAGCCATGGAAAGAGTGCCTCGGGTATGCGGTTCATCGTTAAATTCGGCAGCCAGGTTTTTGCCCGATCCACCTGTGCCGGTTCCTGTCGGGTCGCCGGTCTGCGCCATAAAGCCATCAATGACGCGGTGAAATACAATACCGTCATAAAAACCATCGCGTGCCAGTTCCTTGATCCGGGCAACATGGTTCGGCGCAAGGTCCGGTCGGGTCTGGATGACAACGCGGCCGGCTTCAAGGTCCAGGTACAACGTATCTTCTGGTGTGGCTTCGGGTCTGCTCATAGGGCTATCCTCTTTGATAGGTCGAATTATTGTGTTCTGAGAACTGGGCTCAGAATATCGATTTGAACGTCTGTTTCGAACAAAGCGTCGAATTCCTGCGCCAGACGGTGTGCGTGAGCGATACGCTCTGCCGATTGTGGTGGTCCAGGATAGAACTGGGTGCCGGGAAATTCCGTAGCAATTGTCCGGGCACGAACAATTTCAGTAGGATCCTCTGGTGGCTCGCCCATATGGACGGCATCAACATGCTCCATGCCCTCAATCACGCGGCCCCAAATGGTATAGGAGCTATCCAATTGGGACCAGTTCTGACCAGAGGGTGAGGTATCTGCAAACATAATGAAGAACTGGCTGTTAGCGCTGTTGGGCTCGCGCGCGCGCGCCATGGAGAGCGTGCCGCGGCGGTGAGGAATGGGTGAGAATTCCGCCTGAAGATCCGGCAAGTCAGAACCACCCTGACCGGTGCCAGTGGGATCGCCGCCTTGCGCCATGAAACCGTCAATCACGCGGTGGAAGATGACATCGTCATAGAACCCTTGCGTGGCCAGGGTGCGAATGCGTTCCACGTGACCAGGGGCGATATCAGGAAACATCTCAATAATTACAGTGCCCGTCTCAAGAGACAGGACCAAAACGTTCTCAGGTGCAATGGGCACCATGTTGGGATCATCGGCCCAAACAGCGTCCTGAGCAAACGCAGGCGCGGTCCACAAGAGGCTCGAGAGCAGAAGCAGTCCAATTTTACGCATGGGGTTGTCCATTTATCTAATTATCAATTTAGTCAAGAGCCAGCAGGCCCCAACTTTTCGGCAAGTTTGAGGCGTACTTCCTCTGATACGAAGGCGGAGATGTCGCCGCCAAGGCGGGCGATTTCCTTGACCAGCTTCGAGGCGATTGCCTGATGCTTGGCTTCGGCCATCAGAAAGACGATCTCAATGTCCGCATTGAGATGCCGGTTCATACCAACCATCTGAAACTCATACTCGAAATCTGACACAGCGCGCAAACCTCTAATAATCACGCTTGCGCCAACTTCCTCGGCAAAATGCATCAAAAGGGAGTCAAAGGGCTTCACGCTAACAGTGGCCGTGTCTTTCCCAACGAGCTCTGCCATAGCGTCTTCAACCATGGTAACCCGCTCTTCCAAGGGAAAAAGTGGGCCTTTGTCATGGTTGATGGCAACGCCAATTACCAAATGATCCACCAGCTTTACCGCCCGGGCAATGATATCCATATGCCCATTAGTCATGGGGTCGAACGTTCCGGGATAGAGACCTATGCGTTTCATGACGTTTGCCCGTCTTCTGAATCGTTGTCGTCCACTTCGCCGTCGCCCTCGGTATCCCCGGCGGAGCGTTCGTCAATGCGTTCCACAGAAACTACCAACTCATCATCGGCAGTATGGAATACAGTGACGCCCTGAGTGGAGCGGCGGCGTACGGAGATACCCTCTATGGGCACGCGGATCAACTTTCCTTTATCGGTGACCAGCATGATGTCATCATCCCCCTCAACCGGGAATGAGGACAAAAGCTTGCCTTTTCGGTCCGTCATATCCATGGCGGCAATGCCCTGCCCGCCCCGGCCGGAAGTGCGATAGTCATAGGCAGATGAACGCTTGCCAAAGCCTTTTTCGGTGAGGGTCAGTATAAACTCTTCCCCGCCTCCTAGCTCGGCATATCGCTCAGTGGTCAAGGCGGTACCTGCCTCTTCCTCAGCTTCTACAGGCTCTTCACTGGCGTCTTCACCTTCAGCGGCGCGGCGGATGGCCCCTGCCTGCTTCAGATAGGCCTGAGATTCAGCACTGGTGACATCCACATGGTGCAGGATCGACATGGAGACGATATGATCGCCGCCGAGTAGCTTGATTCCACGCACTCCGGTAGAGGCACGCCCCTTGAACACGCGAACGTCCCCAACCGGGAACCGAATGGTCTTGCCATTGCGAGTGGTCAGCAGAACATCCTGATCTGGCGAACAAACTGTTACCCCGATGATCCCATCATCCGGGTCTTCCAATTTCATGGCAATCTTGCCATTGGCCATGACATTTACGAAATCAGAAAGCAAATTGCGCCGGACGTTGCCGGATTTGGTGGCGAACATCACATTGAGTTCGGCCCAGCTGTCCTCATCATCCGGCAGCTCCAACACATTGGTGATGGCTTCGCCTTGTTTAAGAGGCAGCAAGTTCATCATGGCCCGACCGCGCGCCTGAGGTGTGCCCTCGGGCAAGCGCCAGACCTTCATCTTGTAGACCATGCCGGTGGAGGAGAAGAACAAGACCGGCGTATGGGTGTTGGCCACAAAGACGCGGGTTACAAAATCCTCATCCTTGGTGGACATGCCTGCGCGCCCTTTGCCGCCCCGGCGTTGAGTGCGATAGGTGTCCAGCGGCACGCGCTTGATATAGCCAGTGTGCGTTACCGTCACCACCATATCCCGGCGTTGGATCAGGTCCTCGTCTTCCACATCCAGTGCGGCGTCCGTTATTTCAGTCCTTCGCGGTGTCGCGAACTCCTCGCGCACGGCCACAAGATCCTCGCGAATAATTTCCAGTAACCGGACCCGGGAGCGAAGAATATCAAGATACTCGGTGATCTTACCACCAAGGCCTTTGAGTTCGTCGCCGATCTCATCCCGGCCCAGAGCGGTCAATCGTTGCAAACGAAGTTCCAGGATGGCGCGTGCCTGCTCATCCGACATACGAATGGTGCCATCCTCAGCGACCTTGTGTCTTTGGTCGGCAATTAGCTCCAGCAAAGGCACCACGTCTTTTGCGGGCCAGTCTCTTTCCTTCAGCCGTGCCCGTGCGGTGGCTGGATCAGGCGCTGTGCGGATCATCTGAATGACTTCGTCAATATTGGCTACGGCAATGGCAAGGCCCACCAATACGTGAGCACGATCTCGTGCTTTGTTGAGGTCGAACTTGGTACGGCGGGTTACAACTTCTTCCCGGAAGGCCAAAAACGCCTGCAGCATTTCCTTGAGCGGCATAAGCTCCGGCTTGCCGCTGTTGAGCGCCAGCATGTTCACGCCAAAGCTGCTCTGCAACTGAGAAAAGCGATAGAGCTGATTCAGGATCACATCCGGCACTGCATCGCGTTTGAGCTCGATCACCACACGCATGCCCTGACGATCAGATTCGTCGCGGATGTCTGAGATGCCTTCGATGCGCTTGTCGCGAACCGCCTCGGCGATCTTCGCCACCATATTGGCCTTGTTCACCTGATACGGAATCTCAGTGACAATGATGGCCGCGCCGCCGCGCTTGGTTTCCTCGATCTCCGTCTTGCCGCGCATCAGGACAGAACCGCGCCCCGTAGTCAATCCGGACCGGGCACCCGCTCGTCCAATAATTGAGGCACCCGTCGGGAAATCGGGACCCGGAACAATTTCCAGCAACTCTTCGAATGTCATCTCAGGGTTAGCGATCAGTGCGATGGAGGCATCCACCACTTCGCCAAGATTATGGGGCGGAATATTGGTGGCCATGCCTACGGCAATGCCTGTGGCACCGTTTACGAGAATATTTGGAAAACGAGATGGTAGAACCACGGGCTCATGTTCCGAACCATCGTAGTTCGGCGCAAAATCAACCGTGTCCTTTTCGATGTTTTCCAGCAGCGCATGAGCGGACTTGCCCATGCGAATTTCAGTGTACCGCATGGCCGCCGGCGGGTCGCCATCTACAGAGCCAAAGTTGCCTTGCCCATCAAGCAACGGCAGGCGCATGGAAAAGTCCTGCGCCATGCGTACCAACGCATCGTAAATCGCTTGGTCACCGTGGGGGTGATACTTACCGATAACATCACCAACCACGCGCGCAGATTTGCGGTACGGCTTGTTGAAATCATAACCGTTTTCATTCATCGAAAAGAGAATGCGGCGGTGAACAGGCTTCAGCCCATCCCGCACATCCGGCAACGCACGGCTCACGATCACGCTCATGGCGTAATCGAGATAGGACTTGCGCATTTCCTCTTCGATCGTAATCGGCAGGATGTCGGAGGGGCCAGCAGGTCCGTCTGCGCCATCTTGCGGGGGCACAGGGGGATCGTTGGGCGGGCCATCAGGGGGCGTATCGCCTGGCGGAATATTGGTGGTATCGCTCACGGGGGTTTTGGTCTTTTTCTCTTGTCCCTGGCGGTCTTTTCAAGGGCCGCGAGTCAGTTAGGATTTGGTCCATATTACTAGCATTCTTGCGCCATATGAGCAAATCCGGATAGACCCGCCACAGGCCCTATTGGTGCCATGGTTCGGGACCATAAAAACCGGGTCTGACGGCTGGTTTTGAGGGGATTTCAGGTGAACGGAATCAAGGCGCTTGTGGAGCACCGCATCTTCCAATGGGCGATTATCGTCCTGATCTTTATAAATGCCGGGATTCTGGCCCTGGATGCCTTGCCGGAGACCCGATTGGGCCAGCATGAGACGCTCATGAAGCTCGATGATGCCATCCTCTGGATTTTCGTCGCTGAGCTGTTCCTGCGCGTTCTGGCCCATGGGAAGCGCTTTCTGACCGATCCCTGGAGCATCTTCGACACCCTGGTGGTGGGCGTCTCCTTCATGCCTCTTGCGGGGGGATTTGCCGCCCTGCGCGCATTCCGGGTGTTCCGGGTGCTCAGACTGGTTTCGGCCTTTCCCAAGCTGCGTTCGGTGGTTTCAGGGCTGTTGGGGGCCATTCCCGGCATCGCGTCGGTAGCAGTGCTCATGGTACTGATTGTTTTCGTCTCCTCCATTTTAGCGACGAACCTGTTTGGCGAACGGGTGCCCCACTACTTTGGTGACCTGTGGCTGTCCATGTTCACTCTGTTCAAAGTGATGACATTGGAAGGTTGGCCCGATATCGCGGACGCGGTGATGGCCGTTTATCCATGGGCCTGGGTGTTCTTTCTAATTTACATCCTTGTGGCGACCTTGACGCTGCTGAATTTCTTTGTGGCCATCATCGTCAATGCCATGGAAGAAGAAGCACTGAAAGACAAGGCAACCATCTCCATGCAGGACAAGTTGCTTGATGAAATTGGCAATTTACGTGCCGAGCTTGAAGTCTTCCGTGCACAACAGAAAAAAGAACTGGATGACATCGAAAAACTGTTGGAAAAGGCAGATAAAGAGCGGAAATAGACAACTCCGATTTCGATTGATAGAGGCACTCAAACACCCCATATCTAGAGGACCAAGTGTTGTACAACAGGAGGATATCTCATGAGTGCCACAGCTCTTATTCTGGTTATTGTCGGTCTATCCCTCATGCTAAGTCGCGGGCCATTGCTTGTTGCCCCGGTTAAAACTCGAGATACATATCTCCGTCTCTTTGAAACAGAAAGGCGCATGCGGGTTTTGGGTCTTGTCTTTGGCGCGATCAGTGCCCTTGTTGCCTGGTCTGTGTGGGAAGAACCTGGCACCACGGCCCAAGTGATTGCCTATTTCGCGCTGTTCATCCTCGTGCTTCCTGCAGGCAGCATGATCCTTTTTCCAGGACCGATGCAAAAATTGGCAACGAATATCTGGAATGCATTTGGTGAGAAAACAATGCGCGTCATGGGGCTTTTATCACTGGCCTTTGGTGCGTGGCTGGTTTATTTCGGTCTTGGCCTATAACTATCCCGGCTTGAACACCATCAGGATATATATTCCGAGTACGGATAGAAATCCAGGCCATCCGAGCCAGAACCATATCTTAAAGAGCCGGTGGAACTCCTCATTCAAGGGCATTCCATCGGCTTTTGCTTGGCCCGCCAATTTCGCAAGTCGCATCTGTATCCAGACCACAGGCAGCCAGGCAGCAGCAGCCACGCCATAGAGCACATAGGTTCCAACCAGCCAGGGACTCAGAAGTGGATAGCCCGCAAGGTTTGCCAGCCAGATGCCTGAGAGGGGTTGTGCGATCACTGCTACCGCTGTGAACAGGGCGTCCGCCAAGACTACATGACGGCCCGTTGCGGCAATGTGGGCCACGTCCCCTCCCCTGACAGCCAGCAGCATAAAGAATGCAATGCCTAGACCAGTGCCGAACAGCACGGCGGCGCTGAGAATATGGACAAGGCGGAGGGTCAGGTAGAGGTCCACAACAGTTCCTTAGACCGGTTCAATCTGATGCCATTTCATGCAACTTGCAGACTGATTTCCAATTCCTGGTTGTTGCATCGACCCCAAGCGTGCGCTCGAGAAAGGTGTTGGACAGTTTGGTTTTGCCATAACCATTGGGGCAATGGAGATACACTTCTCTGCCGGCCACAACCAATTCTTCCGGTGCCGCAACATATTCCATCAGTTTGGTAATTTTGGTTGCCGTCGGTTTTGCCGCCAAGAACGTTACAAGCAATTTGGTGCCGTTCCCCTCAAGGTCCAAAGCTCCAAACGGTGTGTTATTGATGATATCTGAAAGCTCACGGCCGTTACGAATTTCCACAGGAACATCGAAACCATATTTCTTCGAAATTGCCTTTTCAATTTTGATTTTCAGCTCACCCACCTTCGTTGTGTTGGTCTCAAACAGTACGTTACCGCTTTGGATGTAGGTTTCGACGTTCTTGAATCCCAATGACTCGTACAGAGCTTTCAGGTCTGCCATTTTGATCTTCTTTTGACCTGAGACATTGATCCCGCGAAGTATTGAAATGTATTTCATGCCTGTTGGCCCTTTCTCTTGCCGCCCATCACCGGTCTTCCTCAATTGCCAGAACCATCAGCGAGAAGAGA
>JAJFIL010000273.1 GCA_021774965.1 Alphaproteobacteria bacterium
CTGATCCCCGACATTCGCTGTGCTGCGCTTGAGCGCCTGTCCAGTCGGCACAGTCCCCATGGCGGTGAGAGACAGAGACAGGGGCCCTGTTGTGGCCACAGTATCTCCGCCCATGAGAGAGAGCCCGAATTCACTCTGGTCTTCCCCAAGCCCCCCAGCGAACCGCTTCAGCCAGGTCTCAGCACCTTCTTTTGGCAACTGACAGCCCAGCCAATAGCCCAGCGGCTCAGCTCCCATCGCCGCAAGATCTGAGAGATTGACGCGGAGGAGCTTGCGCGCCACCAGGGCTGCGTCCGTGCCTTCAAGAAAATGAACCCCGGCCACCATCACGTCCTTGGTGATAACAGCCTGCTGTCCTTCTGGAATGGTCAGGAGTGTGGCGTCGTCCAAAAGGCCAAGAGCGCCTTCATGGGTGGCAAGGGGGGCAAGATATTTGGCGATCAGGTCAAACTCACCCATCTGCCCTGCCTCCTCAAATCCGCTTTGGTAATTCTGCTTACCTGCCTAGCTGGCCATCTCATCGCCGCGATTATTGCGGGCCAACCGGTCCAGCACACCGTTCACAAAACCAACTTCGTCCCCCTCAAAGAAGCTTTCTGAGAGACGCACATATTCCGAGATCACGACTTTGGGCGGGACATCTTTGCGAAAGAGCAGCTCGAAAGCGCCGCTTCGAAGGATGGCTCTCACCGTCGCATCCAGCCGATCCAGGCGCCAACCATCGGCCAACACGCCGTTTGTGGCCTGGTCCACCTGCAGCTGATAATTCACAATACCGCCGAGCAGGTCTTCAAAGAATTCTGCATCGCCCTCAGGCAAGTTTACCCCGTCAACTTCCTTGCCAAAGCGATGTTGGATGAACTCCTCGATCACACCATCGACTGGGGTTTCTGCGGTTTCCATCTGATAAAGCGCCTGAACCGCGCCAAGTCGTGCTGCACTTCGGGATTCAGCATCGTAGGAGTTGGATGAACTCATCGGGGACGAACCAACCCAAAGCGGGATTTTAGATCCAGTATGGCAAAGCAGGCTCGGGCGGCATCTCCACCCTTGTCCTTACCCGCCGCATTGGCACGCACTTCGGCCTGTTCGCGGGTATCCACTGTCAGGATCCCGTTGCCAGAGGCCAAGTGCTCTTTAATTCCCAGATCCATCAACGCACGAGCAGATTCACCTGCCACAATGTCATAGTGCGATGTCTCTCCGCGAATGACGCACCCAAGGGCAATAACCCCATCAAAAGCCATGCCCCCCGCCGGACGGTGCTGGCCTTCAAGGGCAATACTGATGGCAGAGGGGATTTCGAAAACGCCGGGCACATGAACCCGCTCAAAGGACCCACCCTCGGCTTCAACTACCGCCGCTGCGCCTTTGAAAAGCTCATCAGCAATATCTTCGTAGAATCGTGCCTCGACGATCAGAATGCGGGGGCCTTCGCTCATCTCTATTTCTCTTCTTCTGCAGGAGTGATTGGCCTGTGTCCTACTACGCGCAGACCATAACCCTCAAGCCCCACAATCTGGGTTGGCGTATTGGATAGAAGCGTCATGTCGTGAATGCCAAGATCGAGCAGGATTTGCGCACCCACTCCATATTCGCGCAAACGGCGAGGTTCGTCATTCACGACTTTACTTTGGCCGCGCAGCATGTCGGAGACCACCGTGCCGCGGGTATCGCGAATAAGAACCACGACGCCGCGACCTTCTTCCTCAATCACTTTCATGGATTGATGCAACTGGTGACTGCGATTTCCCTTCTTGCCCAGCACGTCTTCAAAGACGTTCATGGCATGCATACGTACCAGGACCGGCTCGGGCCCGGAGATATCGCCCTTCACCAAGGCAATGTGCTCAGCATATTCAATCTTGTTGATGTAGACCTTCATGTCGAAGGTTCCGGCCTCTTCGCTTTCGAATTCGGTCTCGATCGCGCGATGCAGGAAATGATCGTGCTTGCGGCGATAGGCGATGAGGTCTGCAATGGTGCCCACCTTCAGCCCGTGAAGCTGCGCGAAGGTTACCAGATCCGGCAACCGCGCCATGGTACCATCATCGTTCATGATCTCGCAGATCACGCCAGAGGGGTTGAGCCCTGCAAGGCGCGAGATGTCGACAGCGGCCTCCGTATGGCCTGTGCGCACCAGTACGCCGCCATCGCGCGCCACCAGCGGGAAGACGTGCCCCGGTGAAGCGATACCGTCAGCGCCCTTGGTAGGGTCAATAGCCGTCGCAATGGTCACAGACCTGTCGTGGGCGGAAATCCCTGTGGTAACACCTTCCTTGGCTTCAATGGAAACCGTAAAGGCCGTCTGGTGCCGCATCTGATTATTGCGGGACATGTATTCCAGGTTCAGCTCCTTGGCGCGATCCTGGCTCATGGCGAGGCAGATCAGCCCACGGCCATACCGTGCCATGAAGTTCACAGCTTCGGGCGTTGCCATTTGACCCGGAATGATGAGGTCGCCCTCGTTCTCCCGGTCCTCGGCGTCCACCAGAATGAACATCCGACCATTGCGAGCGTCATCAATAATTTCTTCTGTCGTCGCTAGATATTCGCGATATGCGCTCATGCTTTTGTCTCCTGTAGTCGCGCTACATAGCGCGCCAGTACATCGATTTCCAAATTGATTTTCTGACCTTTGGTGGCCTCACCGAAGGTCGTGACTTCCTGCGTATGCGGAATAATATTTACACCGAAGCTCGACCCTTCGACTTCGTTCACTGTCAGGGAGACACCATCCAACGTGATGGATCCCTTGGGAGCAATGAACCGTGCAAGATCATCAGGAGCCTTGAACATATAGCGAAGGGACTCTCCTTCTTCGGTGATGTTCTCAATGGTGGCCACGCCATCCACATGGCCAAGCACGATATGCCCGCCAATCTCATCACCCACGCGGAGGGATTTTTCCAGGTTCACAGTCGCACCGGGTTTCCATTGACCAAGAGAGGTTTTGCTAAAGGTCTCTTCAGAAACATCCACGGCGAACCAGTTCGTGCCGCCATCGTTTCCGCGCTCGACCACGGTCAGGCATGTGCCGGAGCAGGATATGGACGCGCCGATGTCGATCTTGCCTGGATCAAATCCGGTTTCGATCACAACGCGGGTGTCGCCGCTTTTTTCGATGGACCGCACGCAGCCCTTGTCCATAACAATGCCAGTAAACATGGGGTCAGTTTAGCCTATCTAGTGCGCCTGCGGTGAATTTTGTCGCATAGATTTCCGCAACGTCGTCACCAATCTTTTCAGATCTTATGAGTTCCAGTTGGATGCCATGCTCCACCTTGTCAATACCCAGAGCCTGAAGTGCGGGCAATCCATCCCCACCAATGACCATAGGTGCTCGGAACCAATGTACATAATGAACCAAATGGGCCTTCAGAAGCGATGCGGCAAGATGTGATCCACCTTCTACTAGTATCCGGTTCACACCTTCCCAGTCCGCGATTTGCTCTAAACACTGTCGAGCATCAATTCCAGTTTGCTCCGATCCCGTAATAATCGCTGTCACACCGGTGCCTTCAAAGGAATCCCACTCATCCTCACATTGATAAGTGACGATTCTTGTCGGAATCTCATTCGCAGTCTGCACAACTCTTGATGTCACAGACGTTCTCATCCGGCCATCCGCAATGACTCGGATGGGCGACCTGGATTCCAGTCCCGGTACTCTACAATCCAGCATTGGGTCATCGGCCAATATAGTTCCTGAGCCCACCAAGATGGCGTCGTGCTCCGCACGCAGCAGATGCCCAGCACGTCGCGCCTCTGGGCTGGTGATCCACTTACTGTCGCCGGTATGCGTTGCAATTCGACCATCAAGAGAGGTCGCCAGCTTCAAGGTCACCATCGGAAGGTCCGTCGTAACCACTGAGAGGAAACCAAGTATAACCTCTCTGGCCTCGGCCTCACAAATCCCTTCAGTTACTTCAATACCGGCATTCCTGAGTATCTGTATGCCTTTTCCAGCAGTTTTTGGGTGAGGGTCCTGGATAGCAATGACCACTCGTCCAATTCGTGCTTTTCTAAGTGCCTTGGCGCAAGATGGCGTTTGGCCTTTATGAGCACAGGGCTCAAGTGTCACATATGCTGTTGCACCCCTGGCCGCCTTGCCGGCTTGCTCTAGCGCTTGAGTTTCGGCGTGAGGCCTGCCGCCCTTCGCCGTATAGCCTCTGCCCAAGACACGGTTGGTTTTCGGATCAACAATCACACAGCCAACACTAGGGTTTGGTGCCGTCATACCGAGGTGCCGCCGCGCCAGATTGAGCGCAGCTTGCATATGCTCTGTATCAAGACGTAGTTGATCCAAATTGATTTCCCAACTTGTCAGCTGGCTATTCGGTCTCTTCACCGCGGAGTTCGCCCAGCACTTGTTCGAAGTCACGCGCTTCGCGGAAATTCTTGTAGACCGATGCAAACCGCACATAAGCCACAGCGTCCAGGGAGGCCAAGCCTTCCATCACCATCTCTCCAATGAGATCTGACGGAATTTCACTTTCCCCAAGGCTTTCAAGGCGGCGGACGATGCCGCTGAGCATGCGCTCCACTCGTTCCGGCTCCACCGGGCGCTTGCGCAAGGCAATTTGCAGCGAGCGCATAAGCTTATCCCGATCAAAGGGCATACGGCGGCCATTTTTCTTGACCACCTGAAGCTCACGCAGTTGCACCCGCTCATAAGTCGTATAGCGCGCACCACAAGCGGGGCAATAGCGCCGACGACGGATCGCAGCCCCGTCTTCCGCGGGGCGGGAATCTTTGACCTGGGTGTCATCATTTTGGCAAAAAGGACAGCGCATTGATTAAATACTCAGCTTACGGATAAATTGGAAAACGTTCACAAAGCTTGGCGACAGAAGAAGCAACACCCGCCTCAATCTCACCATTACCATCGGACCCATTGGCTGCCAGCCCATCCAGCACTTCAACAATCAACTTGCCGACCTGGGTAAACTCATCGCGGCCAAAGCCCCGCGTGGTCAAGGCCGGAGAACCTAGACGGATGCCGGAGGTGACCATGGGTTTTTCAGGGTCGAACGGAATGCCGTTCTTGTTGCAAGTAATGTCGGCGCGTTCCAACGCAACTTCCACAACATTGCCCGTGAGCCCTTTGGGGCGCAGATCTACTAGCATCAGATGCGTGTCTGTGCCGCCGGAGACAATATCCAATCCGCCTTCTTGCAGCGTTGCCGCCAGGGTCTTGGCATTGTCCACCACCGCTTGGGCGTAGAGCTTGAACTCAGGCTTCAGCGCTTCGCCAAAGGCAACCGCCTTGGCTGCGATGGCGTGCATCAATGGCCCGCCCTGCAGACCCGGGAAGACAGCAGAGTTGATCTTTTTACCAAGCGCTTCATCGTTGGAAAGGATCATTCCGCCGCGAGGGCCGCGCAATGTCTTATGCGTTGTGGTGGTGACAACATGGGCATGTTCCATCGGACTGGGGTGCACACCGCCGGCCACAAGACCAGCAAAGTGCGCCATATCCACATGAAGATAAGCACCCACCTTGTCAGCGATGGCCCTAAACCGCGCAAAGTCGATCTCCCGCGGAATGGCTGAGCCCCCGGCAATGATCATCGCGGGCTTGTGCTCAAGCGCGAGCCGTTCAACCTCATCATAGTCGATCAGATCGTCTTCCCGGCGCACGCCATATTGGACGGCATCAAACCATTTTCCGGAGAGGTTTGGCGGAGCCCCATGGGTCAGGTGACCACCGGCGGCAAGGCTCATGCCCAGTATGGTATCGCCGGGCTTTACCAGGCTCAGGAAAACCGCCTGATTGGCTTGAGCACCGGAATGAGGCTGCACATTGGCAAAAGCGCAGTTGAACAGCTTCCGCGCGCGCTCAATGGCCAGAACTTCGGCCTTATCCACGTACTCGCAGCCGCCGTAATACCGACGACCGGGATAGCCTTCAGCATATTTGTTGGTCAGAACAGAGCCTTGCGCCTCCAGCACGGCACGGCTGACAATGTTTTCTGAGGCAATCAGCTCCAACTGACCCTTTTGGCGGGCCAATTCTTCATCAAGAGCGCTGGCCAGCGCTGGGTCGTTTTCCGCGACCGATCCGGTAAAAAAATCAAGTCCGGGCGCTGCGTGCCCAGATCCCAAGGTGGCCGTCATCCGTCCAATTCCCCCGATGCGATGATGTAATTCGCCATTCCCCATGCCTTGCGGGCATCAAAAAGGGCGGTGTTCCTGTTTAAAGCGGGTCCTACCATATTTAGCGTATCCCCAACAAGATGGCACAAACGGTCTTTTTGAAGGGGGAATATCGCCAGAGACCCTGGTTTCCCTCGGGAATGTCTAAACTGCGACTACACCCGCAAACTATTCCTGAAGCGATTCGTGCTAGATTTGTCTTCCAAGAGGCGAATCACTTCACATCTGACCCATGGAGCCACCATTGGCCCGCGACAAGACAACCCCTGAGGATATCGACGACAGCTTGATGCGGCTGACCAAGGATATTGTGGCTGCTTACGTGGGCAATAACGAGATTTCCGCGTCCGACATCCCGGGCCTGGTCCGCAGCGTTCATTCCACGCTCAGCACCTTGAAGTCAGAACCCAGCACCCCGATTGAGGAAAAACCTAAACCCGCCGTCTCGGTCGAGAACTCGATTACGCCGGACTACCTGATCTGTCTGGAAGACGGAAAAGAGCTGAAGATGCTCAAGCGCTATCTCCGCACTCATTTCGATATGAGCCCAGAGGACTATCGCAAGAAATGGAGCCTGCCGCTGGACTATCCCATGGTCGCACCAAACTATGCAGCCAAGCGATCGGCCTATGCAAAGAAAATTGGGTTGGGTCAGTCTGCGGACAAGCGCGGCGGTAAGAGCGCAGAGGATACAGCGGCCTAGCGGCGCGCTTCTTCTCTTTGTTTTCTCAGAACATAGGCCAGTTTGGCCATGGCGTTGCGTTTGAGCTCGGTCGTGCCAATGTCGGCGGGGCCGACGATGGAAACCTCCACTCCGGATGCTGGATCTACCGCAGACACTTTTACAGAGTTCCCAACGGGCAGGAGTTCAAAAAGAACTTCCCTGCCAAGACCCTCAAGATTGAGACTAGCCACGAGCAAGGCCGAGGTCATCCCAGATCGAGTTCAAAGCAGAGACAAGCTCTTTGATCTTCTCATCTGAGTGATGCGGACCGGGGGTCAGGCGCATGCGCTCGGTCCCCTTGGGCACTGTGGGATAATTGATGGGCTGCACGTAAATCCCAAAATCTTCGAGCAGTTTGTCGGTAGCTTGTTTGCACTGGACCGGATCTCCGACGAGGATCGGAACGATGTGGCTTGGTGAAGTCATCACCGGAAGCTTAGAATCGAGAAGTGCCGCCTTGAGCGCCGCTGCGCGTTCCTGGATTTTGTCACGCTCGCCACTGTTTTCTTTCAGGTGGCGGACGCTTGCCAGAATGCCAGCTGCCAGAACCGGGGAAAGAGAGGTGGTGAAGATAAAGCCAGATGCATAGGACCGGATAACATCCACAAGGTCACTGCTGCCGGCGATATAGCCGCCCATGACGCCAAAGGCTTTGGCGAGGGTGCCTTCGATAATATCCACCCGCTGCATCACGCCATCGCGCTCAGCCAAGCCGCCACCGTGCGGGCCATAGAGGCCAACACCGTGTACTTCATCCATATAGGTCAGCGCATTATGGCGATCTGCAAGGTCACAAATTTCCTTGATGGGCGCAAAGTCCCCGTCCATGGAATAAACCGATTCAAAGACGATCAGCTTTGGTGTTTCCAAGGGATAGCTTTCAAGGATTTCTTCCAGATGATCCATGTCGTTATGACGGAAGATTTCCTTTGGCCCACCACCGCGGCGAATGCCGTCAATCATGGACGCATGGTTCATGCTGTCAGAGATCATCACGCAACCGGGCAACACCTTTGCAAGGGTGCTCAAGGTCGCATCATTGGAAATAAAGCCTGAGGTGAACAACAAGGCTGCTTCTTTGCCGTGAAGACTTGCCAGCTCTGCTTCCAGCTCCACGTGGTAATGGGTCGTGCCGGAGATATTCCGTGTACCGCCGGATCCAGCGCCAACCGTATCCAGCGCATTGTGCATGGCTTCAATCACCTTGGGGTGCTGGCCCATGCACAGATAATCATTGCTGCACCAAACTGTGATGTTGCTGACCTGACCGTCCTTGTAATGACAGGCTTCGGGGAAATCGCCCTGCTTGCGGGCTATGTCAGCAAAGACGCGGTAGCGACCTTCGTCCTTGACCGAATCAAGGGCATCGCGAATCGCATCGTTATAGAGTTTCTTGTAGGGCTTCAGATTATGGTCATGAACCGGACAGCCGGGCTCATCGATCTCGCCGCTCTCGTTTTCTGGCATATCTGCACTCATATTTTCCCTACCCGCGCCTGAGGCGCACTTCTGAGTCGTTTGCGGCTTTAGTCTGGCGCGCCGACCTTAATGGATATTTAAGCCTGAAAAACTGCCCAAACTCCACGAAACCGACATTCGCAAGATTATGGCGCGACGCAAAGCCCCTAACACCATAAATCCCGGGTTTCCAGAACCGATTTAAGCGCCGCCGGACGGTCCGTCATGATCCCGCCCACCCCTTTTTCCACCAATTGAGCCATTTCCGCGGCGTCATCAATGGTCCAGACATGAATGGCCTTACTCGCCTCTTCGGCGCGGCCAAGCGTCGCGCGGGTCAAGGTTGGCAGTCCAAAGGCCTTGGTGGGGATCTGCAGACAGTCCGCTGCTATGGCTCCCGGTTTCAGCCCCACCAGCGAAGGTAGCAAAAATCGCGCAGCTTCACCCATGGCAGCGGCGGTACAAAGACCCGTGCCCAGCTCCTCGCGAATATGGGCAATCCGTTTGTCTTTTTCTGAGGCTAGGCACAATCGAGCCAAATCTGTGGTTTTTGCCCATGCGCAAAGAGGTGCGACCACATGGTCGGTTTTTGCATCGATATTCAGCTTTAGGCCCGGCCATGCCGCAACCGC
>JAJFIL010000274.1 GCA_021774965.1 Alphaproteobacteria bacterium
GAAAAAGAATGCGCTAATGGTAGGAGAGACCCAAACCAAGATGCCTACAGCACCTAAGCTACGGACTGTCACCATCAAACTGGCGACAACATTGTATGTAACTTGCTTCTGTAATCCAACGATGGTGCTGGAGTAAATACTTTCCAAAAATTGTAGCGCAGCAACTACACCCATGATCACAAAAGTATGTGCTACCAACTCGACGGGCAGTTTTTCTACCTGTATCCAGTCAGTAGCCAGCCAATCTGAAATTGCCCATATACCAATCGCCAACAAGACAGCAACGCAGATAGATATAATCTCAATGCTACGCAGTAAATTCCAAATCGATTGTTCGTGATGAGCACCACCTGAGAATCGCGCCATTTCTCGACCTAAGGTAGGCTTCATGCCCATATCCAGTAGGCTTAAACAAGCTTGCAGCATGGCAAAAATACCAATCAAGCCATAAGCTTCAATTCCAAGATACTTAATGTACAGAGGAACGAAGGCCAACGACATAAGAACGCGCCAGCCCTGACCTAGATAGTTTGCAAGAACATTTTTTTTCAGCGACATTATCAAATCTGGTGTTTGGATTACCGAATCATGCGGCGAATTAATTGGCATTTATTTCATTTTTTGATGTGAACGGATAATGTTCTATTGTAGATTAATAACAATCTATTACTTTTATTTAAGCCCACCATCTCAACATTGGCTTGATGACTCTTTCCATATATAAACCGGTATTAACAATTTTAATATTCGGGTTATGCATCCATCGCATATAAATTGCATGGCCCATGCTTTCCTTCATGTTCCCGGGGCAAATTAACCCTGTAAATTTGAGCGTGGCTCTAAAGGCTATCCGAGAAATTTCATGATTAACCAACACCCCAAATAAAAGAATCTTAGTTCTAATCGAATTCTGCGAGGACGCTATACGATTCCAATGATTAAAGAATAAGACAACAAAAGGTAAATACCACCATGGTTTATACTTTTTCCCAATAAAAAAATAAAAGTCCTGTTCAACTGTATTCCATTCTTTTCTAGCATAGTATTTAAATAATACTCTCGGCACCTGAATAAATTGTCCATACATTGATAGTTCCTGAATAAAAGCCAGGTCTGTTGCAATGCAATTTTGATATAACTGTGTCTTGTGCACCGCTGATGAACGATACACTCCATAGATTGCAGTAGCGGGAAAGCACTTCAGTGTTTCTCGGTATCTCTCAGATAAACTAATTTCATTATCAAAGCTATCCAGATTTGCTACATATAGCACTTCATCATTACCTTCAATGTAATTGGCTGTATGTGCCTGACAGAGTACAGCATCTGGATGCTGCTCTAGTTTATCTACACACGAACTTACAAATGACGACTCTCTCAGATCATCATGAGCTGCCCACATGAAATACTTACCGGTAGAAAGCTCGAACACATGATTAAAATTCCAGATAGCACCAAGATTTTCTTCTGTACGAAAATATTTGATTCGTGATTCATTCCGGGAATATTTCTCACAAATATTTTGCGTGGCATCTGTTGATGCATTGTCTGAGATAATTATTTCTAGGTTCGGGTAGTCCTGTTCAAGCAAACACTCAATAGCATTTTCAAGACTCTTCTCTCCGTTAAAAACAGGTACGCCAATACTAACTAGGGGGTAAGATGTATCACTCATGACAATCTTTCCGAGATATTTTTACTTAAAAGAATCAACTATATTTAAATTATTTATTGGCGAGAACAATTATCACACTTGCTTAATTTTAGCTCGATTCTTAAAGTAAGATTGAAACAGTTGTACAAGATGAGCAAATCCAAAAGAAACAAACAGCATGTAGAAACCATATCGAGTACGCACTATTGTTCCTGTATTAGCGGAAGTATAGCTATACAATAAGATACCCATGATACAGAACACTAAAGTCATCCAAAGAAACGTATTATTTCTGTAACTAATAATTGCGCTAAATAAACCAATAAGGCAAAAATAGAAAAAAAGAGTAACTGCTCCTACAATTTTTCTAGCCATAGTCATGGCAGGAGTGCTACCTTCTCCACTCCAAAATTGAGGGAAAGGACTAAATAGTCCAACTTGAAGTGCACGTGGCAGATACAAAATAAATTTATTTACTGATGTCAATTCGACATGACTTATAAGTGTATTTCCACCGGTACGTATAGAACCACTTCTAATTGATGAAATCGTGTAAAACCTTCTTTCAACACTGTCAGGTATCCATCTTGAATATTCCCACAAAATAGTTTCGGTTCTGCTCACTACCTTGCCATTATCAATAGTTACACCATTCCATCCGACTTCTGGGATATTCGATGATAGGAATGGTTCTTTTTGAACTGTTGTCATCCAAGCTTGGAAAATTAATAATATGAATAAAAAGAATAAAAATTTCTTCTGATTATTTTTCATTCGTATCTTTACCTTTAACTGCATATAAAATACTTACAGAAATCATACATAATATAATAGTGGTGATTAACACTTGAACCCAATAAGGGCGTGCCACCCAAACTAATAATGTACCAGACATTCCTAAAAACATACTCCATACCATGTTACTCATTTTGCCCGCTTCTAAAATCTTCAACAAATGAAATAGGCTAGCTAAGACCATCAAATTACCAAGGATAAATATTCCATCACGGTGAATTTGT
>JAJFIL010000275.1 GCA_021774965.1 Alphaproteobacteria bacterium
CTCAAGCGGGACGGCATCACACGGGTGAGCCAGCTTCAGAAGATGGAAGAGACTGACCTCATCCGACGCTATGGCACCATGGGGCGACACATCTGGCGGCTGGCACGGGCCGATGACAGACGTACCGTTCACCGGGGCGCAGAACGCAAAAGCATCTCAAACGAGACCACCTTTTTCGATGACATTCATGATTGCGAGGAGTTGGAGCACATTCTGTGGAAACTGACGGATAAGGTCGCCTCCTCCGCAAAGGCCAAGGGCATGGCCGGCCGCACCGTTAGCCTGAAACTGCGCACTGCCGATTTCAAGATCCGCACACGGTCACGTACGCTGGGGGACCCCACGCAATTGGCAGACGTTATTTTCAGTATAGGTCGGGACCTCCTCCGCCCGGAGGCAGACGGCACGCCGTTCCGCCTGATCGGTATTGGTATCAGCGGATTAAGCGATGCAGCCATGGCAGACCCGCCGGATCTTCTGGATGAAGGTAAATCGCGCCGCGCCGATGCTGAACGCGCCATGGATAAAGTGCGCGGCAAGTTTGGCAAAGACATGATCACTAAAGGGCGCGGATTATCTCGGCAGAAAAAGAATAAAGCTCAGCAGGACGGTTGATCCAACAGGTCCAGCTGCATCATGCGGGCAAAGAAGACATAATCGCCGTAGTCCATGCGCAGCTCATCCACGATACCGTTGGAAAACAGGCGATAGGAAATCTCATAGTTAGGCGTGGTCGCCTCAGCACCGATGTCATAATAGCTCATGGTGATGTGCCAGGACTGAAGGGACATCAAACTGGTCGAGCCCGATGATTCTGGATGCGGCAGATAAATACCCTCAACCGGATCAATGCGGGCGACCGTGTCATAAACCTCATCTTCTGCCCCGCCATCAAAGATGCGAGTTTCCAGATAGCGCTGACCAGCCAGCGCGCTGGCAATAAGGCGCGCAGATTGTTGCGTTGGGAAGATTGTGCCCGGCGGCAGATCACCGCTTTGAGGATCAGGCAGCGTAAAAGAGAGTTGGCCTTCACTGGCTTCACCGACCCGGTGTTCCACCACGTGACCATTGACGCTGTCCGCCATATCGAAACTAAACGACGAGCCGTCCATTTGTTCCGTCGCGGAGAACACGATGTCAGATGTTGTGGAAAGGCCTTCGGTGGTGACAAACCGGGTATAGAACCGCTGAGAGGTCGAATAGGCCTCACAACTGGCCTGCCATTCAAACCCGATCAGACCGGAGGCATCCGACAGAGCATTGCTGCCCCGGGACTCGGCTAACTCCACCTCATAGAGGGCTTCGTGGGGCTGAAGGACCTGCGCTGCAGCCTGGCTGCTAAAGGAGGCGTCTAGGGCCAGCCCGGCAAAAATCAGACCAGCAATGGCCAGACAGGCAGAAGCGGGGGCGGTGTTCTTAATAGTTTTTCTTTCCATGGAAAAAGCCTACACCAGAGAAGTTACGATATTAAGGGACTAATCCATGCCTCCCCGCCTTGTGATCACACGCCAATTGCCCCTCGCCGTCGAAGCCCGCGCTGAGCGGGGCTTTGATGCCCACCTCAATGTAGAAGACAAGCCACTAAGCACAGCGGAAATCGTGGCTCTTGCCGCAAAGGCGGACGCCCTGCTGCCTTGTGTGGCGGACCCGATCGACAAAGCCCTAATTGATGCCCTGCCCGCCTCAGTGAAGATCATCGCCAATTTCGGGGTAGGAACGGACCATATTGACCTTGGCGCAGCAGCTGCCCGAGGCATTCTCGTCACCAACACCCCCGGCGTTCTGACCGATGCCACAGCAGATCTGACCCTGCTGCTGATCCTCGCCGCTTTGCGCCGTGCCGCAGAAGGCCAGAGGCTGATCATGGATGATGATTGGCAAGGCTGGGGACCAACCCAGCTGATGGGCCGGAGCCTGCAAGGCAAGCGTCTGGGGCTCTTAGGTATGGGGCGCATTGGTCAGGCAGTCGCCAAGCGCGCTACAGCTTTCGGCATGAAGATCCACTATCACAATCGCAGCCGTCTGAGCCCTAACGATGAAGGCCAGGCGATCTATCACGACACATTGGAAAGCCTCGCCCGCCATGCGGATGTCTTGTCCCTTCATTGTGCGGCGACGCCGGAGACGCGCGGCATTATCAACGAAGATATTCTGAGCCTGCTTCCGCCCGGCGCTATCCTGATCAACACGGCGCGGGGCGATATTGTTGATGATGATGCGCTTATCAATGGGCTCGAGAATGGACAGGTTTCCGGCGCAGGTCTCGATGTCTTTATGGGCGAGCCGAATATAGATCCGCGTTATCGGTCTTGTAAAAACGTATTTCTACTTCCCCATATGGGAAGCGCCACTTTAGAGACCCGCACCGACATGGGCATGTTGGCGCTGGATAATCTGGATGCATTCTTTGTGGGTGCAACACCGCCGCACCTTGTTTCTTAAGGCGCGCCTACAAGCGCTAGGCAATTCTCGTTCCCCGGGGAAGAAACTACCCGGTCAATTTTGCCGGTCGGCATGTCTTTACCTTTTGTTAGGCATCGTAAACCGCTGTCAGCACAAACCGTTCAATGGCACAGCGCTTGCGATGTTTGTCATCACCTAACCCAGGAGGTGCGACTAATGGGTGAAATGTTGACAAGTGCGCTGGTTGGAATTGACCCGCATAGTAATACAAGTGTCGGTGAGATTACCTCTCACCTTCTGCGTTCCATGGAAGATCCTGAAACCACCGGTGAGAAAAACTGGCGGCTTATTCAGGACATGCTGGCTTTTGCGGCGGAAGCTGAACAGCAGCTGGCTGACCAAAGAGAACGCATCCATCACCTTGAATCTCTCGCGCAGACTGATGAGCTAACCGGTCTCTTGAACCGGCGCGGATTTCAAGAAGCCCTGGATCGTGCCCTGTCTGAGGCAGAGCGTCATGACGAGCGCGGGCTAATCGCCTTTATCGATCTCGACAAGTTCAAACCGGTCAATGACACCCATGGTCATGAAGCTGGTGACGAGGTTCTGCGCGCTGTGGCCGATACGCTAATCGATGGGGTTCGCTCCACTGACTATGTAGCCCGCATGGCCGGCGATGAGTTTGTGATCCTGTTTGCGCGCGCTGAGCGCCCAGCACGGGAACGGGCTCTTGCAATCAAGCAAAAGCTGAACTCACTTCTGGTGCCTTATCAGGGCAGCCTGATCCGTGTGGGTGCCAGTATGGGCATTCAGACCTATGGCAAGACCTCCACGGCCGAAGACCTTCTGCGCCGTGCCGACAAGGCCATGTATCGTGACAAGGCGGAACGTCAAGCGGCATAACTCGCATCATTCGAATGGCTCTTAGCACCGAGCCCTGATATGGTCCTTTCGCAACCCCACGCGGAAGGACCATTTTCATGTCTGGAGAGATTGAACAGCGCCTGGCAGAGCTCGGCATAGAGCTTCCGGCCCCGGCAGCAGCAGCGGCCAATTACGTTCCTTTTGTCATTACCGGCAATCAGGTCTTTGTGGCAGGCCAAGTCCCCTTTGCTGCGGGGGGCAAGCTTCAATATCTCGGCAAACTGGGGGCTGAGTATACCGTCGAAGAAGGCCAAGCTGCAGCACGGCTGTGTGCGCTCAACATCCTTGCCCAGGTCAAGGCCGCCTGCGATGGCGATCTGGACCGCATCCAGCGCTGCGTCAAGCTGGGTGGATTTGTGAACTGCACACCGGAATTTGTTCAGCATCCTCCGGTGATCAACGGGGCCTCTGACTTGATGGTGGAACTTTTGGGCGACAAGGGTCGCCATGCGCGCTTTGCGGTCGGCGCATCAAACCTGCCGTTCAATGTGGCGGTAGAAATTGATGCTGTATTTGAGATTGCGTGATCGCTGAAATGGACTGGCTTCGCACCCTTCCCATCGCCCACCGGGGCCTTCATGACCCTGCCAAGGGCATCATTGAAAACTCGCCAAGCGCCTTTGAGGCCGCTGTGCGGGCAGGCTATGCCATTGAACTGGACGTTCATCTTTCTGCCGACGGCGAAGTCGTTGTCTTTCATGATGACACCCTTGATCGCTTGACCAATCAAAGCGGCAAGACCTCAAAATTCACCGCAAGCGAGCTGACCCAAATGCAGATCGAAGGCAGTGCGGACACGATCCCCACCTTCAAGGATGTGCTGAGCCAGGTTGCTGCCCGAGTGCCCATCCTAATTGAGATCAAAAACTCCAAACGCTGCGTCGGCGCGTTGGAACAGGGCGTGGCGGAATGCCTGCACACCTATTATGGCGCCGTGGCAGTGCAGTCCTTTAATCCAATGTCGGTGGGCTGGTTTGCACGAAACGCCCCGCACTTGCGCCGTGGGCAGATCTCACAGGATTACAAGAACTATGACGGGCGTCCCCTTTCACCGGTCCAGAAATTTGCCCTCACTCACATGCTGCTCAACTATCACAGCCGCCCTCAGTTTGTGGCTTATGACTTTAGTGCCCTGCCCGCCTTTGGCCCTGCCCGCGCCCGCTTGCTCGGCCTGCCGGTTCTAAGTTGGACGGTCAAAAGCGAAGCCGTGCGTCGCCGCATCGCCCCTTATGTGGACAACATCATCTTTGAGGGTTTCAAGCCTGTAGAGATGAGCGCTCCGGATGCGGCGAACTAATGCCGGATGATGCGGACGCTACAACGTTCAGTGCCCGGACGGTACCCTCTATGGGGGGCATTGACCCCGCCACCTGGGATGCCCTCGCCAACCCTGAGGGTGTTGCTTACAACCCCTTCGTATCGCACGCCTTTCTCAATGCCCTGGAAGAAAGCGGCTCAGCCTGCGCCGAAGCGGGTTGGGCACCGAGCCATGTTTTGCTGGAGCAGGATGGCGAGCTGCTGGGCGCGGCTCCGGCTTATCTCAAATCCAACAGCCAGGGCGAATATGTCTTTGATCACGGCTGGGCCGAGGCCTATGAGCGCGCAGGCGGAAAATATTTTCCAAAGCTGCAATGCTCAGTGCCGTTTACGCCAGTAACTGGCAGACGCTTGCTGGTGGCACCAGGGAACCAAGAGATACACCATCGCACGGCTTTGGCATCCACCCTGGTTCAGGTCACAGAACAGGCGGGGCTGTCCTCGGCTCATTTAACGTTCCTGCCGGAAGACGAATGGGAAGCGCTAGGGGGGCTTGGATTTCTCAAACGAACAGATCAGCAATTTCACTGGTACAATGAGGGATATGAAAGCTTTGATGAATTTCTTATCGCCCTCTCTTCGGCCAAACGCAAAGCCCTGCGCAAGGAACGCGCCCGCGCCGTTGAGAATGATCTTGAGATTAAATGGGTAACTGGCGCGGAGATCACCGAGGCCCATTGGGACGCGTTCTGGGTCTTTTATCAAGACACCGGCGCGCGCAAATGGGGGCGACCTTATCTGACCCGGGCCTTCTTCTCCCTCCTGAGCGAGCGCATGGCCGATGACATTGCTCTGGTCTTTGCCATACGCGACGGCAAACCCATTGCCGGGGCGCTGAACCTGATCGGTGGTGATACGCTCTATGGCCGCTATTGGGGGTGTACGGAGCACCACAAGTTTCTGCACTTTGAGATTTGCTATTACCAAGCCATCGATTTTGCCATTAGGCGGGGCCTCAAATACGTGGAAGCCGGAGCGCAAGGCGATCACAAACTGGCACGCGGCTATCAGCCCGTCACCACCTACAGCGCCCACTGGATTAGCGACCCGGGATTTCGCGTCGCCGTGGCGGATTATCTTGAACGGGAACGGAAATACGTGGCAGAAGATTTCAAGATACTCGGGGAACATCTGCCTTTCAGGAAAGATTGAGTACCTCCAACACTTGACCTCACCCCTCCCGCCCGCAGACAATCACGTCCAACATCAGGAGACCCCACCATGGCCTACGATCCGGAAAACATATTTGCGAAGATCCTGCGAGGCGAGCTGCCCGCCCATAAGGTCTATGAGGACGCACACGTCTTTTCCTTCATGGACATCTTCCCCCAAGGCAAAGGCCACACCTTGGTGATCCCGAAGGCCCCGGCAGAGAACCTGTTTGACTTGCCCGGTGATGCTTTGGCCAACCTCATTCAAGCAACCCAAAAAGTTTCCGTCGCCGTGCGAGATGTCTTTGAACCCGATGGCGTTCTGATTGCTCAGTTCAATGGCGCTGCGGCGGGGCAAACGGTGTTCCACATCCATTTTCACATTATTCCGCGCTGGGAAGGTGATGCCTTGCCGGGCCATGGCCACACCGGTCGCGGCGATGATGCAGAACTTGCCGTCATGGCAAAAGAGATTGCGGCGAAGCTTTAGGCACCGTCGAGACAGGACCGCACATGCGGATTACCAACTTGCAATTTTGGCGCCATGATCCGGTAAGGACGCAAAATGCATACATACGGCTGATATCAATTTGGCGTGTTTTGGGGGTTAACAATGAGACTAAAAAGCATCCTGGCCTCAGCTTTGTTCGGGTTGAGCAGCGTCAGCGCATTTGCGGACATCCCGATTACTGTAGAACGGATGGAAGGCCCACTCGCTCAATCGATCCACGAGACGATACTGGCCAAAGTGGAAGAAACCGGATTTAGCGGTGCGATCATCGTCGAAGATGAGGGCCAGATTGTCTTGAATGCGGGATATGGCTACTCTGATCGAGAAAACGCCATCCCTTTCACTACCGAAACCATTGGGCAAATCGGCTCAATCACAAAGCAATTCACAGCGGTGCTCGCTCTGATGTTCGTCGAAGACGGCTTGCTGGATCTCAATGTCCCCATTTCGACGTACATCCCCGAGGCTCCCGCCCCTGGAGCCAATGTAACGCTGCATCAGTTGATGACCCATACTGCAGGCTTGAGCGAAAGTTGTGGAGGTCGTGACTTTGACGTTATGCCGGTTGAACGCCTCATCAGCGAGTGCCTTTCCTTCCCACTTGTTTTCGAGCCAGGGAGCCAGTCAAATTACGCCAATGCAGGATTTTCCTTGGTCGCGGCTGTCATCGAGCGTGTGAGCGGCGAGACACTGGAAGATTTGTTGAGAGACCGCGTCTTCACCCCAAACGAGATGACCCGAACGGCTTATCTGTATGATCTAGAAGAAGGCTTGGCCTTTGGATACCACAACGATACTCCATTCGCCCCCATCAACACACGAATCCAGCAGATCTGGCCCGACTACTGGATCTTGAAAGGAAACGGCGGCATCCAGTCACCCGTTGTGGATATGCATAGGTGGTCCCGGGTTTTGGGCGGGGATGGCGATCTTTCGCCAGCAGTGAGACAACAATTTCTCACCCCCCAATTCCAATTGGAAGACAATCTATGGGTGGGTTACGGCTGGTATTTCCGTGTGGATTCCGAAGGCAACGTTCTCCGATTAGGTCATTCCGGTTCCGACGGTATTTTCTTTTCAAACTTCTGGATGGATCGTGCCAACGGCACTTTTTACTATCTCGTCGGAAATGCCGGTGAGGAATTAACGCTAGACGTTTACCGCGAGGTTCAGAATGAAATGATGTCCGACCCCAGATGATCAATCGGAGCCGGAAGAGGTGTTGTTTTTACTTTTTTCATGAAGGGCAAAATTTTCGACACTTGACAGCAAAATCTTCAAGCTAACAAAAAACCCCATGAACCGATCGAACTCATGGGGTTTTTTGTTATTCGATTGAAGGGGCTTTACTCGACTGCTTCGGGCTTTTTCTTGCCTGAGCTGCCACCCTTACCTTTGCCGGGGCCTTTTTTGCGAGGCTTGCGTTCTGGTGCGGGTTCGATTTCAAAGCCGATCTTGTCAGCTCCGTCTTCGCCCTTTTCGACAATGACCTGAACCATGCCGCCCTTGGCCAGTTCCCCAAAGAGGATTTCTTCCGCCAGCGGACGTTTGATATTCTCTTCGATCACCCGTGCCAGAGGTCTTGCGCCCATAGCATCATCATAGCCCTTGCGGGCCAGCCATGCGGTGGCATCCTTGGAAAGTTCAAACGTGATATTGCGGTCGGCAAGCTGTGCCTCCAGCTGCATCACGAACTTTTCGACGACCTTGTGCACCACTTCTTGTGGCAGGTTTTCAAACCCGATGATGCTGTCCAGGCGATTGCGGAACTCTGGTGAGAACAGCTTGTTGATGGCTTCCTTATCGTCGCCTTCACGCTTGCCACGACCAAAC
>JAJFIL010000276.1 GCA_021774965.1 Alphaproteobacteria bacterium
CGCAGCCATTGGCAATACGGTCACCATCGCCGCCCCTGATGGAACCTTGATGGCCAGCTACTTCTTTGACGAAGGCGGCAGCTTTTCCATGGCCCAGGCCGATGGCCAAACAGGGGAAGGCACCTGGGAGATGGATGGCGACAATCTTTGCATCAGTATTGCGGACCAATCAGAATGCAATGATGTCTCCGAGCTTGGCTCAGGCGATCACTGGCAGGTCACCAATGATGATGGCAGCGAGATCGTGATTACCATCGTCGCAGGGCGCTAAGCTCTAGCCCAATAATGCAATCCGGCCGGGGCTGCCTATCGCGACCCCGGCTTTACTTTTGCCTCAGTTACGGTGTTCACTCCCGCCACATCAAATCAGCGGGGCGCGTAACATGGTAACAGTGGCGGACATTCACAAAGCGGCAGGACGCCTGAAGGGCGTTGCTTCGCGCACGCCGCTCTTGGAGTTTCCGCGGCTGAATGATCTTGTGGGGGGGCGTATCCTGCTCAAGGCCGAGATATTCCAGGTTACGGGATCCTTCAAATTCCGCGGTGCTTACAACCGGATATCACAGCTAACCCCGGATGAGCGCGCTGCCGGAATACTGGCTTATTCTTCCGGCAACCATGCCCAAGGAGTTGCACGCGCGGCCCAAATGGTAGGCACTCACGCAACGATCCTGATGCCTGCCGACGCCCCCAACGCAAAGGTAGATGGGGCCAAGTCTTTTGGCGCTGAGATTGTTCATTATGATCGGTACACTGAAGATAGAGAAGAGATCGGGGCAAAGCTCGGTGCCTCTGGGAACCTTACCCTGGTTGCCCCCTTTGATGACCCTGAGGTTATTGCCGGACAAGGCACCTGCGGGTTGGAGATTGCCGAGCAAGCCCGCGAGATGGGCGTTGAGATTGACAGCCTGCTGGTTTGCGCTGGTGGCGGCGGGCTGACCTCTGGCTGTGCCATCGCTCTTGCCGAACACAGCCCCGCGACGAAGATCTTTACCGTTGAGCCTGAAGGCTATGACGATATTGCTTTGTCCCTTGAAAAAGGAGAGCCCGTGCGCGTGGATGCCTCCCGCTATTCCATCGCTGATGCCTTGCTGCCCCCAACGCCCGGCAAACTGACCTGGCCGATCCTAAAGCGCCACGTCAGCAAGGGCCTGGTGGTCAGTGATGAGGAGATCAAGGCAGCTGTGGCTTACGCCTTCCACGCCCTTAAAATGCAGGTTGAACCGGGGGGCGCTGCTGCGCTGGCAGCTGTACGGGCTGGGCGCCTGGATGTTAGTGACAAGGTCACCGCCGTCACTCTCTCTGGCGGGAATGCGGACGTGAAGATGTTCTTTGATCTGGTCTCTTAGCCTGGGAGATAAAGCGTTAGCTCGTCTGATCCGGCGTGTCGGGAGTATCATTTCCGCCAAAGCGGCCAGCCTTGATTTGCTCGGGAAAACGAGCCGCAATATTGGCAGCGGTCTCCAATCCCATAGCCTTCACCAGTTCTGAATAGGCCTTGGCCAAGGCGACACCGGCGATGACATCCGCAGGAACACCCGCCTCATCGGCCGCTGCCCAGGCTTTTGCCATGGCATCGACGGCCTTTTGTCTTTGCGCCGCATCAATGGAGCTCATGGGGCAGTTCTCTCATCGGGCTCATCCAGCAATGCCTTGAAAGCATCAACCAGTGCATCAAGGATGAGCATGACAGATGCATGGCGAGCTTTGTAATCGCGAACCGGCAATAGCACTTCCAGCTCGGCAAATCGTCCCGATGGAGCTGGGCCGTCTTCCTTCAACATTTTCAGCATTGCCTCGCGCGCAGCCTCAATCTCACTACGGCTTGCGCCAATGACATGGCCCCCGACAACCGAGGCCGCCGTTTGACCCAAGGCACAGGCTTTGACCTCCTGGGCAAAATCACTGATGCGCCCGTGTTTCACGCAAATATCTACATGAACTTCACTGCCGCATAGACGACTGACGGCATCGGCGCTGGCATCCGCGTGTTTGAGCCGTCCAAGATGCGGGATATCAGCCGCATAGGTCAAAATCTTGCGGTTATAGAGCGTGCTGATTGGTTCAGGAGCAGTCACGGGCATTGCCATTCGGGCTAGAGGGCAGATTGGTGGAGCAGAAAACCAGATATGGCACCTTGAGGCTCAGATGCCAAGGCGGGGCTGCCCATCTGCGCGGCCACATATTTCGCCCGCCCATAAGAAATGGGCCGATGCGCGAAGCACCGGCCCAAATCTTGTACCAACTGGCAGCTGATTAGTTGCCGATTGGAATTTGAAGGCCAATAAGGAAGTTTTGGCTTTCAACATTGAAGGAAGGTTGGTCACGGAGACCAGCTTGAACTTCGCCAGTAGCAAAGTAACGGTACTGAGCCGTCAACGTCATGCCATTGTCGAATTCATAGCCAAGGCCTGCACCCAACTGGTAAGCAAAGCCCCAGTCGTCGTCACCACCTGCGTAGGTATAAGCAGCACCATCCATCGTGTAGGCAAGAGCCTTGTACTCAAGATCAACTTGAGCAAGACCAATACCACCACCTATGAATGGATGGATCCGGCTGTTGCCAAGATCAAAGTCATACCAAACATTAGCCATATACGACCAAGTCGTGATGTCGCCTGATGTAGCGATGTTCACATCCAGATCCGTATGACGAACTGTCGACGATACGGTCGTCGTGTTTGTCGACGTCACCGAAATCACCGACGTAGCACCTTTACCAATGTTCAAGTTGGTATGCGTGTTTGTGTTGGTGTTGGTCAGGGTCGGCACAACAACTGTCGTGTTCGTCGCGCTGTAAGACTTTGACGTCGTCTTGGTTGTTGACTGAGAAGCAGTCCACCCAACAGTTGTTGGGAAAACAGCTACAGTAATCGTACCGGTGTAGTTACGCGTGAAATGGTTCTGATGAATAAAACCAGATTCATGCGCACCACCGTCAACATCGTTGGCCCGGAACGCAAGCTCCAATTCACTACGCCAGCCGGTACCGAAGTCCCAACCAAGCGAGCCACCAACTACGTAGCCATTTTCAAAACCATCGGTCCAGTCATTCGTGCCATAAACAGTATCGAACTGGTAGCTTGCAACAAACTCACGATTATATGCGTTTGTATCTGTCCCAAGAGTAGGACCACCATAGAACGACCCTGAGCCGATAAGGCTAAAAGCCTCCGACGTAAAAGCACTTGTCTGTAGCGTCTTATAGGCAGTCGTCGAATGCACATTGAACTCATCGTCCATTGTGCTCAACCCGCCAAATACTGAAACATAGTAGCCGGATGCATTGGCGGCCGAAGCGGCCATCAATGTAGCTGCAGCCGCACTACCGGTTAAAACACTCTTCAGCTTCATCTCAAAAGCCCCCATACTCGCAAATTAAAGCGCCCAATCATGACCCGGGTTCTTTCCTCCAGATCCTCGAGCCTTATCCAGAAAACGAAACGTAGGTGATTTGAACCACAAACCCACACGAGCCGCTCAACTCTGAACTCTATCACTGCCGACCGTATCCAATGCAAACCGAACCGAAAAGTGTTTTCCTACTTGCCCACCAATTCGCGACGGAAATGTTGCTATTCTGCAACGCAGCCCGCACTCACTCCCTATTCAGCCGCTCCTTTTTGCTCCTCACGGGTCTCCCACTCGAGGGCATCCAGCAATGGCCGTAGATTCTCACCATAATTCCGCCAACGATCCTTGGACCGCTTATACATAGGTTGACGCACCTGGGTGTTGCTTGGTGTCACCACATTTCGCTTGAGCTTGTGGAAATTCAAGCAATTCTCGTCCCAATCAAGCTCGCAGAAATCCAGCATTTTCCGGATCGTGGCCTCTTGGTCCGTGACCAGATCCTCATATTTGAGCTGGAACATGGGAATGGGAAGAACTTCGGCCCAATGGTCCATGAGACGTTCATACTGGCGATAATAAAGGCCGGCATTCCGTAGATCACGGTTATAGGAGTGGAATTCATTGAAATCATGCATGAAGCAGGAAAGGCAGCAATCTGGTGCCTGGCGCTTCAGATGGATAATCTTCGCATTCGGCAGAGCCTGAGCGATAAGGCCAAGCTGCTCATAGTTGTGAGGCATCTTATCCACAACTCGCTCAGCCTCAGGGGCCTTGCTTTCCACCAGTTTCAGATATTGTTGCCCCAGGATTCGCCAGCAATCTGTTGAAAGGCGGTTATAGGCCTCTGGTCCGTGGATACCACCTGATAGCGCATAAGCACGCCGCATGGAACGGGCCATATACTCCAATTCGCCGGCCCCGAAGACGTCCCTGTGGCCCGCAAAAATTTGTTCGGTCAGAGTTGTACCTGAGCGTGGCATACCAACAATAAAAATTGGCTGTTTCGATTCGTGCCCATGCCCAAAATTCTTATCGAAAAATTCTTTCGTGAAGACCCGCATGATCTCATCATATTGCCGAACTACAGCATCATGATCGTGCTCAATGCCCGAGTTATCATTGGCAAATTTGTAGTACTCAAAGGCCTTATCGAAATCTTTCAAATCATCATGGATTTTGCCAAGAGCATAGGCCAAGCCCACCCGTTCACGGGGGCGCACGGTCTCTGATTCAAAAAGCTCAAGCATCTCCTTGATCTCAGGCTCCTCGCCTTTCCATTTTCTGACGTGACTAAGGCCTCTGTATCCACCGGCAATATCAGGAAACTCAACCATCGCCTGTTTGTAGCCGTCTTCGGCTTTCTTCATGTCGCCTTCGTCTTCCCAGGTCCGCGCAATAGCCGTAACAGCTGGCGCATGGCGGGGACTCAGCTCCAAAACGCGCTCATAATAATAGCGCGCCTCGCCCAAATCGCCTTGGAAGCGACGTGCTCGGCCCAAATTAAAAAAGGCTTCCGTGAAATCAGGTTTGAAAGCAATGGCATTCTCAAGGTGCTCGGCCGCTTCATCATAACGTCGCTGTGTCAGATAGACGTTGCCCATATTGTTCTGAATATTGGGGTCCGTGGGGCGTTTAGCCAAAGCCCGACTGATCAGATCAGCTGCCAAGTCCTTCCGACCGCCATCCACAGCCAGGACGCCGAGGAGGTTCAAGGCATCCGGTTGATCGGGAACCTGTTGCAGAACGCCTCGATAAAGCCGTTCCGCCTCTTCGCGGCGACCTGATCTATGGTGCTCGATCGCCTCATTCATCATCCGCTCAAGCTGGTAGCCTGATTGAACCCGCTGGGCATTTACATTCACAGGAGCACCCAGCCCCGGGAGGGTCGGCGCTTTTTGTGTTTGATGCCCCAAACCTGGCAAACCAGCAGCACCTGGTCTTGGATTCTTAGGAGTGTTCACAGCAGATTTCCCCGCAAATTTGTTAACGCAATTGGGCCCTAACCAAAGAGGATGCACAATTCCCCCCTCCCCCACGATTGTGGTGGCGGGCCATGTCTCCGCGAACCCATAACCCATTGACGCTGCATTGCAAAGGTCCCAGGGCCAAGACGGTTAAACGTCTTTCGCTTTGGGCGTGGTTTGAGGTATGTGTCGCTCTTGAATTCTCATTGAGCCAGGAAACCCAGATGACAAATCCGTTCTTCAGCGAATGGGAGACGCCCTTTGGCGCCCCGCCTTTTGATACCATCGAAGATCAGCACTTCGGCCCGGCCTATGATCTTGCCATCTCGAACTGGGAAGCCGAGATCGAGGCTGTGGCGGGCAACAAGGCCGCCCCCACATTCGGGAACACGGTGGAAGCGCTGGAAGCCAGCGGGGCCATGTTTGACAAGATTTCCGGCGTTTTTCATGCCATCGACGCCTCTGACACCAATCCGGCCCGCCAGGCCATCGCAAGAGACCTCGCCCCGCGCGAATCACGCCTGAAAGATGCCCGCTTGATGAACCAGGCCATCTGGCAGCGTCTGCTCACTCTATATAGGCAACGCGATGAACTGGGCCTGGAGCCCGAGCAAAAGGCGCTTTTGGAGCGCTATCATAAGGATTTCACCCGCGCGGGCGCAGGCCTGGAGCCCCAGCAAAGGGCCGAAATCAGCGATTTGAACGCTCAGCTGGCGGGGCTTTTTACCGATTTTTCCGAAAATCTGCTCAGCGATGCTCAGGATTATGAGCTGGTGCTGACCTCTGAGAAGGATCTCGAAGGCCTGCCGGATCATGTTCGCGCTGCTGCTGCCGATGCGGCTCTGAAGAAAGGCCATATCGATGCTTGGCTCTTCACCCTCAGCCGCAGCTCATTCACGCCGTTTTTGACATTTTCAACCCGCCGCGACCTGCGGGAGAAGATTTACACTGCCTACACGTCACAAGGGCATAACGGCAATGACAACGATAATCGCGAGATTATCTCCAAAATTGCCTCGCTAAGATGCCGCCGGGCAAATCTTCTGGGTTATCCCAGCCACGCCCATTGGGTGCTGGATGATTCCATGGCGGGTTCACCTGAGGCTGTTTTCGACTTCCTGCACGCCATGTTTGAGCGGTCCCAGGCCCGCGCGGAGACCGAGAAAGCGGATATGCAGGAGATCATCAAGGCCGAAGGCCATGATTTTGATCTCGCCCCTCATGATTGGTGGCACTATGCCGAAAAGGTCCGCCAAGCCAAATTCGACCTGGATGATGCGGAGATCAAACCCTATTTCGAGCTGAAACGGGTCCGCGACGGAGCTTTCTCGGTGGCGACAAAGCTTTATGGCATCACCTTTCATGCCATGCCGGATCTGCCCACCTATGCGGACGGGATCGAGGCCTTTGAGGTCCGCGAGGCCGATGGCACCCATATCGGGCTGTTCTACAATGATTACCCCGCCCGCCCCGGCAAACGGGCTGGGGCGTGGATGAACGCCTATCGCCCTCAAAAGAAGTTTGGCGGCAAGGTCACTCCCATCATCTCCAACAACTACAATTTTCCGGAGCCCAATGAGGACGGCAAAGTGTTCCTGGGCGCCGATGAAGTGCGCACCGTGTTCCATGAATTTGGTCACGGATTGCACGGGCTTTTGGCCAACAGCACCTATGAGCGATTTTCCGGCACATCCGTTCTGCGCGATTTTGTGGAGTTCCCATCGCAGATCATGGAGAAATGGGCTTTCCACCCGGAAGTCCTCAAGACCTACGCCCTTCATGATGAGACCGGCGAGCCCTTGCCTGATGAGCTGATCGAGCGGCTTAACAAGGTGGTACTCTTTAACCAGGGCTTCCGCACCACGGAATATACCGCCGCCGCGCTTTTAGACATGGATTGGCACACGCTGGAGACCGATAAAATTCAGGATGCGGATGAATTCGAAGCGGCGTCCGAAAAGCGCATGGGCAAGATGGCAGAGATCGCGCCACGCTATCGCAGCACATTTTTCTCCCACATCTTTTCCGGCAATGCTTATTCCGCGGGGTACTATGTCTATGACTGGGCAGCAGTTCTGGATGCAGACGGGTTTGTTCCGTTTAAGGAAAGCGATGTTTTCAACAAGGAAATCGCAGCCTCCTTGCGCGAGAACGTGCTTTCCCGCGGCGGCACGGAACACCCCATGGAGCTTTACAAGCGCTATCGTGGACAAGAGCCCACAATTGATGCGTTACTTGAGACACGTGGCTTGGGGAACGCTGCGGAGTAGGGTCAGGCGGAGAAATTTGATGAGAGACAAAAGAAAAAGCAGCCGGACCAGGCCCCTCGCAACGCGTAGCGAAACGCCTTTGTTTTCGGTCTTTGTTTTGCTTTTGTCTCTCGCTCTTTTAAACGTTGCCCCTCCGCTGTTGGATTACTGGGTCAAAGGGGCCTCTGAAAACAATCTGATCATGTGGACGGTGTTCCTTGGCCTTTACTGGATCATCGGAACGGCCATGACGGTTGCCCGCAGCAAGTCTCGCGTAAGGCGTCGGCGCAAACAAAGATCCAGAATCTGGCGCGCCCAACGATTGGCTGTGAGCAATTCGTTCTGGGGGCGCTTACGGTTTTATATTGCGGTGACGCATCCCTTTTCACCGGCTCTTATGGGAGCTGTCGCGTCTTTGATCCTTTTAACCGCTGCATGGCAGGCCGCAAGATTGCTCCAGAG
This sequence comes from Alphaproteobacteria bacterium, assembly GCA_021774965.1. Taxonomy (GTDB): domain Bacteria; phylum Pseudomonadota; class Alphaproteobacteria; order JAJFIK01; family JAJFIK01; genus JAJFIK01. Next base: position 8,030 of record JAJFIL010000276.1, read on the forward strand.
CGAGCCCATGATTGTCACGCCACTTTGGATTTGGCTGTTTGCGAGCTTCAACATTGCCTTTGCAATTTTATACGCCGCAAACCCGCAAACTACTCGCGGCCACGATGCGACACGAGAAGAAGCAGAGACATCCGCCTCCGGGTAATCATCAAGGAGCTCCTTAAATGAGTGACAAACGTTTTGAACAGGCCCTTCCTCCTGCCTCTCTTGGAGAAGCGCCCGGGCGAGAGCGCCTGAAAGGCCGCCGCATCCTGGTGGTGGGGGGCGGCCAACGCATCTTTGACGAAGCAACCGATCCTGCAGGCAATGGCCGGGCCATGTGTCAATTGTTTGCTCGTGAAGGGGCAAGCGTTGCGGTGGCAGATATTGATCTGGATAGTGCGCAAGCCACCGTCGATCTTATCAAGGGTGAAGATGGCACCGCCATCACCATTCAAGCCAACATCGCTCTTGAAGATGACATCGCCCGAATGATTGACGAGGCCCATGACCAGCTTGGCGGGCTCGATGGCATGGTCTTGAACGTGGGCATCGGTGTCGGACAGCTGCGCCTAGAAGGCACAAGCGTTGAAGATTGGGATGCCACGCTGGCGGTTAATCTGCGCGGGCCTATGCTGTGCTGCAAAGCCGCTTTGCCAAAAATGTCTGACAGCGCGTCGATCATCTTTATTTCTTCGATTGCAGCTCTTCGCGCCGGCTCGCAACTGGTGGGCTACGACAGCTCCAAGGCGGCCTTGGACGGTCTGATGCGCCACGTGGCCTTTGAAGGCCGCCGCCGAGGCATTCGCGCCAATCTCATCTATCCGGGACTTATTGATACGCCCCTGGGGAGGCTTGCCACGGCAGGACGCCCCTCACGGGGCAAATCCCCCATACCTTTTGGGCGGCAAGCAACCGCATGGGAAGTGGCCAATGCAGCCTTGTTTTTCGTGTCCGAAGACAGCATCTATCTTACCGCACAAACCCTCGCCGTAGACGGCGGCATAACCGGCTTTTAATAAACCAACTTAGGAAACATCTGTGATCGACCTAGCCAACAAAACCATTCTCATCACCGGTGCCTCGCGCGGCATTGGGGCTGCCATTGCGCGTTCCTGCGTGGAAGCCGGGGCGCGCATTGTCCTGCATTATGGAACCTCGAAAGAGGCCATAGAGAACCTGGCCAGCGAACTGGGGACGAATGTGATCGCCTGCCTGCAGGCCGATTTGGGCAATGCGACTGAGGTGGCAGACCTCTGGACGCGAGGCATCGAGGCTGCAGGGCACATTGATGCGTTGATCAATAATGCCGCCATGTTTGCTGAGGCCCCTCTTGATCAGGGAACGGACGAATGGCTTGCATCATGGGACAAGACCATGGCGGTAAACCTCACGGCCCCTGCCCTTTTGTCCAAGGGAGCAATTGCGCACTTCAAGGCGGGCGGAACCGGCGGCACCATCCTCAACATCGCCTCTCGTGCAGGTCACAGAGGTGATGATTTGGGCATGGCGGCCTATGCGGCGTCCAAAGGCGGGGTGTTGGCCCTGACCAAAACCCTGGCTCGCGGGTTGGGCAATGAGAACATTCGCTGCTTTGCCATTGCGCCGGGGTGGGTGGAAACCGACATGGCACCCTCCGGCGCGCAAGGCATTAAAGCGGCCCTGGCCGATGTTCCTTTGGGCCGCATGGCAGACCCTTCCGAGATCGGCGCCCTGGCGGCTTTCCTTGTCAGCGATCTGTGCACGTCTGCCACCGGCGCTACGTTCGATGTGAACGGCGCCAGTTATGTCAGGTAAAGACAATTCATGATCTGGCTCTGCTCCTATCCCAAATCCGGCAACACCTGGCTGCGCATTCTGTTTGCGCTCGCAAAATATGGCGATGCGGTGGATCTGGAAAAGCTGGTGGGCAACCTTACGGACTATTCCCCGTGGGAGGCGGACCGCAAATGGTTTGATCAGGTCAGCCGCGTTCCCTGGGCCAACGTCGATGGTAAAACCATTCTCGCCAACCGAGCAAAGGCGCAAGCCGCCCTGGAAGCCACACATGGTGCCGATGCGCTGGTAAAGTCCCACAATATGGTGGCGACACTCCAAGACATTCCACTATTTCCCGCCGGCGATGCACATCGGGCCATCCACATTGTGCGCAACCCCCTGGATATTGCTGTTTCTCTGAAACATCACATGGGCGCGCAAGAAGACGTTATCGTCCGCATCCTGACCAATAAAGACATGATCGCACGGCGGACAAAAACCTGCGCCTGGGAGAAATATGGTAGCTGGCGCACTCACACAGAAAGCTGGCTCAATGCGGCTCCCTATCCGACCTGTCATCTGCGCTATGAGGATTTGGTGGCTCGCAAGGGCAACGTATTAGCTGAAGCATTTGACCACGCGGGCATGAAAATGAGCACCGGGCAGGTTGAAGCGCTATTCGACGGCACCGCCATCACGAACTTGCAGGCCGCCGAAGATAACGTTGGCTTTGATGAAATCCCCTCGGCGCTCACGAATTTTTTCCGTAAGGGGAAAACCGGTGCCTGGAAGGAAGAGTTATCCGCCGAGGCCCGCACCAAGATCCTGGCCGATTGCCAGCCGCTCATGGACCACTTTGGGTTTGAGTATTAGTTCAAATCCACTGACATGATCCGTATGGGATCCAGTTCTGCGTCATCAACCACATCACCAGCATCGGTGTAATCACCCCAGCCGCTAGTGCCGTTGTAGATCAATTGATCGCCAACAACCTGCCCCAGAGTTGGCTCGTCCCATAAGGGATGATTGCTGACCAGCACCTCCGTCGCCGTAATATCATTGCCGTCGTCGGAAAGGACAAAACGCACGATGCGTTGAGGCCGGGTTGCATTTTGAATGCCGATCAGCGCGCCCTCATAAAAGAACAGTCCATCAATACCTGTGGGGTTTACTCCTTCAACTACATTCAGCGCAGTGATCTCGCTATGATCAGGGCTCAGGACAAAGATCCCTTGAAGGTAGTCGGCCAGGTAAATGCGTCCATCGAGACCAAAATCAAATCCCTGAAGGTTGATTATATCCGTGTCCATTGGAATGGGCTCCATCGAGCTTAGATCATCTGCCACCCGATAGAGAATTGGCATACCGCTATCACTGGCATAGATCTCGCCTTCGGGGCTCAGCATCACCTCTCCCAGAAAATGGTCTTCGCCTTCCAGCTCAAAGTGATGGCGCACTGCACCGCTGTTCAGATCAAAGGCAAAGAGTGAGGAGTGGGCAGTCCTGGCCTCATTGGCACCGCGGTAAAGATCGGCCATGCTTACCGCCGCCCATAAAAGCCCGCGCGGGTTATCAACAGCCATACCAAGAATGCCGCCCATGGCGGGATGGGTATTTCCATCTACGAAGTCCGTGATCTCATCGTTCGCAGCAACACGAAGGATCTTCCCCGATCGCACGGTAGAGATAAAAAGCGCGCCGCTTGCCTGGTCCAGAGCCACTCCTTCGGGCAATGCTCCCGTGATGTCAAAGTAATGGACAATCTGACTTTGTCCCAAAGGCTCATCGTTGGCCAACAGATGCGCTGCTACGGCCTCATAGTCCGGGTGGACTCGTAAGGCCGCAAAGTCCTCATCTGCTACCAGATTAGCCGAGAGCCCAAGCTCCGCCATATAGCTTAACTTTGCTATGGCACCGTCCATATCTTCCGTCAGGATGTGGGCAATGGCGGAATTATATTGAGTAGCGAAGTGATACGGTCGCCTGCGATCAAGCTCTTCCATTGCTTCGAAAAAGCCCGAGTGGTCTTCACTGCGATAGGCCTGCGACGCAGAACTCCAGAGCTCCTGCATTGAGGGAGATTGATCCTGCGCCAGTGAGGAAATCGGTAACAAGATGGCAAGGAGTAGAGCAACTAGAAAACGCGGCACCGGATATCCCCCACAACAAACTATCAAAGCTAGAGCGAGCATATACGTAGCAATCACTCTTTGAGATCACAAAACCTTGAGTTTGCAAGCAAGCATGCTATCGCGATGGCTCCTGTCTCTCCCCGCAAATCTCACTCAGTATTGTTTTCGCGAATCAGACTTGGCAGCACTTTCCTAAGATCTATTTCAACTCAAGGCAGTTTGAATAAACCGTATATAGGGGTTAGCTACGCCACGTTCATCATCAAGCTGCGGCGGCTCGACGTCCGCCAAACCAAGGCCACACAATGTGCGCACCTGTTGCACAATGGAACTAGGGTTGTCGATCATGTCTTCGTATTGAACAACCCGACAGGATTTCGGAAACTTCTCCACCAGAATATCGATCAGGGAATAATACCAATTGATCTGGTTTCGGATGGTTTTGACATCAAAGGTAAATGCCATATCGCCTTGGCCCGTGAAATCTTCCATAAAAAGGCGCAAGGTCAAGTCATTCACATCGCGTTTCATAAAGACAAAGCGGCTCGATGGGATGAGGAAACTTAGGCGATGTGCATTAGCAACTATGCCTTGGTTCCTGATCGTGAAACCATTCGCCCCAGGCGCGTGCCGATCCAATGCTGCATTGTAGAATCGAAGGAAGTCTGAATTGAGTTCCACGGGTAAATCGCTGAGGGCCGGGCGAGGTATGCAGCGTGACGTCTGCAACGTTCGCAAAAGCGTCTTATTGAGAATATGACTATCGAAGCCTCTTTTGATCCCCGGCGCTGCGCCAATCAGGCCCTCCAATGCACCCTTGCCGGAGCAGGGCAACCCACCAATGATGATTGAGACTGGGAAAGCATCCGAATTGATAGGTCTGGATGGCTGTGTTGGCGCATTTCTGACTTCTGCCAGCAAGGATTGCCGTTGCTCCGCCTCTGATTGCCACTCGGCTATCATTGCACGGCCTTCAACCCGGTTTGCCGCAATGAAGCATTCCCATGCTCGGGCACATTCTCCCGCCTGATGAAAGACCTTAGCCCGTTCATAGTCAGAGCCGCTGTCACCCAATACGCAATTTTTCTCTGAAACTGTTGCGATGCTTGTCCCCGTCGGTTTGATATCCATTCGACGATCACACTCCCTCAAAAGGGCCTCGGTGGCATCGTCGTCTCTTTCTATTTGCGCGAGGATCTCGGTAAGAAGCGATTTGGCCAATGCATAGTCCCTGCATTCAAAATGAACACTTGCCAAAGCACGTTTGGCCTCGTCGTTGCCAGGTGTCAGCTTCAAAAGTGTTTCAAGTGCATCGCGCGCAGCCTCAGTGCGACCAAGCTGCAGGCATATCTTCCCATAGGAAAGAAGCGCAGGTGGGCTATCAGGGCAGAAGGACAAGGCGGTCGCGTATGCCTCAAAGGCTTTTCTAGGTTGGTTCAAGGCTATTAGGACCGAACCCACTAATTCAAGTGCTCCCACATAATCTGGATACTTCTTAAGCAGCACTTCGGATTGCTTCTTGGCGAGCCGCAGGTTGCCAGATTGGTATGAGTGTTTAGCATTTTCAAATTCCATCAACGCAGCGGCCAATACATGAGCTGATTGCGCAGCTCTCGGTGATGCAAGCGGATCATGAGCTCTGCTCATTGTAGTTCTATCCCTCGCAACAGGTGCATGTAAGGCTTTGAGACACCACGATCATCTCCAGGAATCGGAACAAGTGCTGAATTGCTTTCAATGTCGCAAATTTTACAGACTTTTTGGACCGTCTCTTTCGGGTTTTCAACCATCTCATCATAGTCAATAACCAGTGTCCGATCTGGCATTTTTTCAACACAAATTTCGGAAAGCTTCCGGTGCCACTGGATAAACTCCCGTATTGTTCCCAAGTCATTTGCATAGGAGATGCTAGCTGAATAAAATTTCTTCATAAATATTCTAAGGGCAAGGTCATCAGGGTTCCGCTGAAGGAAAATAAAACGACAGTTGGGATTTGACGAGGCAAAGGTTGCAATGTGCTCTGCAAGGCTAGGCCCAGTAACCGTGTAAACACGAGCTTCGCCAATTCTGGCAGCTAACTCACCTTGATAAGTACGCAACAGAGCGGCCTGCAAACTGGGCGACATACCTTCTGGAGAGGGCATAGAAGGTCTTTGTGAAAGTGACAAAACACGGGCAATCGAAGAATCGACAATGCCACTTTCAAACCCTTGCACAATTTCAGGCTGCCGACGCAACATCTGCTCTAGCGTGGTTTTACCGGACCTGGGCGCTCCCACAATAAAGAGCGAAATGGGTTGATTGCATTTCTCTTCCCTCCTGCGCTCCGAAATCTTCATCCTGCGAACGCCTTCAAGTATTTCGTCGCGGAAACTGGCTTCAGCGTGCCATACGGAGAGCCTATCCTCCCGGTTGACCACATTTGCAGCCCTTATCTGATCCAAAGCTTCTTCATACCGACCCAAATTGTGTAAAGCTTGGCCTCGAAAATATTTCTGCTCTTCTATCTGGTCTTCCGTCTCAACCTGGATACTATCTATATAGCGAAGAAGTTGCGGGCTGGTTGAGTGCTTCGGCAACTGACACATTACTTCCACAAGACCAGTAGTAATCAGGCCTTCTCGGATTAGAGTTTCACAAATTACTGTTGCTTGCTCTAGCTCGCCCAATTGAACATAGTAAATTGCCATTGACAGGCGAGGATGCCAGGCCGCTCGATCAAGTTCATGCAATCTTATGGCCGCAGTAAGCGCCCTCTCAAAATCGCCAAGATGGCGATAGAGCTTTTCCAATGTATTCAGTACACCAACATTATCGGGATCTATCTCAAGTGCTTGTTTGAGGAGAGTGTGGGCCATTTCCTCTCTGCCCAGCTGCAGATTAACTCGCCCAAATGACAGCAGGATCTTGCAATTCCTCGGACAAAGCGCATTTGCGTGAGCTAGCGGCACAAACGCCTTATCAAACTGTTCCAGATCGTAGAAAATATTTCCAAGCGTATGCAATGCGCCCACATAATCCGGGTGATCCTTGAGCAATTGTTCGCATTGTCGCTTTGCCCGCCTCAGATCCTTGTTCTGGCGCAGCCCTTCAGCCTCCGCAAGTTGTTCAGCTGCCAATACCAGGGGATCATGTTGACTTCGATCAGCATCAATCTTCGCTGATCGCCTACGCTGTTTACGGCTCAAAATCCGCACTCCCGCATGACTAGAGGAAATCACCTATGGGCACTCTACAAGCCCTCATCCCAAACTCAATATGCCTAACGCGGGGAGCCCAGCAAAGGACTTATTGAGAGGTCGCCCTGGCATGAGCAATGAGAGGCTCCGCGCTTGTTCGGCGCGGAGCCTCTCACATCAACTAGTCTTTGCGTTTCCCGATGGGGAAGATTGACGGAACTTTTGCTTGATAGGCGAGGTATTTGTCGCCAAACGTCTTGACCAAATCCCGCTCCTCATAGCCAACGGCAACGAAGATGTAGATCGTCATGACCGCGGCAAACAGAAGATGTCCAACCGACATTTCCGGTATCGACCAGAAGAACAAGATGAACCCAAGATAGAGCGGATGACGCACATGCTTGTACAGCAGCGGTGTGCGGAACTCTGGCTCCGGCAATTCCTTGCCCCGGAAGCGATACCAAACCTGCTGAAGCCCGAAGAGCTCAAAGTGGTTGATCAGGAACGTGGATAGAAGAACAATGAAAGCCCCTGCAAAGAAAAGTAGCGTCAATACCGTGCTCCATAGGGGCGACGTCACCTCCCAGACAGTTCCCGGCATTGGAACCCAATGGACGAACAGCGCAATCAACACAATATTGGTGACCATCACATAGGTGCTGCGCTCAACAGACGTTGGAACGATCCGTGTCCAAATCTTCTTGAACCCTGGCCTCGCCATGCCCGTATGAGTGACAGCAAACAACATCAAGAGACCGATGTTGATCAGGGCGGCCTGCCCGGTGGGGGATGAACCACCACTGTCGATCGTTTTCCCAAAACCCATACCAATCATGCTGATCAGCATGTCCCCGCTTACAAAGAAGACGAGAAAAATAAACAACAGGAAAAACACTAGATACGCCACTACGCCATATATAAGTGCGATGAAACCCATGACTTCCTCCCTCGAGTGTATGGCACCTTATGCTTGGCTTTTATTGGATGACGCACAGGCCCTGAACCGCAGCAGGCTCAGGCCTCTATTTTGAGTCTCACAGACCCAACACTGTAGGTGCCTTGGTTTCTTTATACAGCACACACCAAATTCGGGAAATACTTGTTGAATCATCAACTGGCGCGCCGCCGCGTCAACCCGCTTGGATCTCATCGGTCGCATTGTGAGGTTCAGCCAGGGGCAGTTCAAACCAGAATGAACTTCCAACGTCTTTCTGACTCTCAAATCCGATTTTACCGCCCATGTTTTCTACAAGCAGTTTTGCCACGGCAAGGCCGATGCCGGCCCCTTCCGATACCAGAGCTGCATCCACACCAAGGCGGTCAAGCATTCGAAACACGCGGGGGTGGTTAACCTCGGCGATACCGATGCCTGTGTCCGTCACGGAGAGATGAAGAAAGCCATTTTCAGTTTTGTGAGCGGCAATGACAACTGTTCCGCCATCATCATTATACTTGATCGCGTTCGAAAGAAAATTGATCAAAATTTGTTTCAGGCGCAACTGATCGACGAAGACATTACTTTCCGGCGCATCGGCCAACTCGTTTGTAATCTCAATTCCCCGACTGGTTCCCAAAGGGCCTGCCAGAGCCACGCAATCTGAAACCACCTTGTTGGCGCTTACACTCTCCAGATCAAGTTCAAGTTCGTTTGCTTCAATCCTGGAAAGGTCAAGAATTTGATTGACCAGTTTAAGAAGGTGATTACCAGCTTCAATGATGAAGCCGACTTGCTCGGTCTGATTAGCGGAAAGTTTCGTTTCGGAATCAAATCTCAATATCTGCGCAAAGCCCAGGATCGCGTTCAGCGGCGTTCTCAGCTCATGACTCATGCTGCTCAGAAACTCTGACTTGGCTTGAGTTGCTTTCTCGGCTTCGTCCTTGGCAATCAACATCTCATTTTCGGCTTTCTTGCGATCCGAAATGTCCACGATGCTGACGGGCAGGCTGCGAAAACCTTCCTCAGTTTCCGGGACCGGGAAGGAGATGAGGACCTCTAGAGCCCGTCCGTCAAAGGTGTAAAGAGTTGCTTCCGATCGAAAAAACTTCGCCCCGTCCCAAAGGGTCAGCAAGGCATCGGCAAGCATTACATTCAAGCCCTCACCAAAAACCCAGCCAATCCCATCAAGAAAGGTGTCATCGTCCTCCATTTCAAACATCGCCATGGTGGCCGGATTAACGCCTGAGATCTTGATCGTTGCCACCATATCTATGATGGCATGCGGGTTTTGATCCATATAATCACGCAGGTTGACGACGCCACCTTGGCGCAAATTGCCCAGCGCCCAATGAAGGCCGGACAGATCAACGTTCCAAATGGAAATCTCCGCATTTTCAAAAAGACTTCGTGAGCGTTTCTCGCTTCTCTGCAGGGCGGCATAGGGCTCTTGCAGATAGGAGACAACAATGGCCTGAAAAATCAGCCAGAAGGAAAAGAGCTTGAGAATGTGCCCCACCAGATTGGGAAACCCATAAACGTCCACATAGAAAGTAAAGGCCAGCTCCGCAACCATGGACAGAACAATTGCGGCGGCGATCAGAACCTTCTCACGCACCGCAATGTTCTTCCCAAAACGGAACAAAGAGACCAATGCCAAGGCAAGCACAATATCGATCAGGTACTCGCTGATTATCTTGAAGTCTGTCAGGCCTGTTCCCTCTACAAATGTAGTGGGAAACCAACCTGCAATTATGAGAGTAGTCAGACCGGCGGCAACGGCACCGAATGCGGCAACAAGAAAATAACCGTTCAACCTTCTTGCCGCGACAACGGGAGCGATCAGCAATATTGCCGCTTCAAAGCCTCGCGCGCTTATCCAAAACTGGGTCGAGAGATTGCCGCTGCCTTCCACAAAAACATTCATGCCTTTGTAAACAAACGCATGGAAAAGATCGAGCGAGCCAACCCAGAAATAGCCGCAGGCCAGAAATAACAAAAATGCGTTCTTGGCAAAACTGCGCGTTGACCAGGCGAACGCAAAGATAAGAAATGAAATTACAATCGCGAACAACTCCGCGACCGTATGAAACATCAGATAGCTGTATTGCGCGAGACCAATCAAAGCTACAGACATGATTGCTGGAGGCAGCCAAAGTCGCCAGTCCAGTAGCGGTTCAATTATCTGTCTTTGATTGGCCAAGTTTGCGACCTTGTTCTGGTTCAAATGGATATTGAGGATGAAATCCAAATGCAACTGTTGGTACGCAGGTGATTGAAACAGAATCACCATTCAACAACCTCAACTAAAGAGTTGAATGATTCAAGAGTTGGCACCTTCCACGACGGAACTGATGCAGGATTCCTCTAACAACATCCCGCATGACACTAACGAGTAGAAATTGCTAGTATTTATTACAATTGCAGGTGGCTGCGTGCCACTCCCGCCTTAATTTCCATTGCTTCGTTGCGAACTCAGTTCGTTTCAGCAACAACGTCATAGTCAACGGCGACGCCGTAATGGGGATCCTCGTCGAGAGAGATCTCGACCATGCCGCGGGCGTTCTTCAGAAGTAACTTGCAGTCTTCGCTCAAGTGCCGGAGGTGCAAGGTCTTGCCGTTCTTTGTGTAGCGCTCAGCCAACGTGTCGATGGCCTGGAGCGCGGAATGGTCGATCACCCGGCTTTCAGCAAAATCAATCACCACATCCGTGGGATCACCTTTGGGATCAAAGGCCTCGTTGAAACTTTCAATGGAGCCAAAGAATAACGGCCCCATGAGCCGGTAGACCTTGTGATGAGCGTCAGGTGTTGCGGTCATCACAGAGATGCGTTGGCTGGATTTCCACGCAAACACAAGTGCAGAAACCAGCACCCCCACAACAACGGCCACCGCAAGATCGCTGTAGACCGTGACCGCTGACACGAGGATCAGCACGAACGCATCGGTGCGCGGGATCTTGTGAAGGATGCGAAAACTTGACCAGGCGAATGTGCCGATCACCACCATGAACATCACCCCTACGAGAGCCGCGAGAGGAACTTGTTCGATCAAGGACGATGCAAAGAGAATAAAGCAAAGAAGAAAGATCGCCGCGGAACCAGAGGACCAACGGGTACGCCCACCGGAGGTCACATTAATCATGCTTTGGCCGATCATGGCGCAGCCACCCATGCCGCCAAAAAATCCGGTCAGCACATTTGCCGTGCCTTGGGCGATACATTCACGGCTGGCCCCGCCTTTGGTTTCAGTGAGCTCCGCCACAAGGTTCAGGGTCAGCAGGCTTTCAATCAGGCCGATAGCCGCCAGAATAATCGCATAAGGCAGGATGATGCTCAGCGTCTCGAAATTAAACGGCACAACGGGCAGATGAAAGCTTGGCAGCCCGCCGCTGATAGTGGCGAGGTCCCCTACGGTGCGCACATCAAGGCCGAACACAACAACGATCAAGGAGACAACAAGGATGCCCACCAGCGGTGCCGGCACTGCCGTGGTCAATCGGGACATGCCGTAAATCAGTGCCATGGTCAGCGCCACGAGCCCCAGCATCAGGCCCAGGTCAGTGCCCGCGATCCAATGCCCATCTACGTGAAACTGCTCCAACTGGGCCAGGAAGATCACCACGGCCAGACCGTTCACAAATCCCAGCATGACCGGATAAGGCACCATGCGAATGAATTTTCCCAACCGGGAGACCCCTGCAATCACCTGCAAAATCCCCATGAGCACAACGGTGGCAAAGAGGTACTCAACCCCGTGTGTTGCCACGAGGGAGACCATCACCACAGCAAGCGCACCGGTTGCACCTGAGATCATACCCGCGCGGCCACCCATGACGGCGGTTACCAGCCCAACCATGAAGGCAGCATAAAGGCCCACCAGCGGATGCACCCCTGCGACAAAGGCGAAGGCCACCGCTTCGGGCACCAGGGCCAATGCGACCGTTAACCCGGCCAGCAGCTCCACCCGCGCCGTGGACAAAAACCCACGCGCCTGGGCCCTGCCGATATTGGGCACAGTGATCTTCATTTTCGGCAGAGCGATATTCATCTTTAAGCTTTCAACTATTCCAGAAAACGCCAGAAATAAAAGGGCCGCCACCCCACGTGGCCGCCCTTCATGCTCAAATCATTTAATTGAGGACGCGTCTTGTGACCTATTCGCCGCCAAACCGCAAGCGGGGTGTGCGCATAGTTCAAATGCACCCCCCACAGGCAGCCCACGGGAAAGGGTTAATGAGGCCGGTACCTGCGCTCAAACCCGCAAGCTCTTCCCAATAACCTCCCCTCCAGAGGCAGTTCCTTAAGGCCTGTGGGCTAGTCTGGGGCATGGTGTCGCAATTGGTTCAGATCTGTTACAAGACGATGGACACCTGCTCTCGCAGTTCCGAAAAGAGGGGTGTTGGATTTAAGGAGGCTTTCCCAGTGGCGATTTGGTATCGCTTAGTACCAATGATCATGGCGTTCGTGGTGGCAACCACGACGGCGTTTTGCTGTGAGACTTCCGTTCTCAACATCTCTGATGTCTCTTCTGATACTTTTGTGGCCAGTAGCCATCATGGTGATCACTGCGGCCAGACACCAGGCAAGACCCCCGACGAAAACGAGGTGCCTTGCAATTTTGAGTGGACCCTAGATAAGAGCGTCCCCCAGTCCGCAGCAATCCCCGTCCCAGCCCCGAGCATCGTTACAGCATTTGTGCCCAGCTTTGAGGTGCCCCTGAGCCGGACCTCTGTGGCGATCGCCATCCCAGCGCCCCCCGAACTGCAATCCCAAACGCCTCTATCCCTCTCAACTCTTCTCCGCGTCTAGACCGTCTTGCGAATCTCGTAGGCTGCGGGCGCTCCGGCGCGCGCTGGATTTGCATGAGTTGACGGAGAAGAACGATGAATTCTCGCAGGAAAAACCTCGCCGCTGTATTCAGCCTGTGCCTTGGCACGGCACTGGGCCCTTTTGCCTATGTTGCGGCGTCCCATGCCGCGGATGCACCTTTGGGGCTTGAGGAAGCTGTGTCCCTGAGTCTGGGCGCGAACGACCCCAGCGTCATGCGATTTCATGAACAAGCAGATGCTGAGCGCGAAAGGGCCGTCGCTGCGGGACAGCTCGCCGATCCGCAAATACAGTTCCGCGCAGCCAATGTGACCCTTGACAATTTCCGTCTTGATCAGGACCCCATGACCCAGCTGCAGGTCGGCGTTCGTCAGGCCCTGCCGCGCGGCCAGACACTGAGCCTGAGGCGTCAACGGCATTTGGCTCAGTCTGATGGAGCAACCGCACGAGCCTCCCTTGAGGCCCAACAGCGGACACTGGAAACCCGCACTGCGTGGCTGGAGATCTATTATTTGCGAGGTGCGCAACAGGCAGTCACAGACAGCCAAGGGGCAGTGCGGGAGTTGGTAGAGGTCGCCACATCTGTTTTCTCAACGGGCCGAAGTGCCAGCCAGGATGTCTTGCGGGCAGAGCTGGAGCTCAGTGCCCTCGAAGAGAGAACCATTGGACTTGCCGGGCGCGAGGCGCTTATCCGGGCTGACCTTGAACGCCTGATCGGACCAGAGGCGGCCATGCGGCCTCTTGAGGCAGCCCTTCCCAATTTGCCGCCACCGTTGCCGCGAAGTGAAATGCGGGACCGCCTGGCTTCTCACCCCTCAGTAAATGTGCTGGATGCAAATGTGGACGCCAGCTCCATCGATGTGGACATTGCAGAAGAAGCCTATCGTCCCGCCTGGTCCGTTGAGGCCATGTACGGCAATCGCAGCACCAATCGATCTGATTTTGCCAGCGTCGGTATTGTTGTGGATATGCCGATCTTTACCGGCTTGCGCCAGGATCGACGCCGCGCCGCCGCTCAAAGTGATCGTCAGGCAGCTCGCCTTACTCGCGCAGCCCACCTGCGCGATCTGGAGCGGGAACTCAACAGGACTTTTGCTGCCTGGCAGCGCGATGTGGAACGGGCAGCGCTTTATGAACATGAAGTGGTGCCTCGGGCCATTGCCACGTCTGAAGCGGTTCTGGCCGCCTATCGAAATGATGTTTCCGATTTTCCCGAATTGATCCGGTCACGACTTTCAGAACTGGACGCTGAATTGGCGCTGCTGCGCCTTCGCATTGATGCGCGACAGGCCAACGCACGACTTATGTATCTCGGCGGTGAAGGCATTTATACTGGGAGTGAAGATGATGGCTCATAAATCAATTCTGCCTATGGGCTTACTTGTTGTTTCAGCGGCAGTGGTTGGTTTCTTCGCCGCGCAATTTTTTGGAGGCGATCAAGCAACATCCACAACGGATGAACCAGAGGTGCTCTATTGGGTAGCCCCCATGGATCCAAATTTCCGCAGCGATACAC
>JAJFIL010000277.1 GCA_021774965.1 Alphaproteobacteria bacterium
GCCGCCCATGGTGATGCCGTCCAGAAGCGAAATGTAGGGCTTGGGATACTCATGGATCAGCGTATCGAGGCGGTATTCATTGGAATAGAAGTTATACCAATATTCCGTGCTCGCCTTGCCGCTGTCATAAAGCGCGCGAATATCTCCGCCTGCGCAAAAGCCTTTCTCACCAGCCCCTTCGACCACCACGGCAACAACGTCATCATCTGTTGCCCAACGGCGAAGGCGATTTGTCATGGCCATCACCATATCCAGGGTCAGCGCATTAAGTGCCTTTGGCCGATTGAGCAGTATGTGCCCTACGGCACCTTTCTTCTCGAAGATGATTTCTTCTTCGTCACTCATTATTCTGAGGCACTCCGGCTAAAGGGACTGAACAGTGTGTCTTCATTCCGCATAAGGAACAAAAGGAAGATGGCTCCGAGAGTTGGAACGCCCGCCAGGAAAAGATGATGGCCCGGATCGTACGGCGCAATGAGTTGCGCCCAGGACGAGGCGGTTGAAAGCGAGTGCATGACCAGCAGCGCGCCATAGGTCCAGAATTTCGCAAACCCCAAAAGAAAACCCAACAATATGGCAAACTGAAAACCGCCAGCCAAATAGGCTCCCCAATGAGGCAGGTCTTCTATGAAATAGAAGTGCGAAAAGATCCCAATGGTACTTGCTGGATTAACAAACTTTTCCCCGGCCCAAACCGCGAAGAAGATAAACACCGTCAGGCGCACCACGAACAGGCCGAGTTTCAGATTACCTTGCATGATAGATCTACCCCGTTGATTGGAATTATTGCCGCAGCATATCGCGAGAGACGATCACCCGCATAATCTGATTGGTGCCCTCGAGGATTTGGTGAACGCGCAAATCCCGGACCCAGCGCTCGAACGGATAGTCCTTCAAATAGCCATAGCCGCCATGAAGCTGCAGCGCGTCGTTCACCACTTTGAAACAGGCATCCGTCGCAAACCGTTTTGCCATAGCCGATTTCATAGAGGTGTTGGGCAAACCATTGTCCAGCGCATGAGCCGCGCGATAGATCATCAGCTGTGCCGCGTCGTGTTCAGTTTGCATATCGGCCAGCATAAACTGCAGGCCCTGGAATGCCGCCAGCGGTTTACCGAACTGTTTGCGCTCCTTGAGATATTGCTTGGTCAGCTCAATGGACTTGCCCGAGGGGCCCAACGAGCAGGCGCCAATATTGATGCGTCCCCCATCAAGGCCCTGCATGGCAAACTTAAAGCCCTCGCCTTCTGCGCCAATACGGTTGGCAACAGGCACGCGCGCATTCTCAAAAATCACCTGACCGGTGGGCTGCGCCTTCCAGCCCATTTTCTTTTCCATGGCCCCGAACGAAACACCAGGGGCGTCTTTTGGAATAATCAGGCATGAGACGCCGGACGGGCTGTCATCCCCCGTGCGCACCATGGTCACATAGATGTCCGAATAACCTGCGCCGGAAATAAACTGCTTGGCCCCGTTGAGCACATAATGGTCGCCATCGATCACCGCCTTGGTGGAAAGCGCCGCGGCATCTGATCCCGACCCCGGCTCGGTCAGGCAATAGCTGGCGATCAAATCCATATTGGCCAGTTTGGGCAGCCATTCCTGGCGCTGTTCCTCGGAGCCAAATCGATCGATCATCCACGACGCCATATTGTGAATGGAAAGAAATGACGCCACCGCCACATCGCCGGCTGATAAGGCCTCGAAAATCAAGGCCGCTTCCATGCGCCCAAGGCCTGATCCACCCACATCATCTCGAATATAGATTGAGGCAAAACCCAGCTCAGCAGCTTTCCGCAAGGTCTCTTTGGGCAGGGTCTCGGTCTCGTCCCATTCCGCTGAGTAAGGCGCTAGATGCTCTTCCGCAAAGCGTTCCGCCATATCCTGTATGGCGCGCTGATCCTCATTAAGCTCGAAATCCATGTCGGGGCTCCCCAAGGCCAGAAGATATGGTTTCAGCGGTGATAAGCCCGCGGGTGCCTCGCGTCAACGCAAGCAATATTTGGCACTTATTGGGAGGTTTCCTGCATCGAAGGATAGTCCTCGGGATCAGGCGCGCAAGATGTGGTCAGTTCGGTGGAGCCTCGCGCAAAGTAATCTCGCACCAGCTGACGCGCGCAAGGTAGCCAATTACCGGGACCATGTCCGCCATAGGGAATTTCGAGGTAGGTTGCGTTCGTATACCGGTCTCTCATTGTGTCGGTTAGCGAAAGAGGAGAAATCGGGTCCCATTCCCCTGACATAAACAGAATGGGTCCTTCAAAGGTTGGCACAAAAGAGGCATAGGAATTCTCAGGTACAAATCCAATTTGTTCGCAGACCTCATACAACTCCTCTGGAACCATCAGTTCTGCTAGCGCGCCATATCTGCTGTAGAGACCGGCGATTTCAATCTCCGCTAGTCTTGGCATCTGACAGCGCATCGAATAATAGACGCCCTCACTAAACCAGGAACTAAAGAACCGGCCCACTTGCTCTACCAGATCGGCTTCAGAACGAGATTCGATTTGTTCCAATACGAATGGCAGGTTCATGTGAGCATGGCTTTGGTACAGGTTTGAATGAACAATGCTCATTACATCAGAGCCCGTCACCCGACTGACAAAGCCGTCAAATGTTTCACCCGCAAATGTCGTGAGTTCAACCGGCGTATTGTTGTATTCTTTGACCTGCTCAAACATTCGCTCTGTGAAAGTCAGCTCGTTTTCTAGACAGATTCCATCCAGCAGGCATTGTTCCCAAGTGTTTTCCAATGCAATCCCAAACGAAGATACAATTGTTTCTTCCCAAGGACTACTTAGGTCAAAGGTTCCATCAAACAGGACTGTACCGACTCTGTCAGGCTCTAGTCTCATATATGCTTGGGCCAAGACCGTTCCGTAGGACACGCCCCAAATGTCAATCTGATTGAGATTAAGAGCAAACCGAAGAGCAGCCACGTCAGCAGCATTCTCTGTTGTATTGTAGCTTGCAACATGAACGCCTTGGTCTTGGGCCTCCTCAATGCAGGTAATGAGACCTACGATTAGTAATTGAAGCGCCAATTGACTGTCGACAACCGGACCAATTTCCCAGAACCGGTAAGACTGTAGTTCCGAGCAAAATGCGGATGACACGCCTACACCACGCTGCTCAAGAACAAGCACGTCCCTGACTTCCCGAATAGGGTGATCAAGAAGCGCAATTAAAGTTCCTTCGGCATATTCACCTGGTCCACCCATTAAGTGGATAATCGGCGGCTGGTTCGAACGTTGGTGCGCCTTTACCAGATAGACACCTAGACGAATTGATCGGGGTGCGTCTTCAAGACGTGCTTCCAACACTTCAAGCCTGTAGCATTCAACATCCCCACGCCACCGGACAAACTCCCGATCAAAATGACAGTCTGCCCGCTCCAGGTCCCAGCCTTCTTCGGC
>JAJFIL010000278.1 GCA_021774965.1 Alphaproteobacteria bacterium
TCGTAGCTTGATACCGCATGGCTTGGTCTCCAATCGGAGTCTAGATTCAACCAGTTTCTTGCAAAACCAGTAGAATCCAAGCCATGCGACCTGTCTACAAATCTAAACCGGACAGTAGTGGGCTTGACCGGGGAATCTAGCGACGTGGCAAAGCCAACGGGGACGGTACTCGGTATATTCATTGTGCCCTTCACGTTCCGTCCCCCCATTAATCGGGAGATCGCTAGATTCCCGTATCAAGTACGGGAATGACGCCGAGGTGGGCTTTAGCATGGTTCTTGTCCGCAGCATCGAATTTCGCGGAAATCCTCACGAAAAAATCTAACCCGGACAGTAGTGGACCAAGTCCGGGAATGACCAAATTAATTAGTCGAAGTTTCGGCAATTACCGCTTCAGGTTCCCCGGCTTCACACTGGCAAATCTCACTGCTTCTTCGGCGGCGCGTGTGAGGGCGCGGGATTTGTTCATGGTCTCTTGGTATTCTGCCTCAGGATCGCTGTCATAGACCACGCCGCCGCCTGCCTGCACATACATGGTGCCGTCTTTGACCAGAGCTGTGCGTAGTGCGATGCAAGTGTCCATGGATCCGTCTGCTGCAAAGTATCCTACCGCGCCCGCATAGATGCCGCGCTTTTCTTTTTCCAGCTCGTCAATGAGTTCCATAGCGCGAACTTTTGGCGCACCGGAAACCGTACCTGCGGGAAACCCGCCGATGAGGGCTGAGAGACCATCTTGGTCCTCCGCGATCTTGCCTTCCACGTTGGAGACGATGTGCATCACGTGGGAATAGTTCTCGATGATAAAGCTCTCGGTCACGTTTACGGTGCCGGTTTGGACGACGCGGCCCACATCGTTGCGCCCAAGGTCAAGCAACATGAGATGTTCTGCGCGTTCCTTGGGGTCATTGAGAAGGTCTGCTGCCAAGGCGCGGTCTTCTTCCGGTGTAGCGCCGCGCGGCCGCGTGCCTGCGATGGGGCGAATGGTTACTGTCTCATCACGCAGCTTGACCAACACCTCAGGACTGGAGCCCACGATGGCGTGGCTGCCGAAATCCAGAAAGAACAGATATGGCGAAGGGTTGAGCCGCCGCAAGGAACGATAAAGCGCAAAGGGCGGCAGGGTGAACGGCACAGAAAAGCGTTGGCTTGGCACCACTTGAAAGATATCCCCGGCGCGGATGTAGTCCTTCGCGCGAGCCACGATCTCCATATACTCTTTGTGCGTCGTATTGGATGCGGGCACAGGCTCCGGCAGGTCATCACGGGGCGCGCTGGCGTGGGGCAGGGCGCATTCAAGATCTGCAACGACTTCGGCAATACGTTCGGCCGCGCGGGCATAGGCGACTTCACCAGAGACCTCGGCATTGGGCCACACGGGGGAGATGATATCCAGCTCCCCGGTGACCCCATCAAAGATTGCCACAATGGTGGGGCGCAAGAAGATGCTGTCTTCAATGCCCAACGGGTCGGGGTTTACATTTGGAAGGTGCTCCATCTCCCGCACCATGTCGTACCCCATATAGCCAAACAGGCCAGAGGACATGGGCGGCAAGGGGTAGGGCACTTCCAAGTGACACGCTTCAACGAGAGTGCGGAAGGAAGTCAAAGGCGGCTCGCCGCAGGGCTCAAAAGCCTCGGCATCGGTCATGGCTTTGCGATTGATTGAGGCCTTGCCGTTTTCAGATTTCCAGATCAGATCAGGGCGCAGTCCGATGATGGAATAGCGCCCCCGGGTCTCCCCGCCTTCAACAGATTCAAAGAGCACGTTGTTGGGCGCACCTTTTGCCAGTTTGAGCATGGCGGAGACGGGGGTTTCCAGATCGGCCACAAGCCGCGTCCAGACCAGCTGTGCTTTCCCGGCTTTGTATTTTGCATCAAACGCAGTTGAATGTCCGGGGAAGGTTTCCATGAGCGA
Organism: Alphaproteobacteria bacterium; assembly: GCA_021774965.1. Classification (GTDB taxonomy): domain Bacteria; phylum Pseudomonadota; class Alphaproteobacteria; order JAJFIK01; family JAJFIK01; genus JAJFIK01. The sequence goes on from JAJFIL010000278.1 coordinate 1,916, forward strand.
TTAAGGACCTTGATAATTCAGCGCCTGGTTCAACACCTCTTCATTAATCCGTACACCAACTTGTTCCTGCTCATAGGCCACATAGCCTGCGATAACTTCGTTGGACAGATTCTGGTCAAACTGTGCCTGTAAGGTCGCAATGTTCTCTGGGGCCGCTGTGGGGTCGGCTGCCTGGACGGCTGTCACGCGGGCCACCACATAGCTGGCGCCAAGTTGAACTTCGCTGGCAATTGCCGTGCCGGCGCTGGCATTGAACAATTGTCCCAATGCACCATTGGTGAAGACCTCCGTGCTGCCACTGCGCGTGAGGGCACGCGGGGTCAGGCGAACAATGCGGCCCAGTTCGGCGGCCACATCGGTAAAGTCTTCACCAGCATTGACGCGAGCTGCTGCGGCATCGGCCATATTACCAAGGGCCGTATCGGTTTGTTCCGCGCGCCAATTTGTGAGCACGCGGGTCCGAACATCCGCAAACGGATGAACCGAAGCAGGTGTCACACCATCGACGCGGGCCACATAAAAATCCCCCGCCGGTGAATCGCGCAGGTTTGAATCACTACCCTCAATAGTCTCAAAGGCCACGCGAAGCATGCCAACAATTCCGGCAAATTCTACCT
>JAJFIL010000279.1 GCA_021774965.1 Alphaproteobacteria bacterium
GCTCCACAGAAAACCAATGGAAAAGCTCTTCGAACCGCCACCGCCACGAAAACAAAACCCCGCCCAAAACAACCAAATCCAGTGGAGCTTCCTATGAAGAAAGTTAAACCGGACAGTAGTGGGTCAAGCCGGGGAATGACGGGTAGGGGAAACTACAGCCGTTTCGCATCCGCACTAAGCCCCGCCATGGCCTGATCGATGACCTCGCGCCCGCGGGCGACGATCATTTGCTTCCAATCATCCGTATCAGGATAAAAGGCAGCGCGGATTTCTTTCTTGATGGGCTTGGCCTCCAGCGACAGGGGGTCGCCCAGGGCATGCAGCCAATTATCCTTGCGCAGGGCACGGAACACTTCATTTGAAGGCCGCGTGCCGAACTCGATGGCCCCGGCGGTCACCTCTGCGTTGGATAACATCTCGGGCAGGGTGCCATCGATGGTGCCATTGAGGTGGGCTGATACACTTTCGCCGCTGACAGTGGATTTAACGCTATCTCCCCACCAGCCTTTGGCACGATCATAGGCGGGGTCTTCCGGCCCTACTTCGATGATCATCTCGCCATAGCCGTAAGGTCCAAGGCCCGTATGAAAATCAATAAGAGCAACCGCTTTGGATTGGCTGCAAGTGTCGTTCACGATTTGGCGAAAAGTTCTGTTGGACCAGGTGTCGAACGTGCCACCGTAATAGACTCCATCATCATGGGTGTACTGCCCGCAGCTGGCAGCGGCCTGCAATGCGACAGGTCCATGCTCATCGGAAAAGGCACGCAAAGTAGCATTGGCGGCCTTGAGCGCCTCGTCGGAAATATCTTTCGGTGCGATGACGTCTTTCAAAATCTCATAGTTAGGATTAGCGGGGTGGGGCTTTGAATGATCCACAAAATTGCGGTTCAGGTCCACATTGTCCTCATTGACCCGCCGCAACCAGGCAAAGCCATGAGGATTGATGGCGTGGATCAGAACCACTTGCACATCGGTAGGAATTTCACGGTCTTTGAGCGTTTTCAGAAACTCCACCTGTGCGCCAGAGCCGCAAAACCCCTCCACCCCATGGGTACCGGACATGAACAATAATGTAGCGGGGGCATCGCTTGGGCCGATGCGCACAACATCCGTGTAAAGATCAGCATCGCGCGGGCCTTTGACCGCTTCGTTCTGGATGCTTGTTACCTCAAGGCCTGCATCACGTGTGGCGGCGAGAAACTTGCTGCGGGCTTCGGCATAATCAAAGGAAAAACAGGAGGGAATCATGGGCGAGACTTTCCGGAGGGCTGAAAGGCAAAGCAGCGCGCGCCGCAGGCCCAGAATGGGCTCGCAGGCACGACATGAATATCAACCTAGAACGTTAGGGGCGCTGCGTGAAGTTGAGAATGCGCAAAGCTGCTTCATCCACCTGAGCATTGCTCATGCGGGTCAAAAGTAAGTTGCGGTTTTCCGCGCCCCGCACATCACCTTGATCCGCAGCAAGGCTGGCCCAGACCAGCGCGGTAACATCGCTTTGTTCCACTCCATCGCCGCGGGCATAGCGTGTTGCCAGGCGATTTTGAGCTGCAGCGTGGCCTTGTTCGGCTGCGAGATGGAAGTAGGCGAGGGAGCGATCCAGATCCCGCTCCACGCCGCGACCATCGCGGAAGGCTTTTCCAAGATTGTATTGTGCGCGGGCAAAGCCTTGATCGGCAGCGAGGGTGTAGTAGCTCACCGCCTGTTGCTCATCATGCGGAACAGACAGGCCGTATTGATACATTTTTCCGAGGGTATATTGCGAATTGGCAAAGCCGCTTTCGGACGCCCGTTCAAGCCATATGACGGCAGCTCGATAGTCCTCGGTCGCGGTGTCCTCATTGGCGGTGCCTGCGCTTGCAATGTGACTGAGAGCCAGATTGTGCATGGCCCGTACATGGCCTGTCTCAGCGGCCAGCCGCCAGTATTCCTGCGCTGCAAAGGCATCGGGCTCTATGCCGCGTCCTTCAGAATACATGGTGCCTAGATTGAACATTGCCCGGGCATCGCCAGCTTGGGCCAGATCTTCCCAAATGCTTCGTGCTTCGAAAAACTCGCCCCGTTGATAGGCGGCATAGCCGTCCTCGAAGCTTGCTGATTGTGACCACGCAGGCCCAATCATCAGCATCGGTATCAGCACCAATATCAAACCTGTCAGCATGGAGATGCTAGACGCAACAATGATATGCCCGGCGTTCCAAACGGCCGCTTTCGCGTAACCTTGGTTCATCGCCCTTACTCCCACCAGTCTTCCCATAACCCCAATACGCGAAAATACTAGATAGTCTTGCCTGCTGTGATGGTGCCGCCAACTGGAACAGCTGATGGTATAATTACTTCTATCAGGATGGTGCTTCCGCGGGAAGCATTTCCGTCTGCGCTCGAAGATTTTCGAGCAGTGATTCAAATCCGCCACGCTGGATAACTGAATCAAACTCATCTCGTTGCGAGATGACCATTGATATGTTTTCCACCTGAACGTCAATGATCTTGGGCGTTCCGTCATAGGCCCGAACGCGCCAGGCCGCGCTAATCACATCTCCACTGGGCCTTTCAATGCGGCTCAGGACCAAAATGTCGCGGCTGCCGCTCTCGTGACTTTCCAGAATGGAGAAGTTTTCCCCGGCATAGCCGCCAAGCAACATGGAATAGCGCGCCAGAACGAACTCAGCGAATAGAGTGTGGTATTCCTCCAACTCATGGGGAGCGGCAGTGCGCCGATTGGCCGCCAGCACCAGATTGCCGATGGCCTCAAGGTTGAAGCCGTCGCGCAAGAGGTCGCGGAAAATGGCCTCGCGGTCCGCCAGGGAAATATCTTCCTGACGCAAAATCTCAAGGGCTGAGCTGGCAAGGGTTTGAACATGCGTGCTGGCCAGATCGGCATCCACCCGTTCGGGCTCTGCCGCATCTTGGGCTGCTGCCGCGCTGATGCCCATGCTCAAGACAACACTGAGCAAAAGCGCTCTGACACCAGCCAGGCTGGCGGCAAATAATCTCTGATTTGTTCCCACTAGATGCATCGGTTTCCCCAAACTCGGATCACACCCTCCACAGCTGCCATCGAATGCGGCGGCAACAGATCGATAGTATCCACGCATGAAGGCTGTGAAAAGCTCAAACTACCGGAATTGTGAACGATCCATCCCACTCAGCTTCTGGCGGAAAACTGCGGTAATAGCTAATGCGACACTCGTATAGATCGTAAAGAATTGGAATTGCACCATTTAGTTTTCTGCACTCACGGATGAGGGCCTCGGCCAGCGCCCAGTTCTGTACCCGGTAGGCCTCAAAGATAGAGGCATGAGCCTCTTCCAATGCCCGAAACCGGGGGCTCGCTTTGGTCACCGGATTGCCCAGCAGGGCAAAGACCCGGATTGCATAGGCGCGCGCGGGAATGCCCAGCTTATCGACCTCCAGCAGTGCAAAGCGGTTTTTGACCGCCTGATAGGTATGCTCCCCAACGATAATGGCAGGCCCATATTGGGCGGACGCCGTCAGCAGGGCTTTTGCCAGATCCACGGTTTCGCCCACCGCAGAATAATCCGGGCGCTTCATGGAGCCCACATTGCCGACAACCGCGCGTCCGGTGTTGATGCCGATCCCTAAGTGAATAGGCGAGAAGGCTTTGCCGGTGCGATACGATTGGCCCTCGATGATCTGGTTTAGTTTTTCAAGGGCATCGATCAGTCGCAGGCCACAATCACATGCCTTCAGGGCATGATCAGGTTCTTCCAATGGCGCGTTCCAGAATGCCAGAACGGTGGCCCCGCCAAAACGATCTGCCGTGCCGCCATAGGATCGCACCGTGTTGCCCACCATGTCATGGAACTGATGCAGGATATTGGTCAACCCTTCGGGATCATCTTTATACAGATCTTGTAGATCTGCGAAATCTCGGATGGTGCAGCATAGAACCGTGATCTTCCGACTGTCGGCGGCCTCAAGAAGTTGTTTGGGATTGCGGATGAGGCGCTTGGGCGTTCCAAACGGTAGCTTTGCCTCGACGGCGTGGCCAAAGCGCTGGCGAATATTTTGTGGGCTGTCCTCGGCCCCCACCATTGTAAAGGTTGAACTGAAGATCAATAAAAGCCCCACAGCAGTGGCATCCAACAAAATTCCGTATTGGTTCAAGAGGTACACAGCGGCAACAAACAGAGCAGCGGTAGAGATAAACGCCAAACTCATGGCCAGCCATGGCCGGTTGGCATAACCAAGCCCGATGATCAGCGCCCCGCCCAAAAGGGCAACCAAGAATTCGATCCAGGTAAAGATAAAAGGCCGCACCGCCGATGTGCCGTCAGAAGATTGCACGACTGCAGCTGTAAGGGCCTGCACCGCAGATATACGCGGCACCAGCCCGCCATCGGCCCCGGCAATGGTTTCCAGGGAGCTGCCGATGATAACCGTTCGGCCCGCAAGGAACTCGCTATGAATGCCCACCATAATATTGGAGGCAGAAAAGCCGGGGGCAGACACGTTTCGGCGCAAGAGCACTGATCCATCGGGCAAGGTGGCGATGGTTTGTTCCCTCAGGCTCACCGAAGTCATGCCCACAGGATCGACAAACCCCAAAGTGCCAGGCACGCCTTCGCTGTGCACCTGAACGGCCTCATCTAAGTTGGAAAGCAGGGGCAGGCTTGCCGCTGTTGGCAGAACTGTTCCGTCTACGGATAAAACAGGGTAAAAACCAGAGGGACGTCCTACAAAATCGTACCGCAGGCCGAGGGCTACCCGCCGGGCGGCGCTCGATGCAATAAATCCGCTGGCGCTGGTCTGCCCAATTGGGACGAAGACCTCTCCACCTTCCTGAGTGAATTCCACGGGTGCGAGAGGGGTGAGAGGTGCGAGATCGCCAAGAGGTGCACCGTTGCTGTCGGATGTGGGCAGAAGAACCAGAACCGATCCGGTTTGCTCCATGACGTCCAGCAGAACTTGGTCCGTATCCGGTAGCTGCCTCAAAGCTGCTGTGGCTGGTCCTTCGTGCCCCGTCTGTCCCCAGGCCTCGACGGCGCGCTGAGGAGCTGCGGCGTCTATCCCCTCAAAGGGAAGGGCCACCAGAATGTTGGCAGCACCGGCGTCGTGGACAGCGAGGATCAGATGAGCAATCTGGGTCCGCGGCCAGGGCCAGGGGCCTGCCTCGCTTAAACTATGGGCATCAATGTCCACAAGGGCGACGGTATCTGATTGGCTCACGGCAAGAGGCATGGAAGCGATTTGCAGGCTGACGGTCTGGGTCTCCGTGCGAAAGCCTGCCGGGGAGGTCAGAAGACACGCCAAGCCCACCATCAAGATGATGGCAGGTGCCAGGATCGGCCAGTTTATGCGCTTCAGCCAACTCATGTGTCGTTTGTTCCGCCCTATGTGCGTTATTGGACGCCCTGTTTTCATCAATTTGGACGCGAGATCTCCAATAGAATTCAACAAGGTAAACAAGTCCTGTCCCGTGGGCGCGGATTAGCGGAAAACAGGCAATTCTTGTTACAAAGCTGTTGTGTGTTAGGCTTATAACCACAATATTTTTAGTGATATAACACGCACGAACTCCCGGGCGCGTTTTTCAGTACATTATCCCAGGACATGGCAGGGGGTCAGCTTCAGCCTCATCTGACTGTGTTACATTGGTCTCGTGTCGCGTTTGCAGATTATCATTCGACAGTTCATTCCAGAAAGCAAAATGGCTAGAGGATTTCGACATTTTTGGATGGAAATAGGAAAGGCGCCGAGAGTAATTCGGATTATGTTTTTCCTTATACCTGCATGGGTGGCTCTCCCTGGCGGCGGCATTGTTCTGTTTCGATCGCTCGGAGCGGGAAATTCAACTCTCGACAGTCTAGTCTTCGGAGCGGTGTTTGCACTCAAGGGCTATTTGATAATGACTCTGGCCGTCTCTGTAATATTTGCCCTGCATGTGTTTGGAATCTTGAAAAATGGAAAATGAATTGCTGGTGGCAACAACTTGCACCTATGACGATGTGGGCATTCTGATCGTAGTGGACAGCACGGTCTCGGCAGGGGTCTCGAGTGCAGCCAATTGATGTGACATCGCCGGAGCTGAGCTCGCTGGATGAGACAGAGCTGCGCCGCATGGCAGCAGCAGGTGACGCCATGATCCGGGCCCAGAGGCAGCTCTCCAAAGCAGGACACAATTTGGTCGAGCGGGTCTTGGAGGGAGGCGATGTCCCTAAAGAGACGATGAACCCGGCCCAGCATTTTCCCGCAGGCGATGTTTTCGATTACGAGACCGGCAGCCAATATTATTTTCACGCCCACGAAGATCGCAGCGATGAATATGGCCACTTCCATCTTTTCTTGCGGGAGCAAGCTTTGCCGCTAGGGGCGGAGCCGGTTTGCACGGCGGGCTCAGGCGACACGTCGATTGCGCATCTGGTGGCAGTTTCCATGGATCGCATGGGCCGCCCGATGTCCCTTTTCACCACCAACGCCTGGGTAACGTCGGAAGATTTTTATCCGGCAACCGATCTTCTCAAAGCCTTGTCGCGATTTAGGGTGGATCACACGCACCCCTGCCTTGCGGTCAATCAATGGCTGACCGCTGCGGTTCAGTTCTTTGGTCCTCAGATAAGAGAACTTGTCACCGCGCGGGATGCTGCTTTGGAGCCTCTGGGAAGTGAATCAGAGGCAAGCGAATCAGGTCTGGAATTTGTGCTCCAGGATCGCTCCATAGATGTGATCACGCGCACGCCGATCTCATTTGAGGGACAAATGAGTGAAATTTTGGCCGTTTTAGCGACTTTTGAGCCTTCCTAGGTGCGTGCGTTCGCCTTCTCGTAAGGTATAGTGACTAGTCTCCTGCTTCCCGCGGGGGGCACTTCCCGTTCGGGAGGTTTGCGCGAACGAGGGGTACGCCGCGTGTCAGGGGAAAGACAATCTGCCGGTCTTGAAATGGATCAGGACGGGCAACGGCTCACGATCCGTGCGACCGGTCATTGGCTGGTCGGCTACATCGCGCACAACGCCGGCTCGCAAACCTGGCTGGTCGAGGAAGCCGCCATTCAAGGCTACAACGTGCCGGGACTCGGGCTAATCACAATGGGCGAAGCGTGGCACAACAACCATCACGC
>JAJFIL010000280.1 GCA_021774965.1 Alphaproteobacteria bacterium
CAGGTTTACTCAATTCGTTGGGCAAAATCCTGATATTCTGAACGCATTCCAGACACCAACACCTGAAAACCAGCAATTTATTCGTGACCAAGGGTTTGACACAAATGGTGATGGGCGCATCGGGCAAGATGAATTTGGAAGATTCAACTTCGCCACACGCCCGCCGCAAGATACAAGGCAGTTGCCCACTGTTGATCATAATGGCAATGGATTTAATGCACTAAACGGAAATAATCCCGTTGGGTTGCCCGGCGGTGAAACCGCAACAGGAATTGCGCCAGCAGGAACGACGATTGACCAGCAGGGGAATGTTGTAGCTACCGACCCAACACTGGGGACCACTGGAAACACCGACCCTGCATTGCAACAAAACCTTTTAACGACATTGCGTAACACCCCGTTCTTCTCGACCATTGGTGCGGATCAAAACCGACAGAACAGCGCGATTGACAGCGCATTATCAGCACGGGGGTTATCTTTGTCTGGTGCAAACCTGCAAGCAAAGCAGGATAGTTTCGACAGGTTGCAAACAGGCGCACTAACCAGCGCATTGAATACACTATTCGGGCAACCAAATTCAGGTGCAGCTGCGCGCAATCAAAATGCAGCAAGCAATTTTGGAGCGAATACCGGAAATGCCTTCCAAAATATCGGTAATACTGAATCGCAGAGCGCCTTCCTGCGCGCACAGAACAGCAATAACTTGCTGAACAATGTATTCCAGACTGGCGCTGGTATATTTGGAAGCCTTACAGCACCGACTTCGCCATCTGGTAGTCAGTCGGCAGGTAATGGGTTCGCACCAATCACGATACCACCAAACCTTAGACAACAGGCATTATAATGGCACAATTAACCGGATTTAATGCGGCGGCAGTTGATAATGCTTTCAACACTGCCCGCACAAATACAACCAATCGCGCTATTGGTGGGTTCTTGGATAAGGGCGACTTGGGCAGCGCCAAAAGCCTTGCGTTTCAATCTGGGAACATTCAGGCGGGCACACAGATTGACGCTAACATGAAAGCGCAATTAGCCAAGCTGGACGCCCGCCAACGTGAAGACGCAAAAGCCAACATTCAAGCCATCGGCGGTATGGCCATGCTATTAACACAAGTGCCAGAGGCCAACAGAAAGGCAGCTGTCGCCCCCGGAACGCAAGGCTACCAACTGCTTGTGGATCGCGGTTTACAGCCTGACCAGATCGCAGGTTTAGACCTTAGCAACGCCGCATTAAGTGGTTTTATTGGAAGTGGCGGTGAAGTCATTAAGTTCTTGGATCAGACCAAACCAACGGCACTTGCCGCCGGTGCTAAACTTGTCGATAGGCAGGGGGAAACGCTTGCGACCAATCCAAAGGAAACGCAAAGAGAACTTGTCAGCATTTTTGATAAAGAAACAGGGCGGGAGCAAAAGGGATTCTTTGACCCTGTTACTGGCGCGTTCACGCCCGTAGGTGGGCAGAGGGCGAAGTCCGCAAATGGCTTCGACGCACTGGCAACCGAAATGTCCCAAGCGCGTCTTGATAAGTTGAAGGCTGACGCAGAAGCATTAAGGCAGCGTGTTTCAGAAGGAAGACAAAAAGCAAAAACAGAAGAAGATAAGCGCAGGTTTATTCGTGCAAACGCCCTTGCTCAATCTGCAACGGTGGCTCGCGACGCTGGACGGGTGCTCAAACTGTTTAACAATAAAGGGTTGCTTAGTGACGGTGACGTATCAATAGACGAATTAAGGTTTGGGCCTATAAATTCTGCCAAAGCCGTATCTCGCGCTGCCCTTGCTAAGACCCCTGGAACTAGAGAGTTTGAGATGCAAAAGCTGATTGATAGCATCACGAGCAATCTAGCCATTAAATCACTGCTTAACATCAAACGTGAGGGGTCTGGTCTTGGCCAAGTTCCGCAGCAACAATTGCTATTGCTGGGAAGAATGTTCGGCGACCTCTCTATATCACGACACCCAGCATTTTTGAAAAAAGACATTGAGGATATTATCACCATTGCGTCAGATATTGCGAATGGACGCGACAATTCACTGGCAAGGCGTCCAGAGCTGCAACAAATTATGCACGAAAATGATCTGAACCTTTTCGGTGAGGGTGTGCTTACCGCAGATCAGGTTACGGGCGGGCTTAGTGATGGCGAACGAAGGGCATTAGGGTTGCCGCCTGCTGCACAAACAGATCAACAAGGACAGGGCAATCAACCAACAGACCAAGTGTACGACATTAACGGGAATCCATTATAATGGGCGTTAAAATTAAGCTGCCTGACGGCCGAATAATTACCATTGATACGGATGATCCGAAAGTTGCCGCCGCTGCTGCGCGAAAGGTGCTTGAACGAGAGGCTATGCAGGGCAGACAAAGCGCAGGTGCGCCTGCGCAGGATGCGCTTGGTTTGGAGCAGAAACCCGAACAACCCATTGACGCATCACAGATTCAAGGGCAGAAAATCCCGCTGCGGGAGCAGTCTGATGGGTTCGGCAATGCGCTACATGCGGCGGGGAATTTTGCCCAAGGCGTTGGCACCAAGATTGCAGATACAGTTACTGGGAGGACAAACCCGCTAAAAAATGAACTTGGATCATTCAAAGACGCGAATGTAGGATTTAAGAACGCATTACCTATAGCATTAGGTTTTACGTTAACGGGCAATGAACAGCGTCGTGCAGAAATTATCCAAAAGCATGTGCCAACAGCGGAGTTCACAACAGATGCAGCCATAGCGCAGCAGTTGGGTTTGCCTGAGATTAAAAATCCTCGCGCAGTTGTTCGCCTGCAACCCGGCGGGGACTTTCTTTTCTTGAACAAGCCCGGCCTTGACCTGCAAGATATAACTGACTTCGCTGCAACAGCAGAGAAGTTTCTTCCCGCTGCTAAATTGGCGTCTATCGGAGGTAATTTATTGGGCCGTGCGGCTATTGGAGGGGTGGGTGCTGGGGTGACAGAATTTGCTTCTGGCCAAGCGTCTAAACTTACTGGCGCACAGGAAGGTGCTAGTGCCTTGGATGTAGCACTAATAACAGGGTTAGGGGCGGCGGCAGAGCCGCTTGTTGGTCTTATCGGTGCCGCTGGACGTTTAGGCCGCTCAGGATCACGCACGGTAGCGCCTAGTGGCGCAAGGGCTGAATTAGCACAGAGTTTGGATGTCCCTATAACTCAAGGCCAAGCCGCAGGAAATGCAGGGCAGATAAGGCAGGAGTTATTGCTCGCGCGTGGCGCCAAGGGGCCGGATGCCCGGGCGATTATACGGCCAGTCCTTGAGGAACAGAACGCAGCTATACGCCGGGCGGGCGCACGGATCGCACGAACGGATGGTAATTTCAATGTTGAGGACGTGGGCCGTGGTATTATCCGTAATGTTAGGGAACAGGAAAAGCGGCTGAATGAAATTGTTGATAGGGCTTTTTCGCAAGTTAGATCAAAGAACGCTACATTTGCAGGAAGCACATTTAAGGAATTACCAAAATCACTTGATGACGCGCTCTCTGATGTTGGGGTTCTTGTTTCAGAACAACTTACACCAGCAACAATCCAGGCGCAGCGCGTAATTGCAGACTTGGCGAAGAAAAACAGCAAGGAAATTCCATTCAATGAATTTATAAAAGCGCGGCGTCTTATAAATTCTGCGTTTAGGTCGGCACAAAGAGAGGACCGCGTTGGCGTATCCGTTGCCAAGAAAACTTTAGATAAATGGCTGCAAAGATCAATAGACGACGCGCTTATTTCTGGCGATGCTGGCGTTGTAACATCTCTTAAACGTGCAAATTCATTGCGTGCGCTTTATGGACGCCGGTTTTCGCCAAATGAAATTGCACGGGCGCGGTCAGGTCGTAAAATCAGGGACGCTGCCGGACTTCATGTTGAAGATATTGTAACGCAAAATCTTACTGGCACAGAAGCCATGTCGCTTATTTTTGGCAGATCAAAACTTGGTGTGAAGGGTGCTGCGGACACTGTGCAAAGGCTGGTAAACAGCGCCCCAAAAGGAAGCCCAGCCCGGGAGCAAATGAGGCAGTCTTTGCGTGAAGGTGCAATGGTTACGCTGTTTCGGCGGTTGTCAGACCCGAACAAATCTGTTGGTGTGGCAAAAAGTTTCGCAGACGATTTGCGCGAGGCAACAACTGGTCAGGGCCGTGCAGCAATGAGCCGTATTTTCTCTCGCAAGGAAATGAACGAATTGCGCAAACTAGCGAGGCTTGCAAATGAGCTGGTTCCCCCGGATGGTGCCGCCGCATCTTCAGGCACAGCAGAAAACACACAAATACTGAAACAGTCTGCATTAGGGCTATTGCGCAGGTTGGGGCTTGTTGGCCGCGTTGCGGCACAATTCAGGTCGGGCTTTGATCCAAATGTGGCCGCCGCACGGCAGGCTATTGGTCAAGTAAGGCCAGTTCCTGCCAATGTAGTTCCACGAGCAGCAGCATTAGCTGAGGCAAGCACACAGGCACAGGATTCACAAGGGCAATAACATGGCAGTTTACGGAATAAAACCAGAAAACAGAATTACAGATAGTGCAGACAATCCTGTTGCGTCTGGTCAATTGCATGTGTTCCTTGCCGGGACCACCACGCTGGCAACAATATATTCTGACGAGGGTTTAACAAACGCTATTGCCAATCCAATTATCGCCGACGCAGAAGGATTTATTGCGCCGTTCTTTGTGAAGAACGAAAAGTTGAAGTTTCGCAAAACGCTTGCGGATGGAACGACCACAATAGGCAACGAGGTTGATAATGTTGATTATACGGTTGCCACGTCCACTTCATCAGAGGTGGACTACGCGGCGTTGAGACTCCATAGTGGTTCTGGCCCTGTGTTCTTAACCAAATCAGGGATAAGTGGATTGTTTGTTGCAGACGCTGCTGACACAACCAGCGCGGACAACGGCGCAACGATTATCGTAACAACGGGTGGCACAAGATACAAGCGGTCAATAAACGGCGACTACATGCTTTCATGGTGGGAGCCTAACGCTGTTGACGCAAGAACGGAATTGCAAGCGGCGATTGATCTAGCAGCAACTGATGGAAAGTTCCTTGACTTCCAAGGGCTGACACCAAAAGTGACAACCACGCAAACTAAGATCGATGTTGATGGCACCGCAAATGTTGAATGTGGCATTGTTTTCCCTGAAAGCAAAACCACCAAGATACGCGGATTGTCAATTGATTTTTCCGGCCTGCCAACGGCGACGCCTCCAATCGGTATTTATGTGCGCGGCGTTGCTTGGCCCACAGGTCATGCACTAACCGCAAATTCCGTATGGCCCGCAACGACATTAACTGTATCCACAACAGACGCGGCCAACTACTCTGCCGGTGACTGGATAATGATCCGGTCAACAAAGACATGGGACGCGGGATTAACGCTACATGGTGAGTTCAAGGAAGTGTCGGCTGTTGATACCGGAACCGGCATTATAACGATTATCGGGTATCTATCTGGAATTTATAACACGGCTGATACTGCGAAGATATATAAATTCGACACCACCACCAGCTATGAAATTGACGGTGACGCATATTTAAAGGGCGGCGGGTCGGCATCAACCGTGACCCTATTTGAGTGTGGGCGCGTGTTCGGCGCAAAGGCCAACAAAATCACTTTTGAAAACGGTGGCCGCAGGGGTATAAGGTTTGTCAACTCTATTCATGGAACCGTTGGGGATTTGCAATGCAACAGAATTGACGAGGACGGGTGGGGGTATGGTATATCATGTATCGGTAGCGCTTATATTACATCAGGAAATGTGAATGGCCATGAAGTAAGACACGGGGTCACACAAGGACGTAACGCCAGTAATTCCCTAGCCGGTTCTGCCATGCCAAACAGATATTTCAAAACCGGCGATATTCATGTTGAAAACGCCCGCGACGCATTGCTGGATTCGCACAATGGATCAACAAACTTCACGCACGGTAATGTGTCAGGTAGTATGAAACTTGGCAACGGCTCCGACGATGCCGTGGTGTTTGAATCTGCGCACGGGCAGGTCGGTAATATCAATGTTGAAAACTCAATAAGGACGCAACTGATAGTTCAATCCGTTGGTAATGGAGACCCTGGTGTTCGGCAGGCGCTGAATACGGGTCACATTTCCGGTAACACCATAAGCACTAGCACTCAGCCCTGCATGATATTGGAAAATATAGATACCAACGAAAACGACCCTATTGCAATTAACATTGCGTCGTTCAGTGGCGTTTATGCGCGGGGCATGACTGGCAAGCCCACCAATGGCAATATAGACATAAGTATAGGTGGGTATAACGCTGATATTGGAGCCAATGACGGAAACGTCATGGAAACCAACGCCACATATCGGGCAAACCTGACAATAACAGGTGCCATTAATGGAACCCATGCAAGCATCACATCTACCCACTATCTGTTTCACGCCCAAGGAAATTCTATCATTTACCTTAACGGGCCAGGGGAAATATCGAATACATCTGGTGGCGGCAGTCCTGTCCGCGCGGCCAACACATCAAAGATATACAGACACCCAGGACTAAAAATCACATCGCAAGTCGTCAACTTCAAGACGATTAACGGTGGGTTCTCTGACGTTTACGATATGGTTCTAACGTCCTCTCGCGATGGTGGTGTTGCTCTGGATGGCGGGTTTATGGGTGATTTTGTAAATGGGACCACCACCGGATCAACACAATATAATGGATTCGCATCCAACAGAACCGGCGCAGGAACTTACCAGATCACGTTTGACGACAGAATGCCGAGCGATAAATACAACCCCATTGTATCGCTAACCGGCAATGGACACCACACGTTAGGTTCAAGAACCACAACCGGCGTTTTAATCGAGACGTATAATAACAATACGACACCCATTAAGACTGATCTGTCGTTCGTTATTTCGTTCTTACCGTTCCCACTAATTCAATAACAAGGAGTCTTTTATGGCACAGACAACGCATACGTTTAATGGTGATTGGCAGGATTTGTCGGCATTGGGAAAATCGTCGCTTACGATGCAGCGCAATGATGCAATCAATATTGAGTTTTATAAAACCAATTCCAAACCAACAGACGACGCTTCAATGTTATTGCCCGATGGCATCTCCACTATTGCGATAGCAACAACGTCGGTATGGGTTCGCGGAGAGTCTGGCAAAAATATGAAGATTGTTCTGGAGTAACAACCAATGACAAAGATACTAGACCTAGACTTTATGCGCAACCGCTCATATCCAGACGCAGCGCCCATATCAGGCCGCAATGTTGTTGAGATAGGCTTTCCCCGTCGCGCATCATCCCACCTGTCAGTCGTCCGCGCATCCCCTGCAACCACGTATGCAGAAAATATGGATGGAACATTAACGTCTTTTTCAGTAAACACACCACGCATCACTGACAAGGGCTTGTTGGTTGAGGAAAGCCGGACCAACATATTCCTGAATAGCTTCACGCCTGCGACACAGACCGTAACGGTAACGAATACAACTGAATACACATTTTCCATGCGGGGGACTGGAAGTATCGCCCTAACCGGCGGCGCAACCGGGACGGTAACAGATGGCTCTCCGGTCACGGTAACGACAACTAGCACGAGCGTTACGGCAACGCTTACTGGAAGCGCTACATTCATGCAGGCAGAGGCGGGCGGCCATGCCACTAGCCCCATCCCGACCACCACAGCAGCCGTTACCCGTGATGCTGATGATGTTAAGACGGTGCAGATCGGCTCCTTGCCATTTTCCGGGTTCAGCGCAACCGAAGGCACGGTGCTGGTCGATTGGTATGTAGAGGCATTAGGTGGCACGCAAGCGGCTTTCTCGCTGGATGACGGCACCGCGCTGGAGTTTATCAATGCCGGTGCAAAGGTTGGTGGCAGTGTAGATGCAGATGTTGACATGTGGGCGAGGAACGCCTCTGGAACGCAGGCATTTCTTACCCATGTCGGAGGGTATGTCGCAGGCCAGCGATGCCGTCAGGCTGTGGCGTGGAAGGTTAACGACTACGCCTCATCACTAAACGGAGGCGCTCCACTGACCGACACCCTCGTGGCGGTGCCGACACTGACCACATTGCAGCTTGGTTCCGCTGGCGCATCAATCGTGTCGGCGTTCACCTCTATAAACAGCTATATTAGGTCTCTAACCTATTATGACACACGGCTATCTGACGCCCGCATACAAGAGCTTTCGGCTTAGGAGGGGGTGATATGACTAAAGAAAAAGAGCCTTGGCACCTGCGGCAAAAGATTATTATTGGCATCATTGTTGGCTTGGTTGGTCAGGGGATAACCGTTAGCGGTGCTGCATGGGCAGTTGTTCGCAACATGGACGCTAATATACAGAGAAACGCATCGGCAATCGCACAGATAAAGATTCAGCAGGTTGAGGACGTGTCCATTAACAAGTCGTATGTCGCCCACAAGGCCATGTCAGAGAACCAGTTCGTGAATATTGCTGCTGGTCAGAACCGCATTGAGAAGAAGCTGGATCGATTGATAGAAAGAGGAGGAAATTAACATGAAGAAATTACTGAAAAACCCTTGGGTGTTATGCGCGACAGTTGTTGCCTTTGCTGTGGTATTGTTATTCGTTCCCGGCATGGGGGCGTTCATTGGCGGTGGGGCCATTCTGAAAGCGTTCACATCGCTTGTAGCTGGTGCTGTCCTGATGGTATTGGTATGGATTTCCCGGCGCGTTTGGGTTATATTCAAGAATGAAAAAGACGCAGAGGACGTTCATGACCATGAAGTTGCCCGTTCTATTATCCTTGCTGGCCTTTATTTGTCCTTCGCTATCGTGGTCGCATCCATATTCGGTTAAGCCTGACAGGTTCGCCGCTTGCCGTGTTTATGAACCGGCAATTGAAGATGCAGTAAAAACCTATTGGGGCGTTTACCAATTCCCGAAAGCATGGGAAGCGCAGATATACCAAGAGAGCCTGTGCAATCCGAACGCAGTGAGCCATGCCGGTGCTGCTGGACTCAGCCAGATAATGCCGAGAACTTGGACCGAGATATCCTCTCAGTTGTCCATACAAGCCACTCCCTTTGACGATATAGCGATAGACGCGGGGGCCTATTACATGGCCCGTATGCTGGCTGTGTGGACCAGCAAGCGCCCCATGCGTGAACGGTGGCTATTAGCCCTTGCATCATACAACGCTGGCGCAGGCAACATCATCAAGGCACAACGTCTTTGCAATGGCGCGCGGCTGTGGTCCAATATTCAGAACTGCCTGCCCCAAGTTACAGGTAGAAATTCTCAAGAAACCATGTTA
>JAJFIL010000029.1 GCA_021774965.1 Alphaproteobacteria bacterium
AATTTGCTGGCTGTTGAGAACGATCCAGCGCTCCCCCACTTTTGGAAGCGGTTCGCCATCAAGATCAAACTCCACCTTCGCAGAGCACGTAGCTGACTTGGTGCCATCCAGCACAAGGGCCAGAAGCTCGTCGGCCAAGGCCGGATTATCGCCAAAGGCAAAGCCGGGCAAGGTCTGCCAATCTTTGGGTGCATTCGTCATGGCTCTACCTGCCCCCTTATCGACTTAATCCAGTGGCAAGGTTGGGCATGTCCAGTGCGCTAAAGCCATAGTGGCGGAGCCAGCGCAGGTCAGCGGCGAAGAAGTCGCGCAAGTCAGGAATGCCGTATTTCAGCATGGCCAGACGGTCGATGCCCATGCCGAAGGCCCAGCCTTGGTAGATGTCCGGGTCCAGATTAACATTGCGCAGCACATTGGGGTGCACCATGCCGCAACCCAGGATTTCCATCCAGTCATCGCCTTCGCCGATCTTCAGCTCTCCGCCGGAATGATCACAGCGGATATCCACTTCCATGCTTGGTTCCGTGAACGGGAAGTAGGACGGGCGGAATTTCATTTCCACTGCTTCAACTTCAAAGAAGGCTTTGCAGAATTGCTCCAGCACCCATTTCAGCTCCCCCATGTTGGTGGACTTGTCCACGGCCAGGCCTTCGACCTGGTGGAACATGGGCGTGTGGGTTTGATCAGAATCGCAGCGATATGTGCGCCCGGGGATGATCACCCGGTGTGGCGGCTCGGCGGCCATCATGGTGCGGATCTGTACAGGAGACGTATGAGTGCGCAGAACTTTCTTCGCGCCTTCCTCGTCCGGGGTCATGTAGAATGTATCGTGCATTTCCCGCGCCGGGTGGCCTTCGGGAAAATTGAGCGCGGTGAAGTTATAAAAATCCGTCTCAATGTCCGGGCCTTCGGCAACGGCGAAGCCCATGTCGGCGAAGATGGCGATGATCTCATCCGTCACTTGAGTGATGGGATGGATGGAGCCTTGGGGCAGGGGCCGCGTAGGCAGGGTGACGTCGACTTTCTCGGACGCAAGCCGCGCATCCAGTGCCGCATTATGCAGGGCGTCTTTCTTGGCAGAAACTGCCGTGGCAATGCCATCGCGCAGGCTGTTGAATAGGGGGCCATTTTGCTGACGTTCTTCAGGGCTCATTTTACCGAGCGTTTTCATCAGGGCACTGACGGAGCCTTTTTTGCCGATGGCACCGACGCGCACAGCATCAAGGCTGGCCTCATCAGTCGCGGCCTCGATGGCGGTGCGGATTTCCTGCTCAAGTGCTTTGATGTCGGTCATCGAATTCATTTCCCTGCAAAGGGTCTCCAGACGGAGACATTGACTTGTTGCAACGCAATTTGCTCCGCCGGTCAAGTCCGGCAGAGCAAGGCCCGTGGCCAATATGCGCCATGCGCAAAGAGATGCGACAATAGATTTGCTTAGGCGAGCGCTTTGCTTGCCTGATCGACCAGGGCCTTGAAGGCCTCGGGCTCGTGGACAGCAAGATCGGCCAGATTTTTCCGGTCTACCTCAATGCCTGCAAGGTCGAGGCCGTTGATAAATCGGCCATAGGTCAAACCATGCTGGCGGGTCGCAGCGTTAATGCGCTGGATCCAGAGGGAACGGAAATTCCGCTTGCGAACCTTGCGGTCGCGATATGCGTATTGGCCGGCTTTCTCCACCGCCTGATTGGCAATGCGGAAGGTATTCTTGCGACGACCGTAATCGCCTTTGGCGGCTTTGATAATCTTGCGGTGACGTGCGTGGGTGGTAACACCCCGTTTGACGCGTGACATGACGCTTCTCCTGGTATTTCGCTAGGTGGGCTTATTTCAAGCCATAAGGGGCAAAGACTTTGACGATCCGTTTGGCATCGCAGTCTTTAAGCGTGGTCGTGCCGCGCAGATCCCGGATTTGCTTCGGGCTGCGTTTGATCATGCCGTGCTGCTTGCCGACCTGACCGCGTTTGACCTTGCCACTAGCTGTAATTTTGAAGCGCTTCTTCACGCCGCTCTTGGTCTTCAACTTGGGCATTTGACTACTCCTTATATTCAAGTCCCTTTAGGGATCTTATGTCGGGGCAGAAGACCAAAACATCTGATAAATCAGCATGTTGCGGTAAATGCCCCTTGCCTTCAGTGTCACCAAGGCATGCCCAGCCCGGCCACACGGCTCAAGAGGAGCGGTTTATATGGGGGAAAGCCGCCAAACGCAAGGGGGCATGGGGAAGGGGCAGGTGCGGCGAAAAGGACATTTTACCAAAAATCCCTCCTCCGCCTGCCCCTAGAACCTTGCCCGCACAAACAGCCGGATATTGCGCCCTGGCAGCAACACATCGTCCTTTTTGAAGGATGTGTGATTGCGGATGGCCTCATCGGTGAGGTTGTTGGCCGCGATACCGATCTCGAAGGGCGTTTCCGTATTGGGCATATTGAACCGATAGCTCAGCTCCGCATCGATACGGGTATAGGCACCGGTGGGCGTCTCGAATGCCGCCAGATTGTCCTGCTCATCTACATGGGTAAAACCGGCATGGGCAGTGAAGCGATCATCTTCATAGGTAAGGCCAGCGCCATAGCGAAAAGGTGGGATGCGCGGCACGTTTCCGCCTGCATCCAGTTCAGCACGTACATGGTCCGCCATTAAATCAAGCGTCAGAATGCCGTCGCCAAGGGGGAGCAGATCCACCTCAGCAGAGGCTTCAAATCCGGTGAAGGTGGCATCTTCCTGAGTATAGACAATCTGATTTAGCCCGTCTTCCACCCCGCAAGTGTCAAACTCCCCCCCGCACTGAATGCCGGTAAAGTTCTTGAAGATGAAATCTTCGAACTGAGTGTGAAAGACGGCGATCTCAAACCGAATGGAGCCATGGGTCTGTTCCAGCGTTGCCTCTAATGACCGAGCGGTTTCAACGCTCAAGTCAGGATCGCCGAGCTCGAATGTTTCAGTGCTTTCATGAGGGCCTTTGGCAAAAAGCTCCAGCACGTCCGGTGCCCGTTGAACGCTTTGCGCTGTCCCGCTGAGATAAAGATCATTACCCAGATCAACTACAACACCAGCCGAAGCCCCCAGGGGTGTGAAATCACGACT
This sequence comes from Alphaproteobacteria bacterium, assembly GCA_021774965.1. Taxonomy (GTDB): domain Bacteria; phylum Pseudomonadota; class Alphaproteobacteria; order JAJFIK01; family JAJFIK01; genus JAJFIK01. Next base: position 3,086 of record JAJFIL010000029.1, read on the forward strand.
TGCAGCGAATTCTGTGCCTTGTGACCCTTGAGGCAAGAACCCGGTGCCGTCGACTTCCACATGCTCAACCCGTGCAGCAAGCTGAAGGGTTGCCTGTTCCACCAGCGGCACTTCTTCAAAGAGGAAGGCCCCCAGGGCGCGGGTTTCTGATGGGGCCAGAAGCTCGCCCCCTTCACCGCTGGCGGTAAGGTCCCGTGCGCGGGCCTGAAAACCCACAGCACCAGTTATCTCACCTAGTGGGCTTGGAACGGCGGCGTGGGTCAGTTCCACTCGACCTTCGATCTCTTCATTGTTGAAGGTAGAGCTCACCTGCCCGGATTCTTCTTGGATTTCATCATGGGTGTAATCAGAAAAGCCAATGCTGAAGGTGGCTCGGGGGAAGGCGGCACTGAGCTCATCCAGGTCTCCACCTACCTGAATCCTAACTTGTTCCATTTCAATGAAAAGGTCTGCTTCGGCGGCGGGAATGTCGTATTCGCTTTGAAAGAAGCTGATGGAGCCGCCCACATGCCCGCGATCCAGAAGAACAGACCCGCCCAGGGACGCGCCCGATTGCTCCAGTCTTGTTTGAGCTTGCGTGCCGGGGACTTCAGGAATGTCATAGTCATCGCTATGGCGGAAGAAGGCGTCTATGTGGCCTGCAAATTGGTTCGTCCCGAAATCTACAAGGCCGCCCACTTGCCAGCCATTGTCCGCTGATGAGATCATGGAAAATCCTTCAGCACTAAGACCTGTCTCTGGCACATAGGTGGGAATGCGGTTGTTGATGACATTGACCACGCCGCCAATGGCTTCAGAGCCATAGCGTAGGACGGCGGGGCCACGCACCACTTCGATCTGAGTTGCGGAAAAGGGGTCGATGGGAACACCATGATCTTCGCTCAAGGCTGAGGCATCATGACTTCCCACACCGTTTTCCTGAACGCGGACGCGGAAATTATCCAGGCCCCGGATGATGGGTCGGCTTGCGCCACTTGCAAAGGACGACTGGTGGATGCCCGCCTCATTGGCCAGCAGATCACCCAGACTGGCAGCACCTGACTGAAGAATTTCCTCCCGCTTGACCGTGGTGACGGTGGCCGCAGTTTCCGCCGCGGTTTGTTCCAGCGGCGAGCCGGTGATGATGAAGGTTTCAGCTTCCTCATCTTGTTCATCCTCTGCCCATGCCGGGGAGAGAAATTGAAGTGTAGCGGCAGCAACCGCCAGGATGGTTGTTGAATTTCTACGCATTATAATGCCTCGCAAGGTCCAGACGCCCGTCACAGACGCGCATCATCACAATCAATGGAGGAAGGCCTCCACATCATGTGCAAGGCCGATCCTTATGCTGTGGCAGTAAGGCGAGGTGGTTTATCGATGTCTGATGAGGGGGCAACTATCAGCCGTTCTTCATCGGTGGGCAGATAGATAATCGTTTCTGCTTCCAAGCTGGCTTCTACAACGATTACTGGCCCGGTAAAGCCCGCAACGCTGAAGTTTGCTGCGTGGCTTTGGTCATGGTCGTGCTCAAAGGAACAGTCTTCTCCGTCGACATGAGTTTCGACATGGTTCAGGTCCGCGATGGTTGCGGCTATATGACCATGGGCTTCGTTCTCGTGGGTCATATCCCCAAAAGTGTGCAGCACAAGCCCCGGTCCGATCGCTACGGCAAGAAGCATGCACAGCATCCACGTGCTGAAGGATTTATGTCGAAGCCGCAAAAGCATAACTAAGAGATACCCTTGAAAACGAAAGCGGGCCAACGATATCGCTGGCCCGCGAATACTGTCAAATTCATTTGGCCCTCGGCAATAAGGGGCCTTACTTAGGTGCCAGCACCATCATCATCTGACGGCCTTCCATTTTGGGATAGCTTTCGATCTTGGCGATCTCTTCTGTTTCGGCCTGAACTTTTCGAAGCAAGTCCATGCCCAAATTCTGGTGTGCCATCTCACGACCGCGGAAGCGGAGTGTGACTTTCACCTTGTCGCCATGGTCGAAGAACTCTGACATCTTGCGCATCTTCACCTGATAATCGTGGGTGTCGATGTTGGGACGCATTTTGATTTCTTTGACTTCTACAGTCTTTTGCTTCTTCCGCGCCTCGGCTGCCTTCTTCTGCGCCTGGAACTTATATTTTCCATAGTCGAGAATTTTACAAACGGGTGGGCGTGCGGTTGGGGAAACTTCAACAAGGTCGAGCCCGGCTTCGTCAGCCATGGCTTGAGCATCCTCTAGGGAAACTGTTCCTCGTTTTTCTCCTTCAGCGTCGATCAGCAAAACCTCTGGCATTGTGATCTGTTCGTTGATGCGCGGGCCCTCGGCTCTCTGAGGGGGCGGCGCGCGATGCGGTCTGCGTGCTATGTCACTTCTCTCCTTTAAAACGCCGGTCCGGTGCGTGGGGCCTTATTGCCTGTTCAGCTGCCGGGCGGCGGGCACTTCTGCCTAATCGTTAACACCATAGAAATGCGAACACTCCTCGGCAAGGCGTCATATCAGCCTTCCCGGGGAGATTTTCGCGAAAAAGCATGAATTGTTGCTTTAAAACGCTCATGAGGGCTGAAAATGCCTTCGGGTGGCCATCAACGGCACCATGAAGCTCACCAAGAAGGCCACATTGACGATGGCATTCTGCCAGAACCCTGACGCTATGGAATGACCGGTATCCAGAATAAACCAGATGACGAGCGGTCCGGCCAGGATGTTCCAGCTCCACGGCTCGCAGCGCCTGAAGGGTCCCAGGATGATGCCCACCATCAGGGCCATCCATCCTACCATCACGGCTCCGAGCACGCCAAAGGCAAAGGCCACATAGCGCACACCGGTTTCGCCAAACTCAAGATGGGCATCCGCAGCTCCCAGATAGAGAAAGCTGAACAGCGTGCCGGTCTCAGTTGGCAGGAAGATGAGTCCAAGACCAAACAATGCGCCCCCGGTACACGCCACCAATAACCACACAAGCCAGAGGCCAGCAATTTTGGGTTCACTCATGTGAAGTTCCTTCTCAGGACTGCATCAAATCGGGAGGTGTTGCCTCTGACTTAAGCGCTGCGACGGCTTCTTCAAGGGTCGAACTGCTCTGATCCTTGGATCCCAGCCGCCGGATGGAGACGGTTTTCTCTTCCGCTTCACGGGCACCCACCACGAAAAGCGCAGGCACTTTGGCCAGCGAATGTTCCCGAACCTTGTAGTTGATCTTGGCATTGCGCGTGTCGGCCACGGCGCGAATACCAGCCTTTGTCAGCTCAGCTGCCACCTCATTTGCGTAATCATCCGCCTCTGATGTGATCGTGGTGACCACGGCCTGGACCGGTGCCAACCACAATGGGAACTTGCCCGCATAGTGTTCGATCAGAACACCGGTGAAGCGTTCGATGCTGCCCAGGATCGCCCGGTGCAACATCACGGGCCGATGCCGTGCGTTATCTTCACCCACATATGTGGCATCCAGGCGATCCGGTAGATTGAAGTCCGCCTGCAAGGTGCCGCACTGCCAGGTGCGCCCGATGGCATCGCGTAGAATGAAATCGAGCTTGGGCCCGTAGAACGCTCCGTCCCCTGGGTTCAGCTCATACTCCATGCCCATGTGTTTAAGAGCACCTTCCAGGGCGGTTTCAGCTTTGTCCCATACCTCGTCCGAGCCAACCCGTGTCTCCGGGCGGGTTGAGAACTGAACCAGAATGTCGCTAAAGCCCAGGTCTTTGTATACGGATAGCAGGAAGCGACAGAAGCTCTCTGTCTCTTCCAGGATCTGATCTTCGGTGCAGAAGATATGCGCATCGTCCTGCACAAAGCCGCGCACGCGCATCAACCCGTGAAGCGCGCCAGAAGGCTCATACCGGTGGCATGATCCGAACTCCGCAAAGCGAAGCGGCAGATCGCGATAGGATTTCAGGCCCTGATTAAAAACCTGCACGTGGCCGGGACAGTTCATGGGTTTCAGCGCCACATGGCGATCTTCATCTTCCACATGGGCGACGAACATGTTCTCGCGATACTTTTCCCAGTGGCCTGAGGCTTCCCACAATTTGCGGTCCATTAGCTCCGGCGTGCGGATTTCCTTATAGCCTTCGGTTCTCAACCTGCGCCGCATGTAGTTCTGCAGCTCAGAGTAAAGTGTCCAGCCATTGGGATGCCAAAAGACTTGCCCCACAGCTTCTTCCTGGAAATGAAACAGCTCCATTTCCTTGCCGATTTTGCGGTGATCCCGGCGCTCTGCTTCCTCGATCCGGTGGAGGTAGGCTTTCAGTTCCTTGGGGTTGCGCCAGGCGGTGCCATAGATGCGCTGAAGCTGCGCGTTTTTTGCATCCCCGCGCCAATAGGCACCGGCAACCTTGGTCAGTTTGAAGGCTTTGCCAATCTGCTTGGTGCTGGGCAGGTGAGGGCCGCGACAGAGGTCATGCCACTCTCCGTGGAAATAGACGGAAATGTCTTCGCCTTCGGGCAGGTCCTCGATGATCTCAGCTTTATAGGTCTCGCCGATCTTCTTGAAGTGCGCGATGGCTTCGTCGCGCGGCCACACCTCACGACGGGTCGGGCGAGCCTCGTCGACGATCTCCTTCATGCGATTTTCGATCTTCTCCAGATCGGTCTCATGAAAAGGCTCGTTGCGGGCAAAGTCATAGAAGAAGCCATCTTCGATGTTCGGGCCGATGGTGACTTGCGTGCCGGGGAACAGCTCCTGCACCGCCTGCGCCATAAGGTGCGCGCAGTCGTGGCGGATCAAATCCAGGGCTTCTTCTTCATTCTTGGAGGTGATCAGGCTAACGCTCGCATCCTTTTCGATGGGCGCAGACAGATCAACCATCTCGCCATCCACAATGATGGCAAGCGCTGCTTTGGCGAGCCCGGGGCCGATATCAGCCGCGATGTCAGCGCCGGTCGTCGTTCCTTCGAAAGTTCGCTCACTGCCATCGGGCAGGGTGATCTTCACAGGCGACATATTTTGATCTTCGGCACTGGACATGGGTCATATCCGCGTTTCCGCGGCTCCTTTCATGAGGTTTCAAATTCTCGCTGCACTGCGGCAGGTCCCGCACCATCATGGGCAGAGTGGGTTAAGTCAAGGTGGATGGGCTCTGCGGGAGGGAAGCACTGGTGCAAAACGGCATCTGGGGCTTTCTCGCAGGCCCTCCCATTTTTGGCTGAGACAGGTTAAGCTCTGTTCCACCGCAGCCCAATTTCAGGGAACTCATCGTCATGCGCCTTCTCAAACTCATCGCCGCTGGCCTTATGGTCCTCGCTCTTTCGGCCTGCGTTATGCCGGGCTCCAATATTGCCTGGATGCTGGACCATGAGTATCCGCGAGATGATCCGACCCCCGATGATTTTCTGGTTTGCATCCACCATGGCTGCACCACCGAGGTGCCGGTCAGCCTGACAACGGAAGAATGGCAGAGCGTCCGTGATGTCTTTGCCCGCCCGCCAGAGGTGGGCGCGCCCGGAACAGCGGAAGGCGAACGTGCGCAAATCGCCTTTGCCTTGGCACGAATTGAAACGCTGGTAGCTCCCACGGTGGGGTCAGAACATGACGTAGGCGGATCATTTTCAGGATTTGGGCGCAACAATCAGCTCGACTGTGTGGACGAGATGGTCAATACCGCAACTTACCTGACTATGATGCATGAGGATGGTTTGTTTCAGCTTCATCGTCCCGGGCGGCGCGTGACCGAAGCGCTGAGCGCACGGGGTGTCTGGCCTCATACGGTCTCAACGGTGTTTGAGATCGAAGCGGAACGGCATTATGTGATTGACACCTGGATCAAGAACAATGGCGAGGTGCCTTACGTGCTTGCCTTGCGCGATTGGGCCCGCGGCGTCAATCACCGAGACCTGGTGACCGGCGAAGAACTGACCCGGATGATTTTTTAGACATAGAACTGGTCATTCCGGGGCGGCATAGCCGGACCCGGAATCTCTGGGTTTCAGTATGCTGATCGAGATTCCGGATATTTGCGTTCGCAAATTCCGGAATGACGTATCAGGTGGTTTCTAGGGTAGAGTTCTTTGTTAACATTCCGGCTTCTTCCAGAACGCCTATGACCCGCTGAAGGTTCAGATCCTGCAGGTCTTCTACGCTCAGTGTGCGGACCAGTCTTCCGCGCGGGGCGCAGCGGCGCGGGTCTGACTCTGATGAAAACAGCACCATCGATGGGCAACCCGCCGCCGCCGCAAGGTGCAGGGGGCCGGTGTCATTGCCGATGGCCAGGCGCGCATGCCCTGCAAGGGCCGCGATCTGAAGAAAATCTGTCTTGTCCACCAGGCTGACCGCTTCAGGACAGGCGCCCATGATGATATCTGCGCTCTCCCGCTCGGCCCCGGCGCCAAGGATCACGGGGCGAATGCCGCAGGCTGCAAAATGTGCGGCCAGGGTGCCATAGGATTTGGCGGGCCAGCGTTTTGCCGGACGATGAGGGGAGCCGCCGGGGACGATCAAGGCAAAAGGGGCCTGATGCGGGTCAAAGCCGAACTGGCTGATGTCCGCACGCCCCTCTGTTTGGGCAAAGCTGAGATCGGATATCGGCACGTCGCTGATGCCGATGCTTGCCAATTGCTCCCGCTGGCGTTCCACCGTGTGCATCGCATCGCGGTCTGGATTGTCATGAGGATGCGAGCAGCCCGTTGCAATGCCGGACCATTCAGGACGACGAGGCCAGAGCACCCCATGATAGGCGCTGGACCGATCAGAGGTTTGCAGATCATAGACCCGCTCAAACTCACCAGACCTTAGCCGCGCCACCAATGATATCTGATCAGGCCAGTTGCGCGGTCGGCCATCAGACCATACAGCGTCGAAAATACCCAAAGCCCAGGCCAGCGGCGTGAAGGGTTCTGTCGTCAGCAAGGTGATATGGGCAAGCGGGTGTTGCTTGCGAATGGCCTGCATGGGGCCAATGGCCTGGACAAAATCGCCCAGCGCCCCCAGCTTGATCACCAAAATATGTTCCGAGCCCTGAAGACCTCGCGCCGCGACAATTCGTCGGGAAGCAGGGGATCCCGCCACACGTCGGTAGACATTCAGTGTCCGCTCGCACATCTCTTCAAGGGAGTAGAGCTCTCGCACATGGGCCTGTCCCAAAGCGCCAGTGGCCGCCCGCCCGCCGATGCCCTGGTCTATGGCCTCGCTTAAAGCGTCCGCCAAAGCAGTGGCGTTACCGGGGGCCACGCGCCAACCTGTGGCAAGACCCTCCGCCCCCGGATCATCAGCAGCGGTCAGAACTGTTTCGCGCGCACCGCCATGATCCGCCGCAATGATGGGGCGCCCCATGGCTTGAGCTTCTACCGCCACACGGCCAAAGGCTTCGGCCTCGATGGAGGGGGCCACCACCACGTCCGCTGCCAAATAGGCAGCTGGCATATCGCGCACGTCGCCCACCAATCGGACCCGGCCCGCAAGGCCGAAATTTTCGGTCATGCGCGCGAGCTCATTGGAATAAGCCTCTCGCCCCTGATCAGGACCTGCCAGAATGAAGACGGCATCTCCGCCGCGGCCCCGGTCCTTGAGCAAGGCTGCGGCTTCGATCAGGACGGTTTGGCCCTTCCACCGGGTCAGCCGCCCGGGCAAGAGCACTACCACGCGCTCGTCGGCAGAGGGAGAAAGCGTAATGCCCCAGCCCTCGCGCATTTGCTTGACCCGCGCATGATCCACCATGTCGGGATTGAAAAGCGACATGTCCGTGCCGCGCGGGATGGTGACGATGTTGGGTTTCGCCAGGCCATAAGTATCGTGCACGTGGGCTGCGATGAATCGGGAATTGGCAATCACCAGATCGCCCCGCGCCATAACGGAATTATACCAGCGCTTCAGCGGCAGGTTGGCATTGTAGGTGCCGTGATACGTGGTCACGAACGGCTTGCCCGCAAATCGCGCAGCGATCATGGCGCTCCAGGCAGGCGCGCGAGATCTGGCGTGGACCACATCCACCTTGTATTGCTCAATGATGTGCAAAAGCCGGATGACATTTGCCATCATCGAATAAGGGTTCTTGGTATGGGCGGGGATCTTGATCAATTCGCCGCCCGCCGCGCGCAGCTCGCCTTCCAGGCGGCCCCCGCAAGAGGCAACGATAGCGCGGCCCCCGGCGCGGGTGATGGCATGGGCCACATCAATGGTTGTGCGTTCGGCCCCACCTGCAGCAAGATCGGGGATCACCTGCAATACGGTCAGGCCCGGTCCTGGCGTCTCTCGCAGGGTCTTGTTCGTATCGTCCAACTGAATTCTGCCGCCTTTGCCGCCTCTGCCCAATCAACTCATCCTCCGGGAGACCGCCATGACCGATGACCTATCGCCAAGCCAGCTAAACCGCCCCGATGGAGAGACCATCGCCTATCATCATTCGCCCGGTGAGGGAACTGGCCTTCTCTGGTTAGGCGGCTTTCGGTCAGACATGGACGGCACCAAGGCGCTGGCGCTGGAAGAATGGGCGCGCGCAGCAGGCCGCCCCACCACCCGATTTGATTATTTCGGCCATGGCCAATCCAGCGGTGATTTTCGCCAAGGCACCATCAGCCGTTGGCGCGAGGACGCGTTGGCGGTGCTGGATGAGGTGACATCTGGCGGCCAAATCCTTATCGGATCTTCCATGGGGGGCTGGGTGACAATTCTGGCGGCATTGGCCCGGCCAGAGCGGGTGGCGGGCATCGTCTTCATCGCCCCGGCCCCAGATTTTACCGAAGATCTCATGTGGGCAGACTTCCCGGAGGAAGTGAGAGCCGAGATCGAGCAAAAGGGCGAGTGGCTACAGCCCTCCGATTATGGCTTTGAGCCTTCGCCCATAACAGATGCCCTCATCAAGGATGGGCGCTCTAATCTGGTCCTGGATAAGGAAATCAATCTGAGCTGTCCTGTGCGTATTCTTCAGGGCATGAAGGACCCTGATGTGCCCTGGCAACATGCTTTACGCCTTGTGGAGGCTTTGGCCTCAGCAGATGTATCGCTACACCTGATCAAGCACGGGGATCATCGCCTATCGGAGCCGCAAAACATCGCGCGTCTGGTGGACACGGTGGAGACGTTAGCCTGGGAAATTGAGGCTTGAGAAATTGAGACTTAAGAGGCGTCTTGAGCCAGCTTTGCGAGGTAGGGCGCCAAAATAGCGTCGTATCCATCTTTGTAGGTTGGATATTTGAACTCATAGCCCAACTCAGATTTGATGAGATCATTCTTGATTCGCCGGTCTTCCTGAAAGACTGCCAGAAGCTGTTGCGGCAACCTGTCGCCCGCATCTTCCACACGCAATGTCGGTGGCATCGGTAAGCCCAGCTTCGCGACGGTGTAATCAACCGGCGCATCCATTTCGCTGGGCAGATCGTCTACAGCATTGTAGATCGAAATCGGGTTTGGCTTCTGCATGGAGGCGTAGATAATTCCCGCAAGGTCCTCCACATGAATGCGCGAGACGCAATGACCCTCTTGAACCAGGCGATTGGCCTTCCCAGATTTAAGGCGCTGCACGACGTTGCGTTCCGGTCCGTAAATGGCGCCCGCTCTAAAGATATGAGTGGGCAGGTTTACTGCCTTACTCAATTTCCGGAGATTGCTCTCGGCTCTGTAACGCAGCTTGCCTCTTGGAAAGATTGGATTGGGGGCATAGTCCTCGGCGGCCCACTGGCCTTTGGTATCCCCATAAACGGCGATGGTCGAGATGTAGCCCAGCCATTGCAGCTTGGGGGCAAGCGCTCTGAGCAGCTTGCGGTGATGCAACATGACCCGGTCTCCCTCCAACTGGGGGGGAATTGAGTGCAAAATATGGGTGGCGTTTCCCACAATGCGCATGGGTGCTTCCAGTGGGTTTTCACCGTCCCAGATGTGCGGCTCCACGCCTTGCTCCCACATGGCGTTGACCTTGTCTGTGGTCCGGGTGGTGCCTGCCATCTCCCAGCCCTCTTCGCGCAAGCGGCGTGCAAGGACAGAGGCGGTACTTCCAAATCCAAAAAAGAACATTCGGCTCATGGGCGGCAACCAATCTTTTGTGCTTCACCTGAATTTCACTTGCCATTTGGGCTGTGATCGGAAGACTCCAGCCCATGACGAAGCGACACTCCTACACATGTTTTACACGGCGGTCCACTTATGCGGGGTTTGCAAGCCTTTTGTGGTTAACCAGCGCTGTAGCTCAGGAGCCCTCGGCTCCGATAGAGGAAGCTGGCAACTGGTTCGGCGGCTCCCCGGCCTATGAATTTTGCCTGGGGCAGGTTGAGACGGACCCGGATCAGGCCTTTGACCGCGCCTTGAATTGGCAGGATCAAGGGGGCGGGCCCCCTGCGCACCATTGCGGAGCCTTGGCCCTTGTTGCCCTTGGCCATTATGCGGATGGAGCGGACCGGCTGGATACGCTGGCGCAGGACACCTCGAACGGACTGGGCACGGATTTACGGGCAGAAATTCTCATTCAGGCGGCCAATGCCTGGATGATGGAAGGCTTTCCCGGGCAAGCGCGCGAATCGCTGAACGCCGCGTTGGCATTGGACTCAACGCTTCTGCGAGTTCTGGTGGAGGCCCATTTTGATATGGCCCGCGCCCACATCATGGACGGTAACTGGGAAGAGGCCATCGAGGAGCTTGATTTTACCCTCGATTACGCCCCCGGCGCCAGGGACGCCCTGGTCCTGCGCGCAACAGGCCATCGCACGCTGGAGCAATTACAGCCCGCCATGGATGACCTGACCGAGGTCCTGACCCAGGATCCAGATTACATGCCCGCGCTGATCGAACGCGGTGTTCTCTGGCGCATGCTCAGCGATGACAATGCCGCCCGCGAGGACTGGATCAAGGTGCTGATGCTGGAGCGGGAAGGAGAGATGGCCGATGCCGCGCGGGCGCACCTCCACGACCTCGATTTCCCGGACGGAATGGCGGAGTAGCCGCACCGGCGGCAGCGACCAAAATCAATGGGTCAGAGTGAATTGATTTCGGAACAAATGGTCTGCTGACACCGGCCATGAGGGGCGGGTTATCATCAAACCTCTCCCCGCCCTATCCCCGTTTTGTTAAGTCAATAAATGCAAAAACAGCCCGATTTTGGTAAAAGTTTTACCTGAATTTGCATTTAGTTTTACCACTTGTTGTCCAAATCGTTGTCTTGGGCCTTGGCACCAAGCCTGGAACCGTCGCCTTTTCGTCACACTGGGGATGGGCCCGAGGATAAGGGTGGGACAAGTTAGCGAATCAACATTTACTCTGTATGGAAATCAATTTACCCTGACCCCATTGATCGCCATTGATCTTTGACCCCATTGATCTCATTGATCTATTCGAGTAATTGAAAGGCACAGAGACTGTGCGTCGGTTTCCTCAAAAATGTCATGTGATTTGAGTATTTGAATGGGACAACCACTCACGTCAAAAATCACCTGAAGACCCTGCACTAAGAATTAGTCCCCAATACTCTAGTTCCTTTCTTGCCGCGATAATGTTCTCCTTCGGAACAGTCCACACAAATTGCCCAACTTCGCTGTCGAGCCGCCTGATCTCTCCATACGACAGGAGAAAACCCTCTGCTGCCTTGTCACCAATTCTTGATTCCATATGGTCTGTAGTCAGAAAGTTGATTGGAAACACTTCGCGGTAAAAACAACCCAATCTGTTTCGAGAAAGAACCTCCTCGCGCCAATTTGTGAGTCGTGCGGAATAGTTTTTCAACGCCATATATGGCATTCCCTTCGGCAGGGATCCCATTCCCACCAGGTAGGCATCGGGGCCCATCGCCGCAGGAAACCAAGAAGCATGACCATAAAATGCCCCCCCAAGTGAGTTTATGCGCTCAGCCATTTTTAGAGAAAATTCAATAAGGCTTGAAACATCCTTTGATGCGGAGGAGAAGACACCTTCCGTGCGCCCATGTCCTGATTGACCAATATAGACACCAATGACCGAGGGGAATACTAACTCCTCGCCAAAAACTGCTTTCCCCCGAACCTGCACCCGAGCCATCTTGCCATCTTCCGCAATTTCCAATGCCTCGGGGATTTTCTTTCGAACTCTGGAGAATACGCCTTTCCCATTTGGGCCATCCGATTCAACAATTACATTATTGGGTCTTTGACCATGATCCTCGAAGAACTCGAGAACTAGGTCGTACCAATCCGGGTTAAGAGGACGCTCCAATTCATAGAACATCAAACTCGCGAGCGTCCGAGATGTAGACGGCAAATCTGGAATGCCAGGCAAAAACTCAAAATCGGTGCAATCCAAACTATCCTCACAAATCTAGTAAGCCTGAGCAAGACAGCTAAACTTGGGATTTCGAAACACCAAGTTGTCGACTTTGCAGGAAGAGCGTCGCGTTATCTGACCGCTCTTCAATGTTACACCAATTGACGATCTCATAGATATAACCATCTGACCCTTCATGAAGGCATCCGAGCGTAAAGCCAAAATCACAGGCAGGATAACTTCTGACTAGTAGCGTCAAAACCTTATGCTGAAGCTCATAAATATTTGCCTGCATACTATCGCTTCGGATCAAATAAATCTCTCGGCCTAACAAGTCACCGACAGAACTTACTCGTAGCCAGTCTGCATGGTCTGTATAGAACTCTCCTTTAACTAAGATTTCATCTGCCGCGGGGGTCTCACAGTCAGTTGGATTGTGATCAATAGACGATGCACACCCAGCCAAGAGCAGCAAGACAAATACCCACAGAACTGACCTCATTGCTCTATCCTCGACTGAAATTCGTTTAACCTCGATTCGATCATACCAACCTCATCAATCCTACCCCTGCGTCTGTTTTCTCGTTCAGCTTTGCCTTCTGTAACAGTGAACCTAAATCGTCCATTGAGGTATTCAAGCTCACCTTGTCTGCCGTTTTCCACAATAACATTACCAAGGCCATGGCGATTAATACTATCATCATCACGTGGGCCGGGCACGATTCCCTGATCCGGGTTATGACCATGCACAACAATCGTCGCATCATCACTTGGTCCACCTACTCTCGTAGTCATCACATTGCCTTCCCGAGAAATACTCTCAACTGGCAATGGAACGAGCTCCTGACCGGCCGTTACCTCATGTGGTTTTTCGCGAGTAGCGAGAGATTGCCGTTCATCCCGAATTCTAAGGCTGTGTCGATTGTCATCGACTACCGAACGGCTTTCGTCGTCAACAGTTGCATCTGGCTGTTCTGTGGAATTCTCAGTAATCGGGATATCAGATTCCCAACACTCCTCTCGGTCAGGACACTCCGCCAATCCACTCGGATCCGTGTTGTTCACCGGATCGCCGCCGACATAGGCGTAGAGGTTCATGTTGTCGCCGTATCCGATGGGATCGGTCTGCAGGAAGCGGCCCAGGCTCGGTGACATGAACCGGGCGCGGTAGTAATAAAGCCCGGTCTCGGCGTCCATCCACCGGCCGGTGAACCGGATGCGGTTGCCCGCCCATTCATTGGGCACGCCATGGCTATCATACGTGTAGACCTCATCCACCAGGCCTGCCTCATCCGAGGTGGCGATCACGCTGCCGCGCCGGTCCTG
>JAJFIL010000281.1 GCA_021774965.1 Alphaproteobacteria bacterium
AAAGAAACACCCCGTCCGGCGAATGCCCCATTATTTCCTCGGCGGTGGCGGTAGCAGGCACCACGATGACCTTTGCGCCAAGGCCTGCAAGGCTGCGCAAAATGTTGCGTTTGGCGCCATAGTCCACGGCGACCACGCGGAACTCAGCGCCTGATTGTTCGGAATAGCCTTGGCCAAGTGCCCACGGCGTTTCCGACCATTGATAGGTTTTGGTGCAGGAGACGGTCTTGGCCAGATCCATGCCTTCCAGCCCCGGCCAGTCGGATGCCCGACTTGCAAGACTAGCTACATCCAGGTTTCCGTCAGGGGCATAGGCAAGTGCCACGTTCTGAAAACCGTCTTTGCGGATCTTGGCGGCGATGGCGCGGGTGTCCACGCCAGAAATCCCGATGAGATCGCGCGCTTCAAGCCAGTCGTGCAAATGAGAGGTGCTGCGGAAGTTGGCAGGGTTGGTCACAGACGCGCGGGAGATCATACCCAAGGCTGCGGCGCTTGCCGCCTCCAGGTCTTCGTCGTTGGTGCCCACGTTGCCGATATGCGGAAAAGTGAAAGTGATGATCTGCCCGGCATAAGAAGGGTCAGTCAAAATTTCCTGATACCCGGTGATGGAGGTGTTGAAGCAAAGCTCGCCCACGCGGGTGCCTGCCGCCCCAAGTCCATGGCCATAAATGGCGGTTCCGTCAGCAAAAACCACGGCCCCCGTTGGCATCCGGGGGTCGTTGGCAGGGGGCATGGTCATGGAGGGCCTCAAACGGGGTTAACAAACGCAAGGGAACGGGGGCTTGCTTCACAAGTCTCAGAGGCCTAAATACGGCCCTCGAATTATCGAGGGTGGCCTGAAACCCTGTAGCTTCCGCGCAAACGGACCGGAAGCTAGTGAAAGGGCCTGCCCTCGTCAAGCGTCACGTTGCCGCCGTAAAAACCCAATGAAATCAGTCGGGTTTGGCGGGGCAGCGTGGCACCAAAGGGCTTTCACCTGAGCCCTCCAGAGGTCCGGCGCGAATCGCGTCCGGCGGCATACGGGAGCATGCAGATGCGCGAAGAACTGAACGAAGCGCTTAAAACCGCGCTCAAGGCAAAAGACCGACGTCGGCTCGCCACCCTGCGGCTGATCCTGGCTGCTATCAAGGACCGGGACATTGCCGCTCGCTCCGAAGATCGCACCGGCGGTGTCTCTGACGAAGAAATCCTCTCCATCCTGCAGAAAATGTCCAAGCAGCGAGACGAGAGCGTGCGCCTCTATGAAGAAGCCGGCCGCCTTGACCTTGCCGAACAGGAACGCGAAGAAAAAGAGATCGTCGAAAGCTATCTCCCCGCACAAATGAGCGGCGATGAAATCCGCACCGTTTGCGAAGGCGTGGTCACGGAAATGGAAGCGGCCACCCTCAAGGACATGGGCAAATGCATGACAGCGCTGAAAGAGCGTTACGCCGGCAAGATGGATTTCTCCAAAGCCTCCGCGGTGGTCCGCGAACGCCTGCAGCAATAGGCTGGAAGCCCGGCCGGGCATTGAGGCGCGAGGCCGCGCCGGGCGATGATTGGAGTGGGGTGATGATTAAGGCGACCATAGCTCAATTCCCTGTCTCTCTGGATGTTCATCAGAACGCAGATCAAATTCTCTCTTTCGTCGATGCGGCAGAGCACGATGAATTGCTTGTGCTGCCCGAGGGTGCTCTGTCGGGCTATTCGCAAGACATGAGCTTTCTCAACGGGCTTGCACCAGAGGTCCTTAACGCCAAGCTGGATGAGATCGCGGCCCGCGTGGTTACCAAAAGCGCTCATGTATTTCTGGGCACGGTGCAGCACGTTGAAGGGGGCTGGGGAAACCTTGGGGTCTACCTTGGGCCCGATGGCTCCCGCGTGGTGTATCAGAAATGCAATCTCGCTACAGCTGAGCGTGGCCACATGGTGGCAGGCTCGGAGCTTCCGGTCTTTGAGATCACGGTGGGAGGAATGCAGGTGCCCGTGGCCATGCAGCTCTGCCGTGAGATTCGTTACCCCGCTCAATGGGAGGCGCTAGCCCGCAAGGGTGCGCAGGTCTTTCTGTATCTTACCAATGCAATAGGCGGCGCAGAGCATTACCCCGTCTGGCGCGCGCACATCATCTCCCGTGCCGCCGAAACGCAGCGGTTTGTTTTGGGCTCAAACAACGCAGCCGCAGATCAGGTCTGCCCGACTTTGGCGGTGGCACCCAACGGGTCAGTGCTGGCAGAACTCAGCGGAGCGGAGGCGGGCTCTGTGCAGGTGGAGCTGGATCTTGATTTGGTCTCAAACTGGAATATCGATCAGGCGCGGGAAGGTTTGGTCTGAATTCCAAAGCTCGTCATTCCCCGGCTCGACCCACTGGTGTCCGGTTTAGATTCCGATCACCTCTGTGGTGTTCCATGTGCCTACGGCCCCCCCCCATCCTGACCTTCCCCCTCGCTGGGGGGAAGGAACGAAAACCGCATGACTGCACCAAAATCACCTCCCCCTCGGGAGGGGGGAGGTCCGGAGCAAAGCGAAGGGCTGGGGGTGGTAGACTATCGTTGGGCAAACACGAAAACAGAGTCTCTGTTCTTGTAATCTGTATCGACCCCAACAAACCAAAGTGGTCGAAGTACAACTGCCTGAGCTAAACCAGACAGTAGTGCATCAAGTGCGGGAATGACGAACAGGGG
>JAJFIL010000282.1 GCA_021774965.1 Alphaproteobacteria bacterium
GTGCGGTTGATGACTTCCAGCTTGCGGTATTTTACCTCTTACAATGTGGAAGTGAGCCTCGACAATATTTCCTCCATCCGTTTTGGGGATTATCTCAATTCCATTCCGTTGCCAGCCATTCTTTCGGTGTTCCGCGCAGAAGAGCTTGATAACTACGGGCTCTTTACGGTGGATTCCAACCTGATCTATTCGATCGTGGATGTGCTCCTGGGCGGGCGCAAAGGCACCGCCGCCATGCGGATTGAAGGTCGACCCTATACGACCATCGAACGCAATCTCGTTCAGCGCATGATCGAAGTGGTGCTGGAGGATTTGCAATCGGCGTTTGAGCCATTGTCCAAGATCGCTTTTAGCCTTGACCGGCTTGAGACCAATCCGCGCTTTGCCGCCATTGCCCGCCCGGCCAATGCCGCGATCCTGGTCAAGTTACGCATTGATATGGAAGACCGGGGCGGGCGCATTGAATTGCTGCTGCCTTATGCGACCTTGGAGCCCATCCGGAAATTGCTGCTGCAAATGTTCATGGGTGAGAAATTTGGTCGCGACAGTATCTGGGAAAGCCACTTGGCGACAGAACTTTGGAACACGCAGATGCCTATTGACGCGGTTCTGGACGAAATGGTGATGAGTCTGGACAAGGTGATGAACCTGAAAGTTGGGCAAACGGTCATGCTGGCCGCCACGCCGGAATCTCCTATTGAGGTTCGTTGCGGGGATATTCCGCTTGTTAAAGGGCGCATGGGCAGGGTCGGGCAAAATGTTGCTGTGCGGGTGGAAGAAGTTGTCCGCCGCCAAAATGAAGGATCCGTCTAATGTCGATCCCTTACGGATTACTTATCGAAGGTCTTGTTGTCGTGCTCCTGATGGTCACGGTGTTTTATTGCATCTCCCTGGAAAGAAAACTGCGGGCTCTCCGCTCTGGCAAGGATGAGCTAAAAGCCATTATCGACAAGCTGAACAAGGCGACGGAAAACGCACAGGCAAGCGTCTATCATCTAAAAGCAGCAGGCGCACAGACCGCCAATGATTTGACCGGACTTGTGGCCAGCGCGCGTACCATTTCCGATGAACTGGAACTGATGATCGGCTCAGGCAAGAACCTGGCAGATCGTCTTGAAGATGTCCGGCGACCGTCAGCAGATGGGGCCGGTGTTGATCGGATCGGGGAGCAGGCAGGGGGCCGTCAACCTCTTCAGGAAGAGGATCTCATTAAATCTCTAAGGGAGGCTCGCTAGCCATGTCCCGTCTATTACGTGTTTTGGACGAGAATATTCGCGTTCTTCCGGTGCTGATCTTGGCCGCTGGATTTTTGATGTTTCTGAAGTCGGCAGATCTGTGGACTGCGGTTCAGGAAGAACTTATCGGCATCGATACGGCCATGGCTGTGGGAACACCTGCGTCTACTGAAGAGCACAGCGCGCCGGAGGAAGGCCACGAAGAACCTGCTCACGGTGAGCCAGCACAAGAAGAACACCCCGAATACGATCCTGGAGAGAACCTCAATTATATCGATATGAGCGGTATGGGCCTTAGCCGGGAAGAGATCCAGGTGTTGGAAAGCCTTTCCGAGCGGCGCTCTGCCCTTGAAGAGCGGGAGCGTGAATTGGCGACCCGCGAACGGCTGATCGAGGCGGTGGAGCGGCGTACTGAAGAACGCATTGAAGAGCTGCGCTCTCTGCAAGCCCAGATCGAGGATCTGCTCATCCAGCGGGATGAGGACGAAGAGGCTCAGATGGCCTCCCTGGTCGGTGTCTATGAGACCATGCGGGCCAAGGATGCGGCACGGATTTTCGAGCGACTGGATACCGAGATTTTGGTGGATGTGACCTCTCGTATGCGGGAGGCGCGGATTGCACCGATCCTGGCGGAAATGGACCCGGCGGCAGCTCAGGATCTGACGGTTTTGCTGGCCACACGGCTTGATATTCCAGGCACCGAATAGCACCAGAATTGGCGGGGTCACAGCCCCGTCTTTACGTGCGTTTAACCCAACGGCTTTACATTTTGTTCACCGTGGCGCGGCCCTTCACATGTGTGGTGGGCCGTTCCTTGGAGAGAGAGATGATGGACGCGAGGCGAAGCGATAAATTCGACCGCCGGGCAGTGCAAAGCTGCCGGGCCTTTGCGCGTGCCAAAGCACAAAGTTGGGCGCGTGCCTGCTCAAGCTTGCCGATCATTGCCTTGGCGCTGACGCTGCTTGCCTCCTCTCCGCTCTATGCTCAGGAACAAATGACAGCCTTGGGTTCTGTCGCTCAAGACAGCGGGCAACTTGTCCTGACGGCGGACCAGGAAATGGCGGTTCAGCTCAACGTGGTCAACAGTGTGGCTGTGCTGAGCTTTGAGCGCCCGGTTGAGATTGATGTGTCCGCTGCGGCTCGTACCCTGCGCGACTACGTGACCCTGGCGCGCATGGATGCCAATGGCCAAGCCCTTCGCCTGGCGCTGCGCCGCGATGTTTCCATTGAGCAGTCAGTAGAGAATGGCACCATTGTTCTAACCCTTCGCGGGCCGGTCAGCGCCATAGCAGCCGTTGCAGAAGAAATCGTGACCGAAGAAGTGGTGGAAGAAATTCCAGAGCCGGTGATCCCCATCAACGTGACCCTGAGCCCCATCTTAAGACCCGATCCTCATCCCATCACGGAATGGCTTGCCGAAGCGAGACCCGAACAAGATATTCTGACGCTGCAGTTTAGCGGTGGCGAGGTGGAGATTGAGGCGTCTGTTTCCACGCGGATAGCCGTGCTGACCTTTCCCGCCTACAGCCGTCTTGATTTAAGCAGCGTTGTGCCAGCGGAACTTGAGCTTTTGGAAGAAGCCAGTGAAAGCCGGACAGCAGAAGACGGCCGGTTGCGCTTGACCCTGGTGGGCGGTGATGAGGTGATCGCGTCCCATCGCCGTGAGGGAACGGATTTGTTTGTCGCCTTCCACAAGGATTTGCCGATTGCTCTTGCCGTTCCGGTTGATGAGGCTTCTGGGTCACTTGAACACGCCGCTGCGGATGTGGGTCTTGAAGGCCATATTGAAGAGGCCCCCGCAGAAGACGGTGTAGTCTATGAGGGGCCGCTAACCGAAGCCCCTGTCGAGCTGGCCCCGCCTGTGGATGAGCCTGTTATCCTGACGGTTGAAGTTCTTGAGACAAGTGACAGCATTCGGCTTCTCTTTCCCTGGGAGAGCGTAACGCCTGCGGCCACTTTCCGGCGTGGGAACAATCTCTGGATCGCATTTGAAACCGACGCCGAGCTGAACATCGAAACACTCGAGCGCCGCTTCCGCGGATTGTTCCGTGCCCCGAACATTATCGAAGATGATGCGCTCGCTATATTGCGCCTGGAAGTGCCGAATTATGTTCTGGCCACCACATCGGCCAGCGACACCTCCTGGATTATCACTCTAGGCGAATCTGTAGTGGAGGCCACCAGCGCCATTGAAGTCACGCGGCTTCCTGGGCACGAAGACAGCGCTCGTGTGGCCGTGGCCTTGCCGGGGGCAAGCAATGTTCACTGGGTCAGCGATCCAGATATTGGCGACCAATTGGCAGTCGTAACTTCGATTGCGCCTGTTCGAGGGATGATCACGCCGCGCACAAATGTAGAGTTTTCGTTGCTGGAAACAGCGCATGGCCTTGCGGTGGAAAGCTATACCGATGATCTACGCGTCACTGTGGATGACGGATTTGTCTCCATCACGCGTCACGATGGTTTGGCCCTTTCCGATGCCACGCAGCGTGCTCTGGAAATCGAAGTTGCCGATTCTCTCCGCGATACGCCGGGCTATATGGATTTTGGGAACTGGCGCGGCGGCGAGGAGACCACGTTCCTTGAAGCGCGCTTTGACCTGTTCAATGAGATGGCTCATGTGGATGAGAGCGGGCGTGATCTCGCTCGCCTAAACCTCGTCCGGTTCTATCTGGCGCGCGGATTTGATGCCGAAGCGCTTGGGGTTTTGCACCTCATGGAATCTGACGATCCGGCCATGCTGGGCAATGCAGTTTTCCGTGCCTTGCGGGGCGTTTCCTACATCCGCTTGCACCGGTTTGAGGAGGGCCTTCAGGACCTTTCCGCCGATATTCTGCAGACGGATGAAAACGCAGCCCTCTGGCGTGGTCTTGCCCGGCACAATATGGGCGATAAGATGGGCGCCCGGCGGGAGTTTTCCGACAGCGCCCGTATGCTCAATGCCTATGGCCCGGTGGAGCAGGCACGGTTCCGCATCGCCATGGCTGAGGTTGCCATGGCGGCCAACGACTACGTGGTCATGGAAGATGAGCTCGACAATGTTCCTCTGGAAGGGGTGCCGCACTATGTCCCCGTTCATGTGGAGCTGTTGCGCGGGCTCTATGAGGAAGGCTCAGCTCACGGAAATTCTGCTCGGGCGCTGGAACATTATGATCATGTGATTGAATCTGGTTATGAGCCGCTGGTGGTCCGCGGCATGTTTCGCCAGACCCGCCTTCTGCATGAGCTGGACCTGATCACCCGCGAGGAAACAATCGATCGGCTGGAGGCCCAGCGCTACAGGTGGCGCGGGGATGATCTTGAGCTCGCTGTGTTGCAGGAGCTTGGCCGGCAATATGTGGCGGGCGGAGCCTATCGCGAAGGTCTTTTAACCTGGCGTATTGCGATCACGTCGTTTCCGCGCGAACGCCGCGCCCGCCAGATTGGCGATGAGATGCAGGAAACCTTCATCGGTCTGTTCCTGGGTGGAGACGTGGATGCCCTGACCCCGATCCAGGCGTTGGGGTTGTTTTACAGTTTCCGGGAGCTGA
Source organism: Alphaproteobacteria bacterium (assembly GCA_021774965.1). Lineage (GTDB taxonomy): Bacteria > Pseudomonadota > Alphaproteobacteria > JAJFIK01 > JAJFIK01 > JAJFIK01. The sequence continues at coordinate 4,766 of JAJFIL010000282.1, forward strand.
CCCCCGTTGGACGCCAAGGCGATGACATGATCCGTCAGCTTGCGGATCGTCTGGTCAATGTGGATTTGCTGGAACAGGCAGCAGAACTTCTCAATCATCAGGTGGAAAACCGCCTGCGTGGGGTAGGGCGGGCCCAGGTGGCAACACGCCTTGCCATGGTCTATCTGTTGGATCGTCGCCCGGCCGAAGCCTTGCAAGCTATTCGCTCAACGCGGCAGACCTTGTTGCCTGAAACATTGAACCGTCAACGCCGAATTCTGGAATCGCGCTCCCTTGCCGCGCTTCATCGGTATGATCATGCATTGGAAGTGATCGAGAACGAACGTCGGGAGGAAGCCAATCGTCTTCGGGCGGAAATCCAGTGGGAAGCTGAATATTGGGACGATGCAGCCATCGGGCTGGAAGAATTACTGGGCTCGGCCTGGCGCTCTGATCAGCCGCTGAATGACGATCAACGCGGCGACGTTATGCGCGCTGCCATCAGCTTTGTCTTTGCTGATGATGAGTTGGGCTTAACGCGCCTGCGTACAAAATTTGCCCGCCAGATGGCACAAAGCCCCGATGCGGAAGCCTTTGAGATTGTAACTGGGCGCATTGAGACCCAGGACATGGCATTCAGAGAAATGGCCCGCCGCATCGCCTCTATTGATACGTTCGACGCCTTCATGGACCGCATCCGCACCGAGTTTGAATCCGAAGACGGCACGGCGATTAACTAGGGGCGTGTCTCTTACTCAGTCATTCCGAGAATCCTCGATTTAGCCAAAGACACAAACTCAAGTTCGTCGTCATAGCCGGGATTGATCCCGCTATCTGGCGATGCCTGCAAAGTCAACGGAGAGGGAACTAGTTGGGGGCGGCGTTCTCCAATTGGAGGTACACCAATCAGCTTGCGATGGATAAGTTTGAGGCATGGCTGTCCTGAATGGCATCGAGAGCTTCTCGAACCAGTTTGTCTTTGCCAATGACGTGTATGGCGAGGTCTCTGTCGCCTTCACCGATGTGGTCGCCCCACCAGGTGAGCAATTGATCTTTGAGGGACTCGACATCCTCAGCGGAGCTGCTTTCATTCCAGGCGGTTGCTAATCGTTCGAGCTTCCTAATAAGATCTGTGTGGAAGTCGCTGTGAAAAGCCTGATCCGTATAACCGCATGCGGTCATGATTGTTTCTTCGCGCAAGAAATGATAGCGGGTGTAGTCAATCAACCTTCTGAAAGTTTCACCGACCTTGTCCTTGCCTTCGGGCTCGTGCAGAATTCTATTGATCAGCGACATGATGGACTGGTGGTCATTGTCGATCGCATCAATACCAACCTGCAAGTCACCATCCCAAATGAGCACATCGTGGTTCGATATCAGCGGCAGTTCAACCCAGAAAGTGCTGCCGACCCCCTGTTCGCTCTCAAAGCCGATCCGCCCACCCATTTTTTCCACAAGATGCTTGGTCACGGTCAAGCCAATGCCGGTTCCTTCGTCAACATCAGTCGAACGAGTTCGGGCGCGCTGGAACATTTGGAAGATTGTCGTACGGTCTTTGTCACTAATACCAATGCCGGTATCAGTTATGGAGATATGAAGAAAACCGTTCTTGGTCTCATGACCCGACAAAGTGATTGTGCCTGCCTCCTTGTTGTATTTGATGGCATTGGAGATGAGGTTCAATAGGATTTGCTTGAGGCGGACTTTGTCAGTGTGAAGAGTGCTTGTGATGGTCTGACTGAGTTCATCAAATATACTGATTTGACGCGGCTTGCCCAGGGGAATGGAAAGGGCTGCGCATTCCTTGATCATCTCGCTAGCATCCACGGAGGTAAGGGAGAGGTCCAGCCGGTCGGCTTCGATCCGGGCAAGATCCAGCACCTGATTGATCAGGCTGAGCAAGTGCTTGCCCCCTTCAGCAATGTATCCAACCTGTTCAAGTTGTTCAGCCGTAAGGGGTGATCCGGTATTAATCTGCAGGATTTGTGCAAACCCCAAGATGGCGTTCAACGGAGTCCGGAGTTCGTGGCTCATGCTAGCGAGAAAGTCTGACTTTGCCTTACTGGCGGCCTCAGCTTCCCTCTTGGCCAGATACAGAGCCTCCTCTACCTTCTTGCGTTCGGTTATTTCACGGCAGATCCCCCGGAAGCCAAGGAAGGTGCCGTCCTCATCAAAGCGGGGCGTGCCGCTCAAGGTTACATGTCGGCGGGGGCCACCAGGTAGTTGCCAAGGGACCTCAATTTCAGAAAACGGCAGATGCTGATCTATGATTTCCAACGGGTTTTTCTGATCTATGGAATCGAGCTTTAAGACTGCGCCGAAGACATCGCTGTGGGTCAGGCCAACAAAATCTTGGGTCATCCTGCCAATGGCCATATCCGTGTTGCCGGATATATAGGAGATGCGAAGGTCTGGGCCCAATTCCCAGAACCAGTCCGCACCGTTCGCAGCGAAATCACGGAAACGTTCTTCGCTCAGGTGCACTTGTTCCGTTCGCTCCTGGACAGTTTGCTCGAGCCCCTCATTGAGAGATTGAATTTCGGTCTTGCTTTGCTTGAACGCCGTTACATCATTGATCCAGAACAGCAGGCAAATCTCTTGATCCAGAAGAATTTTTTCACAGGAAACGTTGGCCCAGAAAACAGATCCATCCCGTCCCCGTAGGGCGGCTTCGGCGAGGTCTGCTTCGCCCGTTGCCATGGCCCTATCACACAGATCTCGAAGCTGCGCCGGTTCGATCCAAAAATCCCGGAGCGATTTTCCTATTACCTCATGGGGGGCTTCATATCCAAACAGGCGATAGCACCGAGAGTTGCCAAAGGTCATCACTTTGTCGGAGACCCGAAAAATAACGACCCCAATGGGGCTCGATTCAAGGATTGGCCGAATGTGCTCTTCATTCCGCAGTAGGGCAGCTTCCCTTGCCTCACGCGCCGCGAGCTCTTTTTCCAGTTGCTCGATCCGGGCTTCAAGGTGGTCCTGGGACATCAAGGCTCCGAAGGGTCTGCTTACAATGCAAGCTGGAATGCACATGAAATCGGTGCATTTCCAAGTTATTCGGATCTATGAGTACTGGGTATTTATTACCATTTCCTAATATTAGCTGGGAATTATGGGGGTTGCAGTTTGGGTTAAACACGCCAAGCAACTTCGTCAACCGACGCCGTAGCTTTGCACCAGGCTGCCGGTGACCAGGAACCAGCCGTCCACCAGCACGAAGAAGATCAGCTTGAATGGGAGCGAGATGATAATCGGCGGCAGCATCATCATGCCCATGGCCATCAGCACGGAGGCCACGACCATATCGATCACCAAAAAGGGAATGAACAGCAAGAAGCCGATCTCAAAGGCTCGCCGGATTTCTGAAATCATGAAAGCCGGGATCACCGTCATTAGCGGCGTGTCTTCCAACGTCTCCGGTATGTCCCCTTGGGCCAGGTCAAGGAAAAGCTCCAGGTCTTTTTCCCGCGTGTTTTCTAGCATGAAGGTCTTGAACGGACTGGCGGTGCGCTCAAAAGCCACTTCCATGTCAATTTCTTCATTGATCAGCGGTGAGATGCCGTCTTGATAAGCCTCGCTCATGACCGGGGCCATGATGAAGGCCGTCAGGAAAAGGGCGAGCGAGATCAATACTGCGTTTGGTGGGCTTTGTTGGGTGCCCATGGCGGTCCGCAGCAGGGAGAGCACGATCACGATGCGGGTGAACGAGGTCACCATCACCAGAATAGAAGGGGCCAGCGACAATACTGTCAGCAGGGTGACAAGCTGAACCGCGCGTTCGGTCAGGCCAGCTTCGCCGCCAAAATCAACAGAGACCGCCTGGGCCGCTGCAGGCTCGGCAAAGCCCAGTACGAAGAGGGCAGCCAGAGGCAGGCCCATCAAGGGTGAGCGCAAGTGATGCAGCCATTTACTCATGAACGGGTTCCGGATTTTAGGGCCTGAAGACCGGCAGGCCATTTGATGACGGACGACAGGTCCTGGGGCTCGACGTCGGGAATCTCTGTCAGTTCCACATCCTCGTCAATAATCTGGCAACCATTGGCGCCCACCAGGGCTGCGTGGTGCTTCTCGCCCACACGGAACAAGATCAGCTTGGTGCGCGCATCAATGCCACAGCTTTCCAGTACTTTTAGTTGCCGTCCGGGCTGCATTTGCTGCATGAGGCCAAAGCGGCGGGCCAGCCAGGCCAGGCCGCCAATGAGGCTCAAAACAAAGACAAGGGCCACGAGGGCTCGAACAAAGAGTAGGGCGTCCATGAAATCCAAAGGCCTTCTGCAAAATGGAGTGGTCCGCGTCCTAAAGGTTTACGCCCGTTAGGCTTAATCGCACGTAAAGACGGGGGCTTTGATTTGTCGATATGTCTAAGAAAAACGTCTGACCTTTAAGATGGCTTTAACGTGCTGTGGGGGACCCTGTCTGGAACTCGGCTCCCGTGGTGGGCCAGAGAAGAGGAAATCGGCTCCATGTCTTTTACAGACCTGCCCTTATTCAATGTCTTGAGAGAGAACATGAGTTTTCTCACCTCGCGCCAGCGTGTGCTCGCAGAGAATATTGCGAATGCGGACACCCCTGGATTTCGCGGACGGGATGTTGAGCGACCAGACTTTCACGCCATGTTGCGCAGCGAGGCCTCGCGGCCCGTCAGTCTGACACAGTCGAGCGCTGGCCACTTTGCACCGGCAGAGGAAACCGGTGGCGGTCGGTTCAACATTTTCGACAGCCCCGACAGTGCTAGTTCGCCCAATGGCAATACCATTGTTCTGGAAGATCAGATGATGCGCGTTGCCCAAACGCAAATGGATCATCAGGCTGCCATCGGAATTTACGAGAAGAGCCTGGGCATTCTTCGTATGGCCGTACGCGGCGCCCGCTAATTTGACCTAGAGGACCTGTATTATGTCAGGTGATAGTTTCAATACCATCATGATCGCGGCCGCAGGCATGCGCGCACAAAGTCAGCGCATCCAGGTAGTGGCACAGAACCTTGCGAACTCTGAATCGGTTGCCTCGGCACCGGGGCAGGACCCCTATCGTCGTCAGATCCCAACCTTCCAGAACGAGTTGGACCGGGAGTTGGGCGTGCATCGGGTGCGTATGGGAGATACGATCCAGGACATGGCAGATTTCGGCTCCCGCTATGACCCAAGCCATCCGGCTGCGGACGATTCGGGCTATGTGCAGACACCGAACGTCAATTCTCTGATTGAAATGATGGATATGCGTCAGGCTCAGCGGTCCTATGAGGCCAACCTGAACATGATTTCCACCGCGCGCTCCATGATGATGCGCACATTAGACTTGCTTCGCGCTTAGAACCGCGCGGGGTGACTTTTTGCGTGCATAAAACAGCACGCGGGTAGACCTGCTTCGCGCTTAAAACCGCGTGCCTAGAAGAAAGAACGCACTATGGCTATCGATCCAGCTTCCGCCGCCTCCGCTTATGCCAATGCTGCCCGTCATCAGGCGGCCAGTGAAGCGGGCGCTGCCATACCAACTGGCAGCGGTGCATCTGAAGGACCGTCTTTTGCTGACTTTGTTTCGGAAGCCGTCTCTGACGCCATTGCCACGGGCCATCAGGCCGAGCAGGTGGCTGTGGATGCTGTTGCGGGCGAGGCTGACATCGTGGATGTGGTCACGGCCATTTCAGCAGCTGAGATGACCCTTGAGACCGTGGTCTCCGTGCGGGACCGGATGGTTTCGGCCTATCAGGAAATCATGCGGATGCCGATCTAGTTCGTGTTCTGATTTCGAACAGGTTTGGATTTTCATTAACTATAAAGTGACACCCCTATGATGCACTGGAGCCAAACGGATCCTTTGCATCAGCCCTAGAAGGGGGAATTGCCATATGACTGGGCCAGAAACGCTCGACCTTGCGCGCGAGTCTATCTTTGTACTGCTGCAAATGGCGGGTCCCATCATGCTGGTGGCGCTGGGGGTCGGTCTGACTATCGCGCTGTTTCAGGCCCTGACGCAGATCCAGGAAATGACCCTGGTTTTTGTTCCAAAGATCCTGACGATCTTCTTGTCCTTGATGATCGCACTGCCATTTATGGGGCAGATCATGGGCGCCTATATGGAACGCATCGTGTTGCGGATTGCCGCCGGGTAGATCATGAACTTTTCCATCCCCCTGCCGCTCGACATGTTACCTGCGGAGGCTTTTGTCTACCTCGCGGTCTTTGCCCGCGTTGCTGCCATGATGATGCTGTTCCCCGGCTTTGGGGAAAGAAACATTCAGGCCCGGATCAAGATACTTATGGCGGCCGTTGTTGTTCTGACCATCACCCCTGTGGTGCGCCCTATGGTGCCGCCCATGCCCGAGAATATGATGGCCATGTTGATGCTCATCGGTTTGGAAGTGGTCATCGGTATCGCTCTGGGGGCGCTGGTGCGCATGCTCATGGGGGCTTTGCAAGTGGCGGGGCAGATCATCGCTTTTTCCACCGGGCTTGCTTATGCGCAGGGCTTTGATCCCACGCAAGGGATACAGACCACATTGGTGGGAACCATCCTGGCCATTATCGCTGTGACCATGATCTTTGTCACCGATCTGCATCACCTGATGCTGGCCGGTATCGTGGACAGCTATTGGGTTTTTGCCCCCGGCAATCTGCCGCCGATCGAAGACTTTGCGCAAACTGCCATCCGGGTCACTGCTGAAACGTTCAGTCTTGCCATGCGCATGGCCGCACCGTTTTTGGTGGTGGGCCTGACCGTCTATATCGGGGTGGGCATTCTCTCCCGCCTTATGCCAGCGGTGCAGATTTTCTTCATCGTCATGCCTGCCAACATCATGATCGGCTTTAGCCTGATGGCCATGTTGATCAGTGCCATGATGATGGCGTTCCTCACCTACTTCGAGGCCTCCGTTGCCGAACTGTTGTTGAGGTAGAGATGGCTGACGAACGGGACGACGCCCAGAAAACCGAAGACCCAACCGACAAAAAACGCGCCGATGCCCGTAAAAAAGGCGACGTGGTCAAAAGCCAGGAAGTGCCCACCTTCTTTATCCTGGGGGCTGCGGCTTTCACCATCTGGCTGGTGTTGGGTCCCATGGCCAGCAATCTGACCAACGATCTGCGGCCGTTTTTCGCGCGGGGCTATGAGATATCCCTTGAAGGCCATGACATCCTGACGGTCTTCCGGTCTGTGTTCTGGATTATCTTCGGAACCTTATTGATCCCTCTTAGCTTGTTCATGCTGGCCGGCCTAGTGGGCAATCTGGTGCAATCCATGCCGGTCTTCACCTTCGAGAAGGTCAAACCGAGCCTGCAGAAAATATCTCTCCTGGCAGGGCTCAAGCGCATGTTTGGGCTTCAGGGGCTTGTGAACTTTACAAAGGGTATCGCCAAGCTGACTTTTGTGGCGGCGGTGATCTTTGCCATCGTCTATCCGCAGCGGGACACGCTGGTGGGGCTGATTAATGCCCAGCCGTTGATGGCCATGATAATTGTGAAAGATATCGCCTTGACCATCTTTGTGGTGGTCACCATCATTGTCGCCGTGATTGCTGTCTTTGATTTCACCTATCAGAAGTATGAGCACACCAAACGCCTGCGCATGACCAAGCAAGAGGTCAAGGACGAACACAAGCAGTCCGAGGGCGATCCGCTGGTCAAACAGCGCCTGCGCCAGGTCCGCATGGAACGGTCCAAGGGCCGGATGATGGCCGCCGTTCCGGACGCTTCTGTGATAATTGCCAACCCAACTCACTATGCGGTCGCACTCAAATACGAATCAGGCACAATAGGCGCGCCTATTTGTGTGGCGAAGGGGGTCGATCACCTGGCGCTTTCCATTCGGGAATTGGCAGAAAGCCACGATGTTCCGGTGGTCGAGAACCCTCCGCTTGCACGGGCCCTCTACGCTACGGTAGAGATCGATGATGAAGTGCCGCCGGAGCACTACAAAGCCGTTGCTCAAGTCATCGGTTATGTAATGCGTCTTAAAAAGAAGCGCGCCTTCTAAAGTTGGGATGTGAGGGGCAACCAGGCCATAAACGCCGGGAGCTTTGTGCATGTCGCTGACCACACCACGGACCACAACACGGTCCGCAACCTTGGACCCTCAGGAACCTCCTCATACTTTGGATTCCAATGACCCCATGACAGCTGAGATCGGCTCCCAAACCAGAGAGCATTCCGCTACTGAGCAAAAGGCCAGTGAGCATCCGTCAGGCGCGCGCCAAATGAATGCGCAGCTGGCAGAACAGCTGGCAAAGGAAAAGGCCAATGATGACGAGCCCAGGCCCGAACCCTTCTATGGTCGCTTTGCCCTCTCCAGCGGGGCGAAATGGATGGCCTTGTCAGGCTTCGCCTTGGCAGCGGTGGCCGCTCTCGTGGCGATAGCAACTTTCGCACCTGGAAGCCTCGCCCTGATCCTCGGTCTTTTCATTGTAGGATTTGTAGGGCTCTATGCCATTTTGCGTGGGGCTTTTTGGCCGGGCGGCACACCGCGCAGCGACCTGCCCTGGAGCGCGGCCTTCGATACCTTGCCGGAGGCTTTGTTCATTACCTCCCGCGGGGGGCGTCTGGTCTTTGCCAATCAGGTCTACAAGGATCTGCTCAAGAGCTTTGGCCTTAAACGCGAGCTTCCTTTGTCGCGCGTATTGGCCCGAGACCGAAGCCTGGGCCCCACCATTTACCGCCTGGAAGTCAGCGCCCGCCGAGGCTCTGCTGTGCGGGAAGAAATCACCGTCGCGGGGCCCAATGGCGGATTGCACTATTGGACTGTCGAGGCAAAGCCTCTGTCCTCACCCACACGCTATGTCATGTGGCGCGTTACCGAACAGGGCGCGCCCTTTGCCGAAGCGACGACCGAACCGTTTGTGCAGGACGGGATCCCAGCCGCGTCCGCCGAGGTCGCGCAGGAAGATCTCAGCCGCTTTCCTTTCCCGGCCTTGCGGTTGGATACTCGGAACTGTGTCAGTGAAGCCAATGAGGCGGTAATCAGTTTGCTTGGCCGTTCAGATGAATCCGAACTTGTGGGTTCAGCACTGAACACGCTTTTTGGTGGACTGGGCAGCCTTCCGGAAAATCAGGAACTTAGGCCCGGGGACAATACTCTTCTGGCAGCCCACGCCAAGGTTGCTCTGGAAGGGGGCTCCACAACGCCCATGAGCTTGTGGCAATTGGTGGGTGCAAAGGGCGACGCCGTGGTTCTGTGCCTCGACAGGATCGCACCACAAGATGAAGTTCGACTGCAGGTGGCAGATACCCTGGCAGAGATTATGGGCAAGGCCCCCATCGGCATTGTTGTATTGAATGAAGACGGCACCGTCGTTCAAGCCAACAAGGCATTTGAGGTCTTGGCCGGGGGCAAGGTCGAGGAAGGCAAGCTGCTTGAGGATTTGGTCGAGACGGATAGCCGTGATGTGATCCGTACTCTGATAGATCATAAATCCCCAGCGACGCCAAGCGTTCACCTGCCAGAAATCGTCTTTGGGGACGCAACCCCCGGCGGGGACAGCGATGCCCGCACTGCCTCTGCGTTCCTTGCCCATGTTGATGAACAAGGCCAATGCATCATCCTGGCCATTGATGTGACCCAACGCAAGAAACTGGAGTGGCAGTTTCACCAGGCCCAGAAAATGCAGACTGTGGGTCGGCTTGCGGGCGGCATCGCCCATGATTTCAATAATCTGCTGACCGCCATCATTGGTTTCTGCGATCTCTTGCTGACCCGCCACCAGGTGGGCGATCCTTCCTTTGCGGACATCAACCAAATCCGCCAGAACGCCTCTCGCGCGGCCAGCCTGACCGGGCAATTGCTCGCCTTCTCGCGCCGCCAGAATCTGGTGCCCAAGGTCTTGAATCTTACGGAACTCCTTTCTGATGCTGCGGCCCTGTTGCGCCGGATGCTGGGTGAGAAGATCGAGCTCAACATTGTCCACGCCCGTGAGTTGGGTCATATCAAGGCTGACGAAGGACAGATCACACAGGTGCTTACCAATCTGGTGGTCAATGCTCGCGATGCCATGCAAGGCAATGGCAAGGTCACCATCTCCACCTCCATGGTGGGCCCAGACCATATGTCTGCCCTTGGCTATAGCTATGTGGTGCCCGGTGATTTTGTCATGGTGAAGGTAGAAGACACAGGCTCCGGCATTCCCGAAAAAGTCCGTGAGCAGATCTTCGAGCCGTTCTTTACCACCAAGGCATTGGGGGAAGGCACGGGTCTTGGCCTTTCCACCGTCTACGGCATCGTCAAACAAACCGGCGGCTATATCTTTGTGGACAGTGAAGAGGGTGTTGGCACCACGTTCAATATCTATCTGCCTGTCTATGAGGGAACAGAAGAGGCAGCCAACGAGAAAGAAGAAGAGGCCCTCGAAGATAATGATACCACGGGGCAAGGCGTCGTTCTGTTGGTGGAAGACGAAGCCGCCGTGCGCGCCTTCTCCTCGCGCGCGCTGAACATGCGCGGCTATACGGTCCTCGAAGCCGAAGACGGCGAAGACGCACTTCGTGTGCTTGAAGACTATGACGGCACCATCGACCTTGTGGTCTCGGATGTGGTCATGCCGGGTCTGGATGGGCCGGGCCTTGTGGAGCGTCTCCGCGCCGATAGCCCGGAGCTCAAAGTGGTGTTCATGTCCGGCTATGCCGAAGACAGCTTCCGCAAACAGCTGGAAGAAGCCGGCGGCGAAGTCCACTTCCTGCCCAAACCCTTCTCCCTGCCGCAACTCGCCGGCATCGTGAAAAAGGTCATCGGGACGGATGCGGCAAAGGGGTAGTTAGTTCTGCTTGATAGAGGCGTTGCCTGAGATTCTGATGCCTGCATTTCCCCGCATCACGATTTTGGTGCCCGCGGAGCTCAATGTGGTGTCCCCACCAATCTCCGTGCTGCCGGTGGCCCCATCTTGTCCGCCTGTAATCAATGTCGGTGCGCTGATCTCAGTGTCAGAAATACATATTTTGCCATGTTGATGATCGAATGTTGCAGAACGGACCGCGCTTATTAGTGCATCATTGATTTCAATGATGCCATCAGCGGCAGCCACTTCCAATAAGCCAGCAAGCTCGTTGCGGAGGTTTTCCTCGTCACCCGTTGTCTCTGCTGCTTCGAGGGAAGCAAGAAGCTTGGGGTGTTTCGTTCTGATGTGATTGACTATAGCCGCAGCCGTCTTTTCAGTAAGGCCCCAAGTCGCGGAGGCCGCCAGCCCCAGCAGGTATGATTCAAATAGCGCCATTTTTGTCTCCTTAGGATGGGGTGCATATAGGTAAGGCAAGTCAGTCATTCAAGCCTATCGCCGACGTATGGGGGCATTTAGTACATCTTCTTTGGCAGGCAGGCGTGCGAATCTGGCTACCATTGCATCAATTGAAAAGGAACCACCCCCATGGCCAATGAAGGTTATCACGAACCCATCGACGAGCTCACTGACGAGACCCGCGACATGCATCGCGCCATCACCTCGCTCATGGAGGAGCTGGAGGCCGTGGATTGGTACAATCAGCGCGTCGATGCCTGCAAGGACCCTGAGCTGAAAGCCATCCTGGCCCATAATCGCGACGAGGAAAAAGAACACGCCGCTATGGTGCTGGAATGGATCCGCCGCAAGGACGCCACCATGGACAAGGAACTCAAAGACTATCTGTTCACTGACAAACCCATCGCACACAAGTAGTGAGTAGTATAGCGAGTGAGTGAGTGAGAGGGCAGAGGATGGGCGGAAGAGGATTACTTCGTCATAACGGGGTCAAGTCCCGGAGTGGCAGCAAACAGGACACTACACTGCCTCGCGTTCTTCCCAGACCTTAACGAACGCCACCAGGGAATACCGCATTCTGAATTTGTACCCCTGGCCCAAGCGTAGTAGGGTCCGCGCCATAGGGGAGTGCATCATGATCAAGACAAAACCGTATCTGACAATGGTCCTGTTGGTCGCCGCCATGGGACTGAACGGCTGCGCGGTTGCCTATGTGGGCGGCAAAGCCGTGGGGGCTGCGGTTGATGTCACCACCACGGCGGTCTCTCTCACCGCTCACGGGGCAGGGGCCGTGGTAGGGCTTGCCACCGGCGGGGGTGATGAGTGCGAGGCCGAAGACGAAAGCGATGCTGATGAGGAAGCGGCACGCTGCACTGAGGAAGCGCAGGACTAGTCGCTGGCAAAGATAATCTTGAGCAGGCGACGTTTTTCCATGGTGCCGTCCATTTCGAAATTATGAGGTTCGATCTCTTTGTTGAGCGGCGTGATGGAGGTGAGCAATCTGTCGATCTTGCCGTTCTTATCGGCCAGAGGCAGGAACACCCACTCTGTATCGATTGTCGCGCCGTCGGAATCCCGGACCCGGACTTTGGTATAGAGGATGGCTTTTCGCTCGCACAAAATGCCGAGCCGTTCGGCCACTTGATCGCGATCTTCAATGGCATAGAGGTCATAGCCATTCATGCCAGTGGCATCGAGGCCAAAGTAAAGGATGAGGTCTGTCCCCATCATGCGGATTGGCCAATTCTTGGGCCCCGCAAGGTCAAGGACCAGGCATCGTGGCAGCCCTTCGGTCAGCTCGAGTATGTCGCAATCAGATTTCAAGGGCACCTGACCCGGTGCGCGCGGAAGGCTCTTCCAATAGGCAACCGCTTTGGCGTTCTCTTCCGTTTCGGGAGCCAGCTCATCAATTGACATGTAGATATGATCTGATGCGTCTCCTGTTTCGGGCGCATCCTGGAGGCTTTGTTTGACGTGCTGGTTGCTCTTCATGACGATCGAAATTAAAGCGCAATCGTTAAGATCTCTCCGACCTTGGGATGGATCAAGGCACGAGGTTTTGCGGAATTTCACAAATCACCAACACCCCCTTGAACCTACAAGCGTTGTAGCTCCTATATGAGGTAGAACCACGACCCATCTCAGCGGCGGAGCCCTATCATGCTTGATTCTCTACTTCTTCTGACCCTTGCCAACGCCGTGCTGGCACTGCCCCTGGCCTTTTGTATGGCCCGCGATTTTGCCCGCCTGGGGCATATCTCAAGACCTGTTGCGGTGTGGAGCGGCGTTACCATGCACGGCCATGCATTGTTAACGTTTGGCGTGGCGTGGATTGATCGCGGTTCTCTGGCAGGGCCCTCTCAGCTTTCTGCCTTGGCCGGATTTGGCGTCTTGATCGTGGGGGCGGGTATCATCGCCGGGGGAAGGTTTGCCTACGGATCACAGCGGCGCGTCTATGGCCTGATGGAAGATGCGCTGATCGAGCGCGGCATCTATAAATGGACCCGCAATCCGCAATATGTGGGATATGCCCTGATGTTCTTCGGTGCAGCCCTCGCCGCGTTATCCCTCTGGGGATTTGTGCTGGCAGCCGCGTTCGCGGGTCTGATCCATTTCCACATCACACTGATTGAGGAGCCTCACCTGACCCGTCAGTTCGGCAAGGCCTATGCGATGTATTGTAAAAGAGTGCCGCGCTATCTTGGGCGAACTTGAACTGCCTCTCAGGCCGCCCCTTAGCTAAGGCCATAAACCAGCTTGAGAAGGGTGCGCCCCTCCAGCGTGCCGCCGATTTCAAAGTCTCGCAGGTCGAATAGCTTTTCAAACGTAGCGGTAAAAACCAGTATGCGAATGCTCAACCCATTTGCGTCACTAAGGGGCAGAAACAACCATTCGGAATCCATGGTCACACCCGCTGCATTTTTGATCCGGCTGGTGGTGCACATGGCAGCGGAGCGTTCGCAGACGGTGCTCATACGTTGCGCCACCCGAGATCTTTCCTCGCCTTCGTAGAAGTCATAGGCATTCATGCCCGTTGCGTCTGTGCCAAAATGCGTGGCCAGTTCCGTGCCGAACATGGAGATCCGCCAGTTCGTGGGGCCGATCATATCCATCATGAAGCACCGGGGCATGTGGGCAGCTAGATCAAGGACATCGAAGTCATCCTTCAGCGGCATGGCGCCTGCCTTGCGCGGCAGGGCGGCCCAATAGGCCAGCGCTTTGGCGTTCTCGGATAATTCGGGCCTGAACTCGCCGAGCGGAAGAAACACAGGTACCATTCCGTGCGGGTCCTGGTTTGCATCTGCCAGGTCCGCGTTTGAAGGGGCAGCATCCGGCGAGCCTGGCAAGGTCGCTTCGACTGAAGGAGTTTGTGCTTCGTCCTGCATGGGGACTAGTTAGCGTAAATAAATTAATAGACCAATCCTTATGAGCAGCAACTCGGCCAATGGGCGGGATATTGGAACGATTTGTGCGTAATAGGACACGAGTTTCCCCGCCCGCTTGTGCGAAGATCGATACACACGCTCACGAAGGGCTGGTGTCTCCTTGGGAGGAATCTCTATTCCTCCGCCTACAGATGATGCCCGCCACAAAGGCACTGAGTGCAAACACAAAATCGTGATCGCGATGATTTTCACCAACACACGCCAACGCTGAAAAGGCCTCCTCTGTTTCCACTTTTGTAAGGCTTTTCACTCAATCTTTAGGTGAGGGGCCCCTTTGAGGCTGGTTACATGAATATCCACGTGGCTCATGACCCAATCCTGGTTGGGTTTGCCCTTCTTATTGCCATTCTTGCGGCTTTCACCGCGCTAAACCTCGGCGCTCGCGCCCAGGAAAATGAGGGCAATGTCCGCCTGTTGTGGTTGAGCATGGCCGCAATGGCCATGGGCGGCGGTGTTTTCACCATGCACTTCATTGCCATGCTGGCCTGCGACATGGGCGAGCTTCTTATCGCTTACAAAGTCGGAATGATGCTGAGCGCTGTTGGTGTTGCTGTGGTGTGTTCGGCCATCGCCCTGGCGGTCACGTTTAAATATGGCAGCGGGCCAATTCCAATTTTGATCGGTGGTCTGTTCATGGGGCTGGGGATTGCGGGCATGCACTATCTGGGGGCCGCCTCCATGGTCTTGGCGGCCATCGCCATTCATAAGCCCCTCTATGTGACAATCTCGATCATCATTTCGGTTTTTGCCTCCATGATTGCCCTGTGGCTGACGTTGAACGCGCGCACGCTGCTGACCCGTTTGGCCAGCGCCGTTGCCATGTGCACCGGTATTGCGGGCATGCATTTCGTTGGCATCGGGGCCACTTATTATGAGATGCTGCCGGACGTTACCATACCGCCCGCCCATGGCCTGCCGCCGGTGGTTCTTGCCGTTGTTGTGGGGATTGCGACCATCGCCCTTTTAGCCCTGGGGCTGACCTCGGCGCTTGTGGACCAACACCTCTCGCACCGGGCGCGCAAAGCATCTGAACGTTTGCGCGAAGCTTATGAAGAGCTGGAAGTCAAGGTGGAGGAGCGCACTTCCGAATTGCGCTATGCCAAGGAAGCTGCCGAAGCCGGCAACCTGGCCAAGTCACGGTTCCTTGCCACCATGAGCCATGAACTTAGAACGCCCTTTAACGCCATCATGGGCTTTACTCAGGTTCTTCAACAGAAGATGAAGTCCGATGACGATACCGAAGCGTTGGACATTTTGAACAATATTGAGGAGGCAAGTGAGCATCTGTTGGGGCTTGTCGACGAGCTTCTGGATCTCGCGCGGATCGAATCCGGCAAGGCAACTCTGTCGCCTAAACCAGTCCAGCTTTCAGGATTGATCAAAGGCGTGGAAACAATGGTCCGTCCCCTGATTGAAAAGAACGGAAACGCATTTGCCATTGAAGGGGGCGAAGATATCCGCCTGATCACTGTGGACGTCAAAAAGACCCGTCAGTGCCTTATCAATATCCTGTCCAACGCCGCGAAATTTACAACGGACGGCCGCGTCACTCTTTCCGTTACCCAGAAGGATGACATGCTGCAGTTTGATGTGTCGGATACGGGTATCGGCCTGTCTGAGCAGGATCAGGACAAAGTCTTCGACACATTTGTTCAGGTTGATGACGCCCTGTCCCGGCACTACGAAGGCGCAGGCCTGGGCCTGGCCATCACCCGGCAGCTTTGTCATCTGATGGGGGGCGAAATCCTGGTCAAAAGCGCGCTGAGCCAGGGCGCCATTTTCTGCTTCACCATCAAGGCAGACCAGATGCCCCTCATGAACATGGAACTGGCACCTCAACAATCCGTCTTGAGACGCCACTTATAAAAATGCGGCTTGCGGGGCGGTATGAGCGCAGCGGGCCGACCGAGAAATGCTGTGTACGGATCAGTGCCTTTCGGCGAGAGCTTAATGTATGCCATAAGCAAGCTTGAGAAGTCGCCGCCGTTTCAGGGTTCCCTCCTGTTCGAAGGCGCGAAGATCGACATGTCTTTCGAGTGTTTGGGTGGAGGTTAAAATGCGAGAGATACAGCCATCTACACTTGCCAGTGGCAGGAACAGCCATTCTGTATCTACGGTAATATCGGCGGCATTCTTCAGGCGGGTGGTCGTGCACATGGGTGCGGACCGTTCGCACAAGGTTGCCATACGCCGGGCAAGGCACGGCTGTTCTTCTTCGCTGTAAAAGTCAAAGGCATTCATGCCTGTTGGCTCGACGCCAAAATGCGCAACCACCTCTGTGCCGAACATAGCAATCCGCCAATTGGTAGGCCCAAGCAAATCCAGGATCAAACAGCGTGGTAGATACTCCACCAATTCCAGGAGGTCGCAATCATCCTTGAAGGGCATATGATCCATCCTCGGCGAAAGAGATTTCCAGTAATCAAATGGACCCAGGTTCGCCTCCATCTCCGGTTTGAACTCAGAAAGGGGCACAAAGACAGGCTCAACTCCGTGGGGATCCAATGGCATGTTCTGGGCTCCATCAAAGGGCGTGTTGGCAAATCCAAGATGATCTTGTGATGTATATTGCACTGAAACACTATTACCATATAGTTACTAATGGAACGGCCCCCCTTCTGGGCGTGTCTGATATACCGCTGCAACGCAGCATTGAACTGGTTGCTGTACACGAGTTGGTTAGGCTGTCATTTCCAGATGATGTGAGGGGGGAGCGTTAGCCGATGTCGCATTGCACCCCCAAAGAAGTGGCGAGCCTTATCGATCGTTTTCTGGACGGGAGCGCCGCAGAGCGGGAGTGGCATGATTTTACGTCCACAAAATGCAAAGATCTCATCGTCGAAGGATTTCGCCTGCGGATAAATAAAATAAAGGACCAATACCCCGCTCAATCCAGAACTGAATGGTGTTCGGAGGAGGGGTGCGAAGCCCTCCGTCAGGTCGCAATAGATTTACGCGATGTCGCGGGCAATTGGGATGACTTTAAGCATCAGCAAGAAGAGCCTCACTTGGGGTTGGACTTCCTCACAGATATTTCCACAGAATTGGTCATCTATGGGCTTCTGGCTCTGGCCGCCCTTGTTTTCGTAGGCGTGGGGGAGCATTGGTCCGCCCTTCCCATTGTCGTCGTTGTGCTGTTGGGCGGTGCCGCCACGCTCCATGTTGTCACATCAAAACCCGGTGCAAGAATACGAAATGCAAAGATGGCGGGGATTGCATTTGCGGAACGCGGCATTGCCCTTGGCCTTGGCGCGTACGCCCTATACCTCATCCTTGGACCTTATGAAGGAGATGCCCATCTGCCCCTGGCGACCCATTTGCGCAATTACGGCGGCAACATCATTCTGTTCTACGGTGTTTCCTTACTGGTCATAATTGACATTGCGCTAAGCTGGAGCTTGCATCGCAAATCACCTCTCCGCCATGCCCTATACATGGCCGCTGCTGTGGTGGCGCACTTTCTGGCCTTTGCCTTTTTGCTCAATAAATTCTCTATCACTGAAAAACTCATGATTGCCTTGGCAGGGGCAGCCATTGCGGGAGGTATCAGTTATGCAGGGACATGGGTGATGGAGAAATTCAATGTGCTGGAGGGGGAAGGGTGAGAGAGCTGATGATTGGAAAGAAATTTGGGATAAGAAATGAAATATGAAACTGATATAGAGCTTAAGATTTCAGTTTTTGATCCTGTATTACCAATTAGGGAACTTGAATCAATTTTTGGAGTGGAGGCTGAAGTCCGAAGTAAGAAGGACGGAACTAGCTCCAAACTTGGTTTCGGTGAGCACAGGAAGTGCGCAAATTTTGTGGTTGTTAGCAGAACAAGAATGGCACCCGAATTTGCACTGATGAAAGGTGCAGAATTGCTGAAGGAGGCGGATGTTGCTGCGACAATACCAGACAGCAAAATCTGGTTGGTTCTAGCATTGTATGATGACGCGTTCGTAGAGCTTGATTTTGAAACTGCAGAGTGGAACAAGATCAACGAAGCATTGCCTCAGAGGGGAGGCATCTCAATCCAGAATCGATCTTTCTAGTTGAGAGTTCCTGTTTGGTGGAGCGGGATCAATGGGTCAGAGTAATTTGATTTGAGCTCCAGCAGGTGTGTCTAAGCCGCGGCCACGCCCTAACGCTCCTCGGACGGCAGGTGAGGGGCGCGGTTCCAAAACCATCCGCCTACGTTATATTTGTTTTTACATTCTCATCCTTTTCCGCGTCCGCCGCATGAAATGTCGTGCGCTCGCGCCTATCCTCCATCTCTCCCCGCGCAATGCCCGCTTTGGGGATAGGCTCCACCAGTGACGCGGGGGGCCGCCGCCGCGATCCCTGCGCGCGAGATTTCAGGGCAATTTCCAAAGCAACTTATATGCAAATTGGCGAAAAAGTTTGTTCAGCAGTTTGCATTGAGGGGAGCGGGGGAGAATCAGGGCAGCCTCGGAAGTGTCTAAAATGCCGCCCGGCGCCTTAACCATAGGGCGTGCGGTGCGGAACAGAATTGGAACATGGATCGAAAATTCTCGCTATATCAATGGGATAGAAGGGGGTTGCAAATGAGAACAAATGTGGTACAAAGGGGTCAATTGCAACGCTGTAACCCGTGTGAAATAAGGAGGGGGCCCCATGGCTGCGAATTCAAGTGGGAAAACATCTGGAAACGTCGTTCGTCTTTCGGAAAAGGACAATATGGACAAGCAAAAAGCACTCGAGGCGGCCCTCGGCCAGATCGATCGCGCCTTTGGCAAGGGCTCGGTGATGAAGCTGGGCCAGCGCGAGGTCATGGAAATCGAAGCAGTGCCAACGGGTTCACTCTCGCTCGACATCGCCCTCGGCATTGGCGGTCTGCCCAAGGGGCGGGTCATTGAGATCTATGGTCCGGAAAGCTCGGGCAAGACCACGCTGGCGCTTCACGTGGCAGCGGAGATGCAGAAACAAGGCGGCATCGTTGCCTTTGTGGATGCGGAACACGCGCTCGATCCGGTCTATGCCAACAAATTGGGCGTGGACATTGACGAGCTGCTGATCTCCCAGCCCGATACGGGCGAGCAAGCCCTTGAAATCACTGATACTTTGGTGCGCTCCGGTGCGGTGGATGTGCTGATCATCGACTCGGTGGCAGCATTGACCCCTCGGGCGGAACTCGAAGGGGAGATGGGCGACAGCCTCCCTGGGCTCCAGGCGCGGCTCATGAGCCAGGCCATGCGCAAGCTCACCGGGTCGATCTCCAAATCCAACTGCATGGTCATTTTCATCAACCAGATCAGAATGAAAATCGGCGTCATGTTTGGCAATCCGGAAACCACAACTGGCGGAAACGCCCTGAAATTCTATGCTTCCGTCCGTCTCGACATTCGCCGCATCGGCGCCATCAAGGATCGCGACGAAGTGGTGGGCAATCAGACCCGCGTGAAAGTGGTCAAGAACAAGGTTGCACCGCCCTTCAAGCAGGTGGAATTCGACATCATGTACGGCAAAGGCATCTCAAAAACGGGAGAAATCCTGGACTTGGGCGTCAAAGCCGGGGTGGTGGAGAAATCAGGCTCCTGGTTCTCTTACAATAGCCAACGCATGGGCCAGGGCCGCGAAAACGCCAAACAGTTCCTGCTCGATAACCCGGAACTCATGGCCGAAATCGAGCGTTTGATCCGCGAAAACGCTGGCCTTATCGGCGAAGAAATGCTGGTCGGCGGCGAAGAGCCCAAGGCCGATGATGCCGACGAAGACGGTGACGACAAGGCAACGGCTTAGCCTCTAAAACAGCAGTCTTGCGAATTCCTCGCGAGAGGTCTTTCGCATCTGCGAAAAGCAAGTCATCTTAGGGATCTGGTAAGCGAATCGCTTCCAGATCCCTTTTTATATTTGGGCTGTTTTCGGGCCCATTTTTGGCTGTATGCCTTGCATTTTTGAGATCAAACCCATGAAAACCCTTAAAGACATCCGCTCCCAGTTTCTCGGCTACTTCGAAGGCAAAGACCACACCATCGTGCCTTCAAGTCCGCTGGTGCCCCACAACGACCCAACCTTGCTTTTCACCGCAGCAGGCATGGTGCAGTTCAAGAATGTCTTTACCGGGATAGAACAACGCGACTACACCCGCGCCGCCTCATCTCAGAAATGCGTGCGCGCTGGCGGTAAACACAACGATCTGGACAATGTGGGCTATACGGCACGGCACAACACATTCTTTGAGATGTTGGGCAATTTTTCCTTTGGCGATTACTTCAAAGAAGAGGCGATCTCTTACGCCTGGGAGTTCACCACCAAGGAGTTGGGCCTGGATCCCAATCGCCTCCTTGTCACGGTATACATTGATGATGATGAGGCGGCAGACCTTTGGAAAAAGATTGCAGGATTTGAAGATCACCGCATTATTCGCCTAACCACGGATAATTACTGGTCCATGGGCGACACGGGTCCTTGTGGTCCCTGTTCGGAGATGTTTTACGATCACGGCGAAGATGTGCCGGGCGGCCCTCCAGGTTCGCCGGATGAGGATGGCGATCGCTTCATCGAGTTCTGGAACAACGTCTTCATGCAATTTGAGCAGGTGACACCTGAAGAGAAAATTGCCCTTCCTAAGCCCTCCGTGGATACGGGCATGGGACTGGAGCGGATTTCTTCTATTCTACAAGGGGTCCACAGCAATTATGAAACCGATCTGTTCCGTATTCTAATCGGATCCAGCGAAGGCCTTACGGAAACGAAGGCGGCGGGGGACGCGAAGTTTTCGCACCGTGTAATTGCCGATCATTTGCGTGCCTCCAGTTTTCTCCTGGCTGATGGCGTTATGCCGTCCAATGAGGGGCGCGGCTATGTTCTGCGCCGCATAATGCGCCGGGCCATGCGTCATGCGCACCTTCTTGGTGCCAAAGATCCATTGATGTTCCGCATGGTGCCGGTGCTTGTTGCGGAGATGGGCCAGGCCTATCCGGAGCTGGCGCGTGCTGAAAGTCTCATTACTGAAATGCTGAAGTTGGAAGAAGAGCGCTTCCGCGAGACCTTGGCGCGAGGCATCAAGTTACTGGATCAGGAAACAGATAATCTCGGGCAGGGCGATACACTATCTGGCGCCGTTGCCTTTAAACTGCACGACACCTACGGCTTTCCATTGGACCTTACCGAAGATGCGCTGAAGGCCCGCGGTATTAGTGTTGATCAGGCAGGGTTCGATGTGGCCATGGAAGAACAGCGCACCGCAGCTCGTGCCCATTGGGTAGGTTCCGGGGCTGCTGCGACCGATGCGGTCTGGTTCGATATTCGCGAGCAAGCAGGTCCAACGGAATTTGTTGGCTACATGAGTGACAAAGCCGAGGGGCTGGTGCAGGCAATTATCAAGGATGGTCAGCCAACGGAAGAGTTGAATGATGGGGAGGAAGGCCTCATCGTTCTTTCCCAAACCCCGTTTTACGGTGAAAGTGGCGGTCAGGTGGGCGACGTCGGAATGTTGACCGGAGCAGATGGGCTGACAGTTGTCATTTCCAACACACAGAAACAACTTGGCGATATGCATGTCCATGTGGGTGTCGTACGGGGCGGAACCTTGAAGGTGGGCGCCGCGGTGGAGGCGACAATTGATAGCGCCCGCCGCGCTGCTATCCGCTCCAACCACTCCGCCACACATTTGATGCATGCAGCCTTGCGCGATGTGCTGGGAGATCATGTCACCCAGAAAGGCTCCCATGTGGATGGCGAGCGACTACGCTTTGACTTCAGCCAACCCAAGGCGGTCACGCCAGCGCAAATTGCCGAGGTGGTACACCAAGTCAATCAGGTGATCCAGCAAAATGCCGAGGTGTCTACTCAGCTGATGACACCGGACGCAGCCGTCGAAGCAGGCGCGCTGGCCCTGTTTGGGGAGAAATATGGCGATGAAGTCCGTGTGCTGACAATGGGGCAGACATTGGGTAAGGGCCTTACAGAGGCAAGCACACCTTATTCAGTGGAGTTATGCGGGGGCACGCATGTTACCCGCACTGGTGACATCGCACTTTTCAAGGTTACATCCGAAAGCGCTGTTTCTTCTGGCGTTCGCCGCATTGAGGGGGTTACTCGCGAGGTGGCGCGCACGCTTCTGATGGAAGAAGAAACGATCTTGCAGGCAACGGCGGATGTGTTGAAAATTCCTGCTACAGATTTGCCATCCCGCGTTGCGCAATTGGCATCTGATCGCAAACGTCTTGAGCGCGAGCTTGCCGACGCCAAGAAACAATTGGCGTTTGGCGGCGGCAACGCGGGGACAAATGATGATGAGGTGCAGGAGTTCGGCGGCATCAAGCTTATCGCGCGCACTTTGGACGGCATACCGCCAAAGGATCTGCGCGGTCTTGTGGATGAAGCCAAGGCCAAACTGGGATCAGGCATTGTTGCCTTTATCGGTGTGAACGATGGCAAGGCAGCTCTTGTGGTTGGTGTGACAGCGGACCTCACCGACAAGATAAGCGCAGTTGAACTGGTGCGTGTTGGTGCCGAAGCCGTTGGCGGCAAAGGCGGCGGCGGCAGGCCGGACATGGCGCAAGCCGGGGGACCTGATGGGGCACGGGCAGGCGAGGCCGCAAAAGCCATTGCCGAAAATCTGGCAAACCTTGCTGGCGTGGCATAAACAATGAGCGAGGCATGAGATGACAACACATCCCGCTTCAAACGGTTTTACCTCTCGGCTGAAAAACCGCCTCTATGTCATCCTGGAGGCGGGCAAAACCCAGGATCTTCCCAGCCAGGTTTTTGACTGGTTCATGGTCAGCCTGATCATTGCCAACATCATTGCCTTTACGGCGGAGACCGTACCCTCGGTGCAGGCTGCCTATGGGCCCTTGCTGGAGACTTTCAATCTGGTTTCCATTGTTATTTTTACGATTGAGTATTTAGCCCGCCTCTGGGTGTGTACGGAGCATCCACCTTTGCGTCACCGCAACCCATGGAAGGCCCGTTTCAGTTTTGCCATGAGCCCGACGATGTTGATTGATTTGGCGGTCATTCTGCCATTCTATCTCAATGCGTTGATTGGCATCGATTTGCGGGTCCTTCGTGTCTTCCGCCTGCTCCGGTTTCTCAAGCTTGTACGTTTCTCTCCCGCGTTGACGACCTTGACGAATGTTTTGGCAGTCGAGCGGCGGGCGCTTTTGGGTGCCGCTTTGATCATGTTCGGCCTGTTGGTGTGTTCCGGCACCGTGATGCATTACGTTGAGGCACGCGCCCAGCCTGAAGCATTCGGCACCATCCCCGATGCCATGTGGTGGGCGGCCTCGACGTTGACCACCGTAGGGTACGGCGATGTGGTGCCAATCACCCCCTTGGGCAAAGTGTTGGGCGGGGTAGTGATGATCTTCGGACTCGGCATGTTTGCGCTTCCCATCGGTATTGTGGCAACGGGCTTTGCGCAGGAAATTCATCGGCGGGAGTTTGTGGTCAATTGGGGGCTGGTGGCGCGCGTTCCTTTGTTTTCCGAACTGGATGCCGGAGAGATTGCCGAAGTTATGGGCCTTCTTCAAACCCAGGTGGTGCCAGCAGATACATTGATTGTGCGACCCGGTGATGATGCCGCCGCCATGTATTTCATTTCATTGGGGCGTGTCGAAGCAGAACTTTCCGATGGGCCAACCATGTTGGAAGAGGGGGACCACTTCGGAGAGATATCCCTGTTGCGACATGTCAAACATGCCTCCGCCATTCGCGCGGTTACACGCGTGCACCTATTGGTGTTAGAGGCAGATAGCTTCCGCTCCCTCATGCGGCGAAATCCGAAACTGGGTGATCGCATTCGCGCGGTTGCCGAAGAAAAACTCAAGCACGCCTGGGGACTTTCATCTGATGAGCTTCTGGAAGAAGAGCTGCGCCGCCATGATCCGTTTGAGGCGGATGGCGCAGAAGAAAGTACCTCAGATACATAGTTTCCCGTCATTCCGGAAATCGCGAAAGCGATTGTCCGGAATCTCCAGCAACTATCTGGCATTCAGGGATTCCGGGTTCGAACATAAGTGTTCGCCCCGGAATGACTATTGTGAAAGTCTTAGGCTTTGAGAACTAGCCCATCGCCTTTTGGAAGTTTTCATCCACGGCATCAAGGAAGCCTTCGGTGGTGAGCCAGCCTTGTTTGTCGCCGATGAGGATCGCGAGATCCTTGGTCATTTGGCCGCCTTCGACGGTTTTGACGATTGTTGCTTCCAGGGTTTCGGCAAAACTGATCAGCGCTGCATTGTCATCCAGCTTGCCGCGGTGGGCGAGGCCCCGTGTCCAGGCATAGATGGAAGCAATGGAGTTCGTGCTGGTGGGCTTGCCTTCTTGATGTAAGCGATAGTGACGGGTCACCGTGCCGTGGGCCGCTTCTGCTTCAACCGTGCGCCCATCTGGGCTCAACAGAACCGAAGTCATGAGACCCAATGAGCCAAAGCCCTGAGCGAGGGTATCGGACTGGACATCGCCGTCGTAGTTCTTACAGGCCCAGACATAACCGCCGTCCCACTTCATGGCAGCTGCCACCATGTCATCGATCAAGCGATGCTCATAGGTGATACCTTTTTTGTCGAACTCGGCTTTGAACTCGGCATCAAAGATTTCCTGGAACAGATCCTTGAACCGGCCGTCATAGGCTTTCAGGATGGTATTCTTTGTGGACATGTAGACAGGCCAGCTGCGTCCCAGGCCAAAGTTAAAGCTGGCGCGGGCAAAGTCGCGAATACTTTCATCCAGATTATACATGCCCATGGCAACGCCGGCGGCAGGAAAATCAAAGATCTCATAGTCCTGTTCCTCGCCGCCATCAGCAGGGGTGAACTTCATGGTCAGCTTGCCGGGGCCGGGAACTTTAAAGTCCGTGGCGCGATATTGATCGCCGAATGCGTGGCGTCCGATGACCACAGGCTTGGTCCAACCAGGCACGAGGCGCGGCACGTTTTGAATCACGATGGGCTCGCGGAAAACAACGCCGCCCAGAATGTTCCGGATGGTGCCGTTGGGCGAGCGCCACATTTTCTTGAGGCCAAATTCTTCGACGCGATCCTCGTCGGGCGTAATCGTGGCGCACTTTACGCCGACGCCGTATTTCTTGATCGCTTCGGCGGCATCAATGGTAATCTGGTCGTCGGTTTCATCCCGTGCTTCAATACCCAAATCGTAGTATTTGAGATCGATGTCCAGATAGGGATTAATGAGCTTGTCTTTGATGAGCTGCCAGATGATGCGGGTCATCTCATCGCCATCGAGTTCGACAACCGGATTTTCAACCTTGATCTTTGCCATGATGCGGACCAGTGCTTTCTAAAAGAATGAGAGTGAACAGGCTGCGGAAATCTGCGCCCATTTTGGTGCGTATTTATGGGGCCTGAGCTATCGCATTGGAGCGGGAAATGCAATCTTTCAAAGGGTGCAGTTTTGACGGATGAAGGTGCTGACAAGTTGACGCAAGGGATGAGCAAAGACGGCGGCCCGGCAGTGGTTCTGGTAAAGCCCCAGATGGGCGAGAACATCGGGGCGGCAGCGCGGGCCATGTTCAATTTTAGCCTGACAGAGCTGCTTCTGGTGGCCCCCCGGGATGGCTGGCCCAACGCAAAAGCCATTGCCATGGCGGCAGGTGCGGCAAAGGTGGCGGAGGCAGCGCAGGTCTTTGACAGTACCAAATCGGCTCTATCCGGCTTTCAATACGTGATTGCCTGCACTGCGCGAGATCGGGATATGGCCAAGCCTGCTTTTACCCCGGAACGGGCGGCGCAAGAGCTGCGCGCGCGCCATGAGGCAGGCCAGAAAGTGGCACTGGTCTTCGGGGCAGAGGCCTCGGGACTGGAGAACGAGGATATATCGCTTATGGATGCCATCCTTACAATTCCGGCAAATCCTGAGTTTTCCTCATTAAATCTAGGCCAGGCGGTGCTTTTGTGCGGCTATGAGTGGATGAAGGCAGCCGATCAGACCGCGCCTGAGAGCCGTGGGCGAGGGGAGGCGACGCCGGCGTCTCGGGAGGCTCTTGTGCAGCTGTTCGAGCACCTGGAAGAGGCGTTGATCCATTCCAATTTCCTCATGTTGGAGGAAAAGCGCCCTGCCATGGTCCAGAACATCCGGGCCATGCTGATGCGGGCTGAATTGACCGAACAAGAGGTCCGCACCTGGCGCGGGATGATCAAGTCGCTTCAGCGCGCAACACCCCGAAAAGGTTAGAGAAATTGGTATTTGACAAGCCGCACGAGATGCCTATATTGCGCGACTTCTCCGGCAGGGTCCGCCCCGCCGGGGGCTATCTACGGGAGATGCGAGACCCGCCGTTGCAATCGCGACCCTCATGAGGAGGATCGCCGGGCCGCGTCAGTTCAGAAGGTAACTATGACCAAAAGACTTTCATCAAAGTACAAAATCGATCGCCGGATGGGTGAAAACATCTGGGGTCGTCCAAAGAGCCCTGTCAACAAACGCGAATACGGCCCAGGCCAACATGGTCAGCGTCGCCGCGGCAAGAAGTCCGACTTTGGTCTTCAGTTGATGGCCAAGCAAAAGCTCAAAGGCTATTACGGCAACATCACCGAAAAGCAGTTCCGCCGCATCTATGCCGACGCTGATCGTCGCAAAGGGAACACGGCAGAGCACTTGATCGGTCTTCTGGAACGCCGCTTGGACGCTGTTGTGTATCGCGCCAAGTTCGTGCCGACCGTTTTTGCTTCACGTCAGTTCGTCAACCACGGCCATGTGATGGTCAACGGCAAGCGCGTGAACATCCCCAGCTATCAGGTTCGCGAAGGCGATGTGGTTGAAGTGCGCGAAAAGTCTCGCCAGCTTCCTATCGTCCTTGAAGCAGCTGACAGCCCAGAGCGGGAAGTGCCTGACTACATCGATGCGGATCACTCCAAGATGAAGGCAACCTTCGTTCGCACGCCTACACTGAGCGATGTGCCGTATCCGGTTCAGATGGAACCAAATCTGGTGGTGGAATTTTACTCCAAGGCGTAACGCGCTAACACCTGCAGAAATACGAAAAGGCCGCGAGGGAAACCCTGGCGGCCTTTTTTGTGTCTTCAAGCTTGCGTGGGTTACGCTGCGGCGACCTGGATGCCTTTTTCTTCAAACAATTGGCGCAGCTCGCCAGCCTCAAACATTTCCTTGAGGATATCGCAGCCGCCGACAAACTCACCCTTCACATAAAGCTGAGGGATGGTTGGCCAGTCGGAATATTCCTTGATGCCGTTGCGCAGGTCTTCGTTCTCCAAAACATTGTGGGAGGCAAATGGCACCTGCAGGTAATCCAGGATCTGACAGACCACTGAGGAAAAACCGCACTGAGGAAACTGAGGGTTGCCCTTCATAAAAAGGGTCACGTCATTGGCGGTGACTTGATCTTTGATCCAGTCGGCAATGGGCTGATCGGTCATATGTACTACTCCAAAGATTTCAATCGTTTCTAAAGAGGTAGTGGCCCGACCCCGCGAGGTCAAGAAAAACCACAAATCCCTTGTTCTTATGGGGTTTTATGGCGCTTTTGTTGTGAGCTGCAAGGCGTGAAGCTCGCCGCCCATCCGGCCCTTCAAAGCCGCATAAACCAGCTGATGTTGGGCGATGCGAGACTTGCCCGCAAAACCTTCCCACGTGACATCTGCGGCATAATGGTTACCGTCTCCCGCAAGGTCCGAGACTTTGACATCTGCGCCGGGAAGGCCCTCTGCCAGCATTTTCTCAATTTCAGCAATTTCCATCGCCATGGCTTAAATCTCCATCAATTCTGGCAAGAAGTCTTCGTGAGTATCTGACAAGTCATCGACTGCCACGCGAGCCATATCGCCCAGGGTGAGGTCCTCACCGCCGGTTATGCCAAGTTTGGCGGTGGGCACGCCAGCGTCACTTGCAGCGCTCAGGATTGCATCTACGCCAGCGGCAGGGCAGGTCAGCACATAGCGGGCCTGATCTTCGCCAAACAGATAAGCGTGAGCAGGCAAATCGCTTGCAATATCGATGGTAGCACCAATGCCCGAAGCCATCGCCATTTCGGCAAGGCCGATAGCAAGACCACCGTCCGAGAGATCATGAACAGCGGTTACTTTATCAGATAAGATCAGCCTCCGGACGAAATCACCATTGCGTCGTTCAACGCCCAAGTCGACGGGAGGAGGGGAGCCTTCTTCGCGGGCCCCAATTTCACGCAAATAGATGGACTGACCAAGATGGCCGTTTGTTTCGCCCACAAACAGGATGATTTCTCCATCGGCTTTGAAAGGTACCGTGGCCATGTGATCAAGATCATCGATCAAGCCTACACCGCCGATGGCTGGTGTTGGCTGAATGCCCACACCGTTGGTCTCGTTATAAAATGAGACATTGCCGGAGACGACGGGGTAATCGAACGCGTTTGAGGCTTCCACCATGCCGTCGATACAGCCCTTGAACTGACCCATGATCTCGGCGCGTTCTGGCGACCCGAAATTAAGACAGTCGGTATAGGCTAACGGCTTGGCACCCACTGCGGTCAGGTTCCGCCAGGTCTCGGCGACTGCCTGCTTGCCACCTTCAAAAGGATCAGCCTGGCAATAGCGCGGGGTGACGTCTGTTGTAATGGCAAGCGCCTTGTTGGTGCCATGCACCCGCACAACGGCACTGTCGCCACCTGGGATTTGCAACGTATCGGCCATGACCGTGTTGTCATATTGCTCCCAGATCCAGCGCCGGGAAGCGATATCCGAGCAGCCAATAATCTTAAGGAGCGCTTCGCCCAGATCATCAGGCACGGGCACGCTATCAGGCGTAACCGCTGTAGGCCGCTTGGTTTCTTCCCAGGGCCGGTCATACATAGGCGCAAAATCTGCCAGTGGGCCAAGCGGGATGTCAGCAACCTGCTTGCCCTGATGGCTCAGCGTCAGATGATTGGTATCCGTCGTGATGCCAATGACAGAAAAATCCAGATCCCATTTTTCAAAGATGGCGCGCGCCATGTCTTCTTTGCCGGGTTGGAGCACCATCAACATGCGTTCCTGGCTTTCAGACAGCATCATCTCATACGGCGTCATGTTGGTTTCGCGCTGAGGAACCTTGTCCAGGTCCAGCTCAATGCCTGAGCCACCTTTCGACGCCATCTCCACAGCAGAAGAGGTGAGCCCTGCGGCCCCCATGTCCTGAATACCGATGATGGCATCTTCCTGCATCAGCTCAAGGCAGGCCTCCACGAGAAGTTTCTCCGTGAACGGATCACCCACTTGCACTGTAGGGCGCTTCTCATCACTGTCATCGTCAAATTCTGCTGAGGCCATAGTGGCCCCATGGATGCCGTCGCGACCGGTCTTGGAGCCTACATAGACAACAGGATTGCCCACGCCTTTGGCTGCGCAATAGAAGATCTTGTCTGTGTCCGCTAGGCCCACGCACATGGCATTGACCAGGATGTTACCGTTGTAGCTGGAATGGAAATTTGTCTCGCCGCCAACGGTTGGCACGCCCATGCAATTTCCATAACCGCCAATGCCCGCAACAACACCGGCCACCAGGTGCCGGGTCTTGGGGTGGTCTGCCTCGCCAAAACGCAAAGCATTCATCATGGCAACAGGGCGCGCGCCCATTGTAAAGACATCGCGCATAATGCCGCCGACGCCTGTGGCAGCACCCTGATAAGGCTCGATGAATGAGGGGTGGTTGTGGCTTTCCATCTTGAAGATGGCGGCCTGCCCATCGCCAATGTCGACGATGCCAGCGTTCTCCCCCGGACCGCAAATAACTTGCGGTCCTTCGGTGGGAAGGCGCTTCAGGTGAAGCCGTGAGGATTTGTAGGAGCAATGCTCCGACCACATAACTGAGAAAATACCGAGCTCGGTCAAGTTCGGCTCCCGGTTCATGGAGCGAACGATGGTATCATATTCTTCGACTGAGAGGCCGTGTTCGGCAACAACTTCGGGGCTATTCTGGTTCACGACAGCGCCTCCGTTAGTGCTTGAAACATTGGCGCGCCGTCCATGCCGCCAAGCTTGGTATCAGCGACCCGTTCGGGGTGAGGCATCAAGCCCAGCACATTGCGAGCGGCGTTGGTTATGCCGGCAATATCGCGGGCCGAGCCGTTGGGATTATCATTGGTATAGCGGAAAGCAACCTGGCCTTCGCCTTCAACCCGCGCCAGCGTTTCATCATCTGCAAAATAATTGCCGTCATGATGAGCGACGGGAATATCGATTTCCTGATCTGAACTATAGTTGCGGGTAAAGACCGTATCGGTGTTTTCCACTTTCAAGGCGACCTTGCGGCACACGAAGTTCAGCCCTGCATTGCGCATAAGCGCGCCAGGCAGAAGGCCGCATTCGGTGAGGATCTGAAAGCCATTGCAGATACCAAGCGTTGGCGTGCCGGCTGTAGCCCGCGCGACGACCTCCTTCATGATGGGAGATTGCGACGCCATGGCCCCGCAGCGCAGATAGTCCCCATAGGAAAAACCGCCGGGAAGGACGATCAGGTCTACGTCTGGCAACTCGGCATCTCCATGCCAAACCATATGCGGCTTGGTACCGGAGATATTCTCCAATGCCGTAGCAGCATCCCTGTCACAATTGGAAGCGGGAAACACAATGACCGCTGATCGCATGGGCCTTAAGCCTCCAGTTCGATGTCGAAGTTTTCAATCACCATGTTGGCGAGAAGCTTCTCGCACATCTGGGTCACTTGGCGGCGGGCAGCATCTTCGTTCGTCTCTGCAATTTCCAACTCGATGAACTTACCCTTGCGCACATTGTCAACGCCGCCAAAGCCGAGCCCTGACAAGGCATGTTCAATGGCTTTGCCTTCTGGGTCCAACACACCGTTTTTCAGGGTGATATGAATACGCGCCTTCATGATTCATCCTTTGTATTATCTGGCTTCGTGCCATCTGGCTTTGTCGTATCTGACTTTTTGTCTTTGGATTTCGCAGCCTTGAGGTCCACCACGTTGTCGGGGACCTCCTCGATTTCCTGCATAAGCCCAAACCGATTTGCCACTTCCTGGTAAGCCTCGCTGAGCCCGCCCAGGTCTCGGCGGAAACGGTCTTTGTCCATCTTCTCGCCAGTCTTGGCGTCCCACAGGCGGCAATTATCAGGGCTGATCTCATCGGCAAGAAGGATGCGCAACATCTCATTGTCCCACACCCTGCCAAATTCCAGTTTGAAATCCACCAGTTGAATGCCCACGCCCATGAACAGACCGCAGAGATAATCATTGATCCGTATGGTGAGGGAAATGATCTCGTCCAGTTCGGGCGGAGCTGCCCAGCCAAATGCCGTGATATGTTCTTCGGCAATTAGAGGATCGTTCAGCTCATCGTTCTTGTAATAAAACTCAACGATGGAGCGGGGCAGTTGCGTGCCTTCTTCGATGCCTAGGCGTTCGCAAATTTGCCCGGCGGCGATGTTTCGTACCACAACCTCGATGGGAATGATTTCCACCTGACGCACCAATTGCTCGCGCATATTCAGGCGGCGAATAAAGTGCGTGGGAATGCCAATGGCCCCAAGCCGGGTCATGAGGTATTCGGAGATGCGGTTATTGAGAACGCCTTTGCCCTCAATGGTGCCACGCTTCTGCGCGTTGAACGCAGTCGCATCGTCCTTGAAAAATTGAATAATGGTTCCTGGCTCAGGCCCTTCAAAAAGAATTTTGGCCTTGCCCTCGTAAATCTGACGTCGGCGGGTCATGTGTCTCCATCCGGTGGGGGCCTGTTCTGGGCGAAAACGCGGGTCGCGCTGCCTGATCCTGCCGGTCCCCGTAACGGGATTTGCCGCCCCTATATCCGAGGCGAATCTGTGCCGTCAAGCTATCTGAATAGGGAACCGCACACAATTGCTTCAAGGTGCGGCTAACGGGTGCTTGCGCTTCTCGCTCGGTACAGGTAATCGTTGGCCTAAATGGGCCTTTTTTCAGGCCGAGAGCAGTAAAATGGAGCCGCAAATATGTCCTCGTTCAAGGATCGGGAAAAAGCCTACGAAACCAAGTTTGCTCATGATCAGGAGCTGAAATTCAAGGCCACAGCGCGCCGGAACAAGCTGTTGGGCCTTTGGGCGGCAGAACAATTGGGCCTGGCTGATGATGCGGCGGAGGCCTATGCGACGGAAGTCATCAAATCTGATCTGGATGAGCCGGGCGATGAGGATGTTTTCCGCAAGATTTGGGGAGATTTTCAGGCCAAAAGCCTTGATGTTTCCGAACACCAGCTGCGCCGCCAAATCAGTGATTTGTTGGGCACCGCAATCGATCAAATCGAGAGTGGCGCTTAGTTTACCGGCCGCCCCTTCTTTCTTGTCCCCATCGCCCCTATCTTAAAAGGGCGATAGGGGAGAGATTTCATGATTCGGATATTGGCGCTCATTGCGTTGGCGGCAATTGTTGTGGCACCAGCGGCCCAGGCCTGGACCCATTATGGTGGGGACCAGGAAGGCACCCGTTATGTGGATCTGGATCAGATCAATACTGATAATGTCTCCGATCTTGAGATTGCCTGGGAATATCGAACCGGCGATCTGGCGGCTCGGCCAGAGGCGATCCATGCCTCGGCCTTCGAAGGCACGCCCATCCTCAACAACGGCAATCTGGTTTTCTGCACCCCCTTCAATGAAATTATAGCGCTTGATCCGGGCACCGGCATCGAGCGCTGGCGCTATGACGCGGCAGTAGCCGAGGGTCTGAACCCCGCCAATCAATATGTCTGTCGCGGCGTTACGCCTTGGGAGGATGCATCGGCAGCCGATGGCACCCGCTGCGCCAGCCGCCTGTTCATGGGCACGGTGGATTATCGCCTTATCGCGGTGGATGCCTTGACCGGTGAGCAATGCGAAGGCTTTGGGGACGGAGGGCAAATCCAGGTTGACCCCGGCATGACTTTGCTGTGGCCAGGGGAGTTTCATTTCACCTCACCGCCTGCCGTGATCGGCGACATCGTCATCGTGGGTTCTGCCATTGGCGATAATGCGCGCGTCGAAGCGCCCAAGGGCACCGTGCGGGCCTATAACGCCCGGACCGGAGAGCCCGTTTGGACTTTTGATCCCATCCCCTTGGTGCCAAGCGACCCCGGCGCAGAGACCTATGGTGGGGCGGACGGCATCCGCGCGGGACACGCCAATGTGTGGTCCATCATGGCGGTGGACGAGGAACGGGATCTTGTATTTCTGCCCACCTCCAGCCCCAGTCCTGATTTTTATGGCGGGCTTCGTCCTGGCCTGAATGAGTATTCGAATTCTGTTGTCGCGGTGCGCGGGAGCACGGGTGAAGTGGTGTGGTCGTTCCAGACTGTCCACCACGACATTTGGGATTTTGATGTTAGCGCCCAGCCGCTGCTCACCACGCTTACCCTTGATGGTGAAGAGGTGCCCGTGGTGGTGCAGAATACCAAGATGGGTTTTGTCTTTGTGCTGCACCGGGAAACCGGCGAGCCTATCTTTCCGGTGGAAGAGCGCGCCGTGCCGCAAAGCGCGGTGATGGGGGAATGGCTTTCGCCAACTCAGCCCTTTCCAACAATCCCCGCACCCCTGCACCCCACCGAAGCGCTCGATGGCTCAGATGCCTGGGGATTTACTTTCTGGGACCGGGGCGCCTGTCGCAGGCGGTTTAACGCATTGTCTTCGGAAGGCATCTACACCCCGCCCACGGAGGAAGGCATCTTGATGTATCCCTTCACCGGCGGCGGGGCGAACTGGGGCAGTGCTGCCTATGATCCTGACACTCAGGTGATGGTGGTGGGCATGAACCGCATGGTCCACGAGATCACTCTCATCCCTGCTGACGAAGTGGTGGAAGCCCGTAATCATCTGGATAAGGAAGTGGCGCTCCAGCGGGGCGCACCCTTTGGCATGTCGCGCGATTTAGTGATGTCGTCCTTCGGCGCGCCCTGTAATCGCCCGCCTTGGGGGACTTTAGTGGCCGTTGATCTTTCCACTGGCGAAGTGTTGTGGGAACGGACCCGCGGCACCACGGAAGATCTTGTGAGCTTCCTGCCCGCCATGGCGACAGGCGAGCCTGCCTTGGGTGGACCCATGATCACGGCAGGAGGTTTGGTCTTTGAAGCGGGAACGTTGAACTATCGTATCCGTGCGCGAGATATGGCAACAGGTCGCAGGCTGTGGAGCCATCGCTTGCCAGCGGGTACACCGGCAACGCCCATGTCCTATGAGTATGATGGACGCCAATATGTGGTGATCGGCTCAGGCGGTTACGGAAGAGTGGGCACCACCATGGGCGACAGCATCATCGCCTTTGCCTTGCCGGAGAACCCCCGTCCACGGCGAGAGCCTAGATACAATGACTAAGACCTAGCTCTTCTTACGCTTGGGCCGCTTGACAAGTTCCCCGCCGCAATTGGGGCAAGTGTGCTTGTGGGTCTCTTCCGTACACTGAGTACAAAATGTGCATTCAAAGCTGCAGATATGCGCTTCGCCGTCTTGCTCAAGGCGTGCGTTGCAGGTCTCGCAACTAAGCTTCATTTCCAGCATTGCCGAACACCCGCTCAAAAATCGTATCAACGTGTTTGGTATGATAGCCGATATCGAACAAAGCTTCGAGGGCGGCATCATCCAGCTTGGCAGAAACCTCTTCGTCAGCTTTCAGCAAATCAAGAAATTGACCTTCGCCGCGCCATACCGGCATGGCATTGCGCTGAACCAGACGGTAGGCATCTTCGCGGGCAACACCGGCTTGGGTGAGCGCCAGAAGCACCCGTTGCGAATGAACCAGCCCGCCAAGCTTGTCGAGGTTCTCCTGCATGCGCTCAGGATAGACAAGAAGCTTGTCCACAACGCTGTTCAGGCGCATGAGCGCGAAATCCAGGGTCACGGTGGCGTCCGGGCCGATGTTACGCTCCACGGAAGAATGGGAGATATCCCGCTCGTGCCACAAAGCTACGTTTTCCATGGCGGGAATGGCATAGGCCCGCACCATGCGAGCAAGGCCCGTTAGGTTTTCCGTCAGGATTGGGTTGCGCTTGTGCGGCATGGCCGATGAGCCTTTCTGGCCCGCCGAGAAATATTCTTCCGCTTCCAGAACTTCCGAGCGCTGCAAATGGCGCACTTCCACGGCCAGACGCTCGATGGAAGAGGCGATCACCCCCAACGTGGCAAAGAACATGGCGTGGCGATCGCGGGGGATCACTTGCGTGGAAACAGGTTCTGCGGCAAGGCCCAGTTTTGCGGCCACATGTTCTTCAACGCGCGGGTCAACATTGGCGAAAGTGCCGATGGCACCAGAGATGGCGCAGGTGGCGATCTCTTCCCGGGCAGCCTTCATGCGCTCAAGGTTGCGTTCAAATTCTGCAAAGGCTTGGGCCAGCTTGAGACCAAAGGTGGTGGGCTCGGCATGGATGCCATGGCTGCGCCCGATGCAGATGCTGTCTTTATGCTCAAAGGCGCGACGCTTGATCGAGGCGAGCAAGGTTTCCAGATCGGCCAGTAAAATATCTGCGGCCTGAACCAGCTGTACATTGAAACAGGTGTCCAGAATATCCGAAGACGTCATGCCCTGGTGGATGAAACGCGCTTCGGGGCCAACCTGTTCGGACAGCCATGTCAGAAACGCGATCACATCGTGTTTGACCTCCGCCTCGATCTCATCGATGCGGGCTACGTCCACCCGTTCCATGGCGGGGGCACCCTTGGCCCAGATGACCTTGGCCGCATCGGCAGGGATCACGCCTAAATCAGCCAGCGCATCAGCGGCATGGGCTTCGATCTCGAACCAGATGCGGAACTTGTTCTCCGGCGTCCAGATGTCGGTCATTTCGGAACGGGAATAGCGTGGGATCATGGGAGCCCTCTTAGTCGTCTAGCGGTGGTCGTGGAATCTGTGGCCCTCACATGCCACGGGCAGGCCAGCGGTTCAATGGGGGAGGGCAACTTCTCTCTGGATTAAATCTGGTGCGGTGATTTTGGTGCCTAATCCAGCGAATTGCCTCCGGCATACCCCCCATCCTGTCCTCACCCGCAAGGGGGCCCACACAAGGGGGGAAGTAAAGCTGGAGGCACGTTTCTTTTTTACCCTCCCCCTTGACGGGGGAGGTTGGCGAGCATCGCGAGCCGGCGGGGGTGAATGCCGCAAAAAGCCCAATACGGGTGATTAGAACACCGGCAGGTTCAGTTTTCGTGCCGCGGTGAACTCCGCCAGCATGGCCCAGATCAGCTCGTCGGTGTTTTTGGCCCAATCCGAATCGTTCATTTCCGTGGCCGTGTGCAATTCGATCAATAGCTCTTTTAGGTCGCTATTTGAAGCGTTTAGGGCTGATACCAAAAGTGATTCGTCAGATTCGTTTGAGGCTTTGAGAAGACGCCGCTGCAGGTCCGGGTCGGGCACATCCCGCGCCGCATCGGCAAAGAGCCCCCTCATGGCCCGGTTCTCGTGGGAGCGCACTTCAGCGGCGCGATCAAATTCCTGGGCCGAGAAAATCATCAAAAGGGCGATGATGGACATGGAGCCTTGCGGATAGCCCTCGGGCAAATGTGGGGCGATGTCGGTGATCACGGTGCCCAAAAGGCCGGGCAGGATTTCATTGACTTCAGGCTTCATGTCGCTGCTCCCGCTTTCTCGTTCAACCGTGCTTGCTTCATCAGCTCGATCAGCGTCTCGGCGTGAGCTTGCGCCGGGTACCAGCCGGAGAACGCTATCACCGGGTCCATGTTGCGGCCCTCGGCAAACTCTCGCGCTGAGGACATCCAGATGGCGCTGCCTTTGACGGCAGAGAAAATCTTCCACCACAAAAGCGCATCTGGATTGGCGCTGAGCTCGGACACCTCAGACCAAATTGCCAAGGCTTCGTCTTCGGCAATCATGCCGCCGGGATGATCGCCTTCTACGCCCCAGATCGTATCCAGCCCCCAAGCCACATCTTCCAGCGGATCGCCCAGATGGCACATCTCCCAATCCAGAATGGCGCGGATCTCGCCCTGATCATTAGCCAGGAAATTGCCGTGGCGATAATCACCGTGAATAAAGGTAATGCGCTCCGCCGGGGGAGGCGGGTTGCGCCGGAGCCAGCGAATGGCCGCGCGCACCAAGGGTTGAGGCGTCAGTTGATCCTCATCGATGACGGCTTCCCAATGATCCAGCGCCACGTGCCAGGCCTCGTTGCGGGCAGGGGCGAGGAATGCGGGCCCGAGCTCAAGGTCATTGACGTCAGGGGCGTGGATGTGTCCCAGAGCCTTCCAGAAAACCTCGCCTACTTTTTGGCGATGCTCGCCATAAGGGTCGGGTTGGAAAACGCGCCCCGCCTCACACTCGGTGATCTCTTCCATCACAAAGAATGGCCGGTCCAGCCATTTGGGGTCGTTCTCTAGGAAGTGAATGTGCGGCACGGGCACTTCTGAGCCCTGGTACGCGCGCAGGGCGTCCACTTCCGTCGAACGTTCGGTTTCAATCAGGCTGCTTTCCGGGTCTCGGCGCAGGATGAGACGCTCTTGAATGGATGCCCCATCCAGTTGATAGGCCACCCGCAAGCGATAGGTCTCGCGACTGGCCCCGCCGTGAATGCGCACCACGTCCGATACAACAACCTCGTTGGCTCCTTGTTTGTGGGCAGCAAAATAGGCGGCAAATCGGCTTGCTATATCTTTCAGTGCTTCACTCATTTATGTCGTCTCTATTGCGGTTCTATTGTGCCAGTCCAAATAGATCTTTCAGGCCGGATGGATCGTGTCGTCCAATGACCAGTTGTTCCAAAAGCCCGCGCCCTCGCCGGGTGCCGCGCGCACCGCTCATTTCCGCATCCACAATTGCCTGAATATGTGTTGAGTGAAAATCGCCTTCATCCAGGGTAGCGAGATCAAGAACCTCATGGGCCACGGAGTGTTTTCCATGATAAGTGCCGTGGCTGCGCTTTGGGTGCATATAGCCAACGCCGCGCATGAAGAATTTGAACCTTGGGGTCAGCTTTATTGTGGTCTCACCCGCCTCGTCGGTGAACATCAATTGGGCCTCCCGTGCATGTCGGGTGCCGGATTGAAGTTCGAGTTTTGCTCGACCGTCTGTCATGGGCTCGGCCGGTGCAGGGTCAAGCGGCACCCATTGGGCTGACCGGGCCCAGGCGGCTCCTTCCGCGTTCTCGTTCACATGAAACAATGTGCAGCCGTCGTCGAAATTCAGCGGCGCCCAGAGCCAATAGAATTGCGGCTCAGGCGGTGGGGCCACCGGTTGAGGGTCAGCCGCGCCCACGGGCCGAATGCCCCAGGACCTGTCCCGCACGCCGTTGAATGTGTCCGGAGTGACATCGATACGAGTATCCCCCACCTTGATCCAGCCTTCCCATGTGCCAAACTGGGTAAGCCTTGTGTAATCCAGGATCGTACGAGGGCCCATACGATAGGTAAAGCGGGGCTCCTCAACGGCAATCGTCCGCTTGCGGAAGGTGAGCTCGGCTTCTATCCCATGTTCATTGGGCGCAACGGTGATGCGGTGGCTTACGAGAGGTTCAAGGATTTCCACGGTGATGGGCGCAACGTCTGTTTCCATCCGCTCCATGCCCAATTCTCGCGAAGCAAAGAGGCTGTGCTGCTTGCCGTCTACGATCACACAGAAGGCCGCATCCATTACGTTGAGGTTCGGATACTGACCCATGGCAACGGCAAAGAAGATGTCGTCAGTGGCGTGCATGCCATTGAAGAAATAGCGATCATAGAAATTCCGGTCCGTGCCTGCAAAGGCAATGGGTTCGGGGCTTTGATGGACCGGGTAGTCGTCAGCTTTTGTCAGCATGGCCATACCGATGGGTTAGGCCCAGAAACTAGGCCGAGACGGGAAGATTCCATGGCGGTAGTCTAGCCTCATCCACCCCGTGGCAGGCAACAGAAACCTGCCCGTCGATGACCAATGTGGGGTCTTCCTTACGGCAACGTTTGTTCGCGAAAGGACAACGGGGGTGATAATGGCACCCCGTCGGGCGGTTTAGCGGGTTTGCCACTTCCCCAACGACATCCTCCCGCTCCTGACCTTCCAGATCGAGGCGCGGAATAGCCTCCAACAACATCCGCGTATAGGGATGTTGTGCTGCGGTAAACAGTTGTTCTTTGGGGGCAACCTCCACCAGGCGCCCAAGATACATGACCCCGACGACATCAGACATGTGGCTCACCACGGCGAGGTCATGGCTGATGAACAGATACGTGAGTCCCAACTCGTCTTGGAGCTCTCGCATCAGGTTCAGGATCTGCGCCTGAACAGAAACATCCAAGGCCGACGTAGGCTCATCGCAAACCAAAAACTCAGGCTCGCTGGCGAGGGCACGCGCGATGGAAATGCGTTGGCGCTGTCCACCCGAAAACTCATGAGGGAATTTTTCCCCGTCGGCAGCTGTAAGACCTACTTGATCGAGTAGCTCGCCTGCGCGCTTGATTTTGTCTTGCTCTGAGAGGTTGCTCTTTATGCGGAAGGCTTCTCGAATGATATCCACCACGCGCCAGCGCGGGTTCAGACTGGCAATGGGGTCTTGAAAGATCATCTGCAATTGACCACGACCAATGCCAGGGCCACCACCCGGTGCGGTTACCCGTTTGCCTTCATAGGTAATTTCACCATCGGAAGGCCGCGTCAGGCCCACGGTCATACGGGCAACGGTGGATTTGCCCGATCCACTTTCTCCCACCAGGCCAAAAGTTTTGCCTTTGGGGATGGAGAAAGTTACGCCATCGACCGCCGGCAGAAGCGTGCGCTTGCGTCCCGTCATGGCAGCCAGCCAAGGAGCTTGGGTCAGATCAAAGATCTTGGAGAGGTTCTGAACCTCAAGGATGGCGTCAGACTTGTTTTTGTTAGACATTGGCGCGCTCCTTTTGCAGAAGCCAGCAGGCGGCTTGTGAGCCTTTGCCGTCCATCAACTCAGGGCGTTTGTTATCGCAAGGCTTAAATGCTTTTGGGCAGCGCGGGTGAAAGGCGCAGCCGCCTGGAATGGCATTGGGGCGCGGCATGGAGCCCTTGATGTGAGCCAGGCGATCTTCCACCACGCCAATGCGCGGGATCGATGCCATTAGGCCTTGAGTGTAAGGATGGTTCGGCGCCTGCACCACGTTGCGCACCGGACCGATCTCGGCAATACGGCCTGCATACATCACGGCCACCCGGTCACAGGTCTCTGCAATCACGCCCATGTCGTGGCTGATCAACATGACCGCTGCCCCATGATCGCTTGCCAGGCGCTTGAGCAAGTTGATGATCTGGGCTTGGACGGATACATCCAGCGCCGTTGTTGGCTCGTCCGCAATGATCATCTTTGGATTATTGGCCAATGCCAACGCGATCACCACCCGTTGACGCATGCCGCCAGAAAACTGGTGCGGGTACTGATTAATGCGTTCAGCTGCGGCTGGAATGCCCACCTCTTCGAGCAATTCAATGGCGCGCTTGAGCGCCGCCTTCTCGGAAATATCCTGGTGGGTGCGCAAGGTCTCAATTAGTTGCCGCTCAATAGTATAGACCGGGTTCAGGCTAGTCAGCGGATCTTGAAAGATCATGCCGATGGAGGCCCCTCGAATCTTGCGGATGTCGCGATAGGGAAGCTGATCTATGCGCTTGCCTTCAAGGTAAATCTCACCGGCAGCAACCCGGCCTGGAGGTTCCAGCAGGCCAATGACGGCGGCTCCCGTAAGGGACTTGCCCGCCCCTGATTCGCCTACCACGCCCAGGATTTCTCCGGGTGCAATTTCAAACGAGACATCGTCTACCGGCACCAGCAACTCGCGGCGCGTAGGAATTTCAACGCGTAAATTTTTCACGGTCAGGACAGCGCTCATCATCTACCTCAGCTTCGGATTGAGCGCATCGCGCAGCCAATCCCCCAATAGATTGACGGCCAGGACCAGCAGCACAAGGGCCGCGGAAGGGAACAAGGTAATCCACCACTCACCGGAGAAAAGGAAATCATTGCCGATGCGAATCAAGGTGCCAAGCGATGGGGTCGTGGGCGGCACGCCGACACCTAGGAACGAAAGCGTGGCTTCGGAGGTAATCGCCAAGGCCAGACCGATGGTGCCCAACACTAGGACGGGCCCAAGGATGTTGGGCAGCACGTGGCGCAGAAGGATGATCCAGCTGGGAGTGCCGATAATGCGGGCAGAGGCCACATAGTCTTTGACCTTCTCCGACATGGCCCCCGAACGCGCGACACGGGCGTACTGCGGCCAGTTGGAGATGCCGATGGCAAAGATCACCACATAGATGGCGATCTCCTCCCGCATGCCCGAAGGCAGCATGGAGCGTGCGATACCGTCTACCAGCAGCGCGATCAACAATCCTGGAATGGTCAGCTGAATGTCCGCAAAGCGCATGAGCAGCGCATCAAACCAGCCGCCGACGAAGCCGCTGATCAGACCCACAAGAACGCCAAGGGCGATGGAAAACACCACAGCGGCAAAACCCACAATCAGCGAGATGCGCGCGCCATAGATGATGGTGGAGAAAATACCGCGGCCCTGATTGTCCGTTCCCAAAAGGAATTGGGGCTCACCGCCTTCGACCCAGGCAGGGGGCAGGAAGGCATCCATGAGAGAGAGCGAGCCCGGATCAAACGGATTGTGGGGCGCTACCCACGTGGCGAATGTCGCTGCGATGATGAACGCCATTGTGATCAAGAACGCGATCACCACAACCGGCTGACGCACAAAGGAATACAGAAGGTCGCTTTGCAGTCCACGGGATATGGCATCGCGCATGCGGCGACCGACGCTGAGCTTCATAGGCTGTACAGTTTGATCGGTCATATCGCTTATGCCCTCGCCGATACTGTGCGCTCGGTGCGCAGGCGGGGGTCAACCACCACATAAAGAATATCGACGATCAGGTTTGTGACCACGAAAATCAAACTGGCGAGCACCAGATAGGCGGACATGACGGGTACGTCGGCGAACTGGACGGCTTGAATGAACAACAGTCCCATGCCCGGCCACTGGAAGACTGTTTCAGTAACAATAGAGAATGCGATCAACCCACCGATGTTGAGACCCGTGATGGTGATCACCGGGATCAGTGTGTTCTTCAGCGCATGGCCAAAGTTGATGGCGCGGTTTGTGAGCCCTCGCGCGCGGGCAAACTTGATGTAGTCGGTACGCAGAACTTCCAACATTTCCGCGCGAACCAACCTGAGGATCAATGTGAGCTGATAGAGCCCCAAGGTGACCGCCGGCATGATGATGGCTTTCAGCCCCGCGATGGTCACAAGGCCAGTGGTCCAGCCGCCCAAGTCCACCACCTCACCTCGACCGAACGAGGGCAGCCAATTCAGGGTGACGGCGAAGACAAAGATCAACAATATGCCTAGCACGAACGTTGGCAGGGAAACACCTGCCAGCGAGACGGTCAGAATCAATCGCGAGAACCAGGCATTGCGATAAAGCGCGGTCAGAATGCCAAGCGGTATTCCAAAGGAAAGCGCAAAGAGGGCAGATACGGCCACCAGCTCCAATGTGGCGGGCAAGCGCTCGGCAAGTAAGTCTGAGACGGGGCGCTGGAGGCGATAGGAGATACCAAAGTCACCGCGCGAGGCATTGATGACGAAATTATAGAATTGCACCGGCACCGGATCATTAAGGCCCAGATCTTCGCGCAAGCGCTCCCGGTCTTCCAGGGTGGCTTCTTGGCCCACCATGTTGGAGATGGGGTCGCCCACAAAGTTCGACAGCATGAAAGCAGCCATGGCGACCACCAGCATGACCATTGCGGCCTGAAATAACCGATTGAGAATGAGTATGCCCAAAACTCTGTCCGCCCCCTGATTGCCTTGCCTAGCGCTGCTTCTTACTCTTCGACGAACCGGCCCATATAAAACTGTGGTGTGTTATTGGAAACAACCGGCTGGCTGAACCTATCACGCATGGCCCAGACAATCACCTGGTGATGAAGGGGGATGAAGACCAAATCTTCGGTAGCAATGGCCCATGCCTGCGCAATCAACTCATTGCGCACACCCACGTCCAGCTCCTGACTGATCTGGTTGGTCAGATCATCCAGAGCCGGATTGTCATAGCCGGTGCCATTGTTCGGCCGGTTGGAGTGATAGAGGAACTGAAACACATACTCACTGTCCAGTGTCGGCACGCCCCAGCCTTGCATGTAGAAATCTGTTTCTCGATTGTCGATCTTTGGGAAATGCAGCGACTTGGGCTGTGCATCCAGCGTTACATCGATGCCGATACGGGCCAGCATGCTCACGGTTGCCTGACAAATCGATTCGTCATTCACATACCGGTTATTGGGACAATCCAGGGTGACTTCAAAGCCATCGGGATAGCCTGCTTCCGTAAGCAAGGCACGGGACGCTTCAGGGTCAAAGGCGGGCCGGGTGTCCAGCTCTTCGGTATAGCCATTGATGGGAGGTGAGATGATCACCCCGGCAGGCTCGGAGAGCCCGCGCATGATGCGGCTCTGGATCGCATCAATGTTGATGGCTTGATAAACCGCCTGGCGAACCCGCACATCTGCGAAAGGGTTGCTTCCGCGAATATTGGAGGATTCCAGCTCATCATCACCCTGATTGAGGCCAAAGAAGATGGTGCGCACTTGAGCCGTTTGCTGAACATTCAGTCCAGGTGCGCCAGAGATGCGACGCAGATCTTGCAATGGTGGGTCCAGAACGAAATCAACCTCACCGGAAAGAAGCGCTGCAATGCGGGTGGCGTCATTGGAAATGGGTGTATAAACAATGCGGTCGATATTGTGCGGCTCAAATACTTCTAGACCCCACCAATTATCATTCCGTACCATGACGGTTCTGATGTCAGGCTCCCGTAGTTCCAGGATGAACGGGCCGGTGCCCATGCCATGGCGCACGGCATAGTTTTCATCGCCTGCGCTGAAGTCCTGAGCGGTCTCAACACTGTGCTCTTCCGCCCAATCACGGTTGAGAATGAAGACATCGGTCAGGTTATTGACCAGCAAAGGTGTGGGCACGGAGGTATGAAGCCGCACCACATGATCGGAAACAATCTCTACTTCTGTGACCGTATCAATCAAAGGGCGGAAATCGGATGTCTCGCCTTGGGCCCGCTCAATGGAAAAGGCCACATCATCGCCGGTAAATGGCGTGCCATCGTGGAAAGTAACCCCTTCGCGTAACCGAAATTCCCATATGAGCGGGTCAACCAGTTCCCAGGAACTGGCCAGTTTAGGCAACAGGACCAGTTCCGCATCGCGAGAAACCAGGGGCTCATAAACTTGCGTAAGGGCGGTGATGGTGGGGGTCTCGTTTTGCCCATGAGGGTCAAATGTAAGGGCATCCCCCCGGCTGGCCCAGCGCAGCACGTTTTCTTCGCCTTGAGCCAATGCTGAGCTTGCGCCCACAACAGTCATCATG
The DNA here is from genome assembly GCA_021774965.1 of Alphaproteobacteria bacterium. GTDB lineage: Bacteria > Pseudomonadota > Alphaproteobacteria > JAJFIK01 > JAJFIK01 > JAJFIK01. The sequence continues at coordinate 49,128 of JAJFIL010000282.1, forward strand.
GCTGCCAGAACGGCGCCAAAAACATGACCCTTCATAATATTCCTCCCTTGGCCCGCCTTTGCCTCACTTGGGTGAAATCCCGGCAGGCAATCTGTGCCCCGCGCGGGAGCATAGTGATGGTTTGGGGTAAGGCCAAGGCCTTCTTTAGGGGCAGGCCCAGCCGGAAGGCAGGGCTAGATCAATTCTGCTTGACGAAAGCTGACATGGGTGCCGCGGCCAATGATCAGGTGATCAATAAGCTGAATTTTCAATGCTTTAGCAGCGCCCTCAATTTCCTTGGTCATTTCGATATCGGCGCGGGACGGGGTGGGGTCGCCGCTGGGGTGATTATGCACCAGCACGATGCCCGAGGCGCCCAGATCCAGAGCTCGCTTGACCACCTCGCGGGGATAGACCGGGGTGTGGTTCACCGTGCCCTTTTGCTGTAACTCGTCCGCCACAAGAGAGTTTTTGTGATCCATGAACAGCACGCGGAATTGCTCTGTGTCGCCGTAAGCCATGGAGGCGGTGCAATACTCGATCACCTTTGCCCAGGACCGCAAGACCGGGCGATTGAGAATGCGTGCTTGTGAAAGTTTTAAAGAGGCAGCTTGAACGATTTTCAATTCAGCAACAGCGCCTTCGCCGAGGCCGTCAAATTCACGCAAGCGTTCGATGGGTGCACTGACGACTTCGCCGAAACTGCCAAATTGATCGATCAAGGATTTTGCAAGGGGTTTGACATCGCGCCGCGGGATGGCGCGGAAGAGAACAAGTTCCAGAAGTTCATAATCTTGCAGCCCGTCAGAGCCTGCTTTCAAAAAACGATCCCGGAGGCGCTGGCGGTGTCCCGCATAGTGGGGCTTGTCATCCGCCAAATTAAAATCCCTCTAGGACGAATAAGGCGGGCGGTCGAGGCCTGCTGGTGATTTGGTAAAGACCTCAACACCGTCTGCTGTCACCCCAAGGGAATGTTCGAACTGGGCGGACAAGGATTTGTCTTTCGTCACCGCTGTCCAGCCATCGTTGAGCAATTTGACCTGCCACTTGCCCAGATTGATCATGGGCTCCACGGTAAAGAACATGCCTTCGCGCAGCACAGTGCCGTCACCGGCTCGGCCATAGTGAAGGATATTTGGCGGCTCATGAAACACGCGGCCCAAACCATGGCCGCAAAAATCCTTGACGACGGAACAACGTTGGCTTTCCGCATGCGCCTGAATGGCAGCGCCGATATCGCCAGTGGTGGCGCCGGGCTTGATGACTTCAATGCCTTTCCAGAGACATTCGAAAGTAACATCCGTCAGGCGGCGCGCTTTTACTTTTGGCTCGCCCGCCCAATACATGCGGCTTGTGTCCCCATGCCATCCATCAACAATTGACGTGACATCAATGTTGAGAATGTCGCCATCTTTTAGAACCCGGTCGCCGGGAATGCCGTGACAGACCACGTGATTGATCGATGTGCAGCAGGTCTTGGAATAGCCTTTGTAAAACACCGTGGCGGGCAGGGCGTCATTGTCCATGGTGAACTCATAGACAAGATCATCGATGCGCTGCGTGGTGACGCCGGGTTTAACTTCCGAGGCCAGCATATCCAGCGCGCGGGCAGAAACCTGTCCAGCCTTGCGCATGCCTTCGAAATCTTCCGGCTTGTGAATGCGCACCAGCCCCGTGGGATCTTCCCCTGCTTCCATGTCTTCGATGTAACTCATAAACTCCAGTTCCTGCCTCGAAGTTTTGGGATTTCGATTCCCGCATTAGGCCCCTAAAGGTCAAGCTTTAGAGGTTAAGTTTTAGAGCGTCGGTCACTCTTATGAATTTAGGGCTAATGTCGCATCCGTAGACCAGCACCTCAACCCCTCGTTTCATCGCTAAATCGAAGTTTTCTGCGTATTTGGGGTCAATATCGCGGGCAAGGGAAAAGCTTTCGCAATCGGTACGCTGGACCAGGTACATCATGACCGCACGCGCGCCTTGCTCGACCATATCACCCAACTCCACCAAATGCTTGGTGCCGCGGGCTGTGACGCTGTCAGGAAATTCGGCCAAAGGCGGGGTGCGGCTCAGGTGGACATTCTTGACTTCCACATAACACGGACGCTCATCGCCGCCGTCTTCCAGCAAGATATCAATGCGGCTGTTCTTGCCATATTTCACTTCCCGGCGCAGGGAGGCGTATCCGCAAAGCTCCTTGATCTTGTCCTCGCGAATGGCCTCTTCCACCAGTTTGTTAGGATGCATGGTGTTGATGCCGACCATGGCATCAGCGACTTGCAACAACTCCCAGGAATGTTTGAGCTTGCGTTTGGGGTTGTCAGAGGTCGAGAGCCAGACTTTGCGACCAGGCTCAGACAGACCCATCATGGAGCCCGGGTTGGCGCAATGGGCGGTGATCTCCTCGCCGCTGTCGAGTTTTATGTCCGCGAGGAAACGCTTGTAGCGCTTGATCAAGGTGCCAGTGATGAGGGGAGGGAGTTCCATAGGGCTGGAACCTATAGATATGAGACTGGACAGACAAGCGGATGGGGCTTACCTCAAAGGCATGACCGATCAACCCACCGCAGCTGTTCTGATCATCGGCGACGAGATTCTCTCGGGCCGAACCAAGGACGCAAATCTTGCCTGCATCGCGCTCAAGCTTGGCAGCATTGGCATTGAGGTGATCGAAGCATGCATTGTCTCCGATGATGAGGCGGCAATCGTTGAGGCGGTGAACACGCTGCGGGCGGCTTATACTTATGTCTTTACCACCGGCGGCATCGGCCCCACTCACGATGACATCACAGCGGACTGTATCGCCAAGGCCTTCGGGGTCCCCATTGATGTGCGGGAAGATGCTCTGGCCATCCTGGAAGCGCACTACCAACACAAACCGGGGGAGCTGAACGAGCCCCGTATGCGGATGGCCCGTATTCCCGATGGTGCGGAGCTCATCGACAATCCAGTTTCAAAGGCTCCGGGCTTCCGGCTCGGAAATGTTCATGTGATGGCGGGCATTCCGATTCTTGTGGAAGTGATGATGGATGGGCTTTTGGAGAAGCTTTCCGGCGGAAAGGTGCTTTTGACCCACACGATCAGCGCTTTTATCGCAGAAAGTCACGTAGCACCTGGATTACGCAAGATTCAGGAAGATCATCCCGACGTGCGCATCGGCTCTTACCCCTTCCTGCGGGATGGCAAGTCAGGGGCTAGCCTGGTGATTCGATCCACAGATGACGCAGCGTTAACTTCGGTTTGCGCGCTTGTACGCGATGTGGTGCGCGCCACCGGCGAGACAATACAGGCCGACATTCGCAGTTGATCGCCTGTGGCACTGCAGCAACAAACCTCTCGGTAATTTGAACGATTAGTACCCAAAAGCGCCCATTTTTGCCATATTTCGAGGGCCTTTTCGTTAACTGAACGCGCATCATCCCTTGCGATTGGGGCCGTTCATGGTAAGAATCGTGTGAATCTGTGCTGGGGATGAAACCGGCCGGATCCTTTGTAATGGCGGGTGCAGCGGCGCGACTTAACCGAATGTCGCAGTAAGCCGCCAATTATACCGGAGGATCGGCCCGGTAGGGAGTATAGGAGAGTTAAATGGCAAAGTTGAATACCGGTTTGATGGGGATTGCTGCAGGCGCAGCCATGTTGTTGGTGGCTGGATCAGCCGCTGCACTGGATTCCAGTGTTGAAGGCATGGAAATGTCCGGCACTCATCAGTTCTATGTCTGGTGCACAGGCGCCGACGATTATGAAGCAACGGCAGATGGTTCCGATTGGAAGGACGCACAGGCTAACCTGTATGGCTCCCTTTCCGGCAACAACTGCTGGCCTGTATGGCAAGGCCTAGTCGACTAAGTCGATTAGCCTATCAGTTTAAGAAGGCGTGAGTGGCTTTGCGGCTGCTCACGCCTTTTTTGTAAGCGCAGCCGGCCCACAAGGTTGAATATTGCTCAATGGGTGGCCCAAAACTTTTGGTCGAAGAATTCGGCAAGATTGTCCTTGCCTTTGTCAGACCCTCAGATGCAGCAATTCCCTTCCTGAATAGGTGGGCAGGGCACATCTGCATAGGAACAAAAGACGCAGCAATCGCCAGCCAAAGGTTTTAACACCGCTCCACAGCCTTTGCAGTCATAGAAATACTGGCAGGCATCGGTTGGCATGGTTTCGGTTTCTTGATGACCACATTCAGGGCAAACAAGTGTTGAGCGCAACACGACACTTGGTTCACGGGCATCTGAGTTGTTGTCACTTGCTGAATTACCGTCTTGCATACATGCCCCATATCCACTCTGGAACAAACGTCAAAAGAGCCAGAACCACAGTTCCTGAGATAAACTCGTTGACCCCCAAAAAGGGGATGGTCACCACATTAAAACCGGTTAGCAGCGTGCCAACGGCCCCGATCAGAAATATAGGCCCGGAGATAAAACAATGCAGTCGGCCGCAGCGCCGCGCGTTTAAAACGCAGGCAGAACCCATCCAGAGAAACGTTCCGGCTATGATTAGGATAATTGCCGCATCCGGCAACACGCCGCGGGTGAAATTCATAGAGACCAGAATCGCAATAGGTATCCCCCACGCAAGAGAAAAGGGCAAAGGCTGGCGCACCATATCCTTTGCTGTCTGCTGGGCTGTCTGTTGGTCAGTCATGTCTCGCCTCGTTTCATATTGACTCACCGGCAGCATGAAGCCTGTAGGGGCTACAGGGTCAAGGCACCTAGATGTAAAGCGTATCGATGATGGGACAATCTGGAAGCTCGCCCTGACCGCACAAACCAACGAGGGATTTCAGTTGCCGCTGCATTTTTTGTAGCTCGCGTATCTTGGTGCGCACGGCTTCAAGATGTTCAAGGGCGACGTTATGAATGTCACCGCAGGTGTAGGTGTTATTGTCGAGGAGGGCGCAAACGTTCTCGATCTCTTCAATCGTAAATCCAAGACCGCGCAGCCTGAGCACAAAGCTGAGCCGCTTCCTCGTATCGTCGCCATAGATACGGTATCCATTGGCGGTTCGGCGCGGTTCCGGTAACAGTCCAATTTGTTCGTAATATCGGATGGTTTCCGGGCCACAATCCACCGCCGCGGCAAGCTGGCCTCGGCTGTAATCCAAATGGGACGGGGTTGGCTTTTTCATATCGACCTCCCTTACCCTGTAGTCACTACAGGTACGGGGAGTGTAGTGCGATTTCAAAAGCCAATCAATTGGCACGTTAAATTGGTGGCGGGTTAGTCTTTTGGCTTGTAGGTCGTCCCAAAGATCGTATCGCAGATTGGAAATGTGATGTTGAAGTTATAGTTCGCCATCAATTCGCGATTGTGATGCACCGTATGGTGATGCCGAAGCTGCGCCATGAACGGCAGACGGGCGATCCAGGAGCTCTTGTCGAGGTGATAGGACAAGTGCAGCAGCTCATAGATCAAAAAATAGCTTGTCGATGTAAAGACAAACAAAAGCGCGATATTCAAACTCAATAGAAAGTAGATGAGGATCGCGACTGGCGTTGCAAACGCCCCAAAGAAGAACAGCAGCATGATGGACGGAAACAGGACCGCCTTGAAATCGTCCGGCGATTCGATTGTATCTTCCGTATCTGTGAAGAACGAATGATGTTCGATGGAATGGCGGCGATAGATCAGGGCCAAAAGTTTTGTTGGATGGTGCATGGGCCCTTTGTGGCCCAGATATTCCGACAGGTTGGCATAGGTAAAGGTTATCGGAACAGTCAGCCACTCAACCCACGTCGGCCCTTGCAAGAACCACAGGGATGCGGTGATGATCCCCAATGTCACAATGAGAGTCAGCGTCAGATGCAATTGACCTGAATATTTAGGTGAAATATTCTCTTTCCGGAATTTCGCCCGCGCTCTTTCGACATATTGGTCCATGGGTGCGATGTTCTCCATCCTGATCGGGCAAGTCTGTAACCGGAGCAGGTTTGCCTTGTCATTTCCCTCGCGTCAAGTAATATACGAGTTCTGAGTAACACTCAACAATCGCTGCGCAACCAGTTTGACCTGAGCTTGCGAGCGTCTGTTGCCGCAAGCTATCTGCCGCCAATTGCCGCTAAAGAGAGGTCAGGCCCATGTCACAGGAACAAGATCAATTGGACGGTGTGGCGCTTGGCGCCCTGATCCGTAAAGGAGAGATGACCGCTCAGGAACTTTATGATCAGACAGTTGCCCGGGTAGAAGCCGTCAACGGCAAGATCAATGCTGTTGTGGAAAATCTGGATGGTGTTGCTGCTGACTGCCTGTCCGGGAAATGGACCAACGATGATGCGCCTGCCTCGCCTCTTGCAGGGGTTCCGATCTATCTCAAGGCACTGTTCTCAGCCTGTGAAGGTGCTCCGCTTACGGCCTCGAGTAAATCCACAGCGGGGATCATCTCGCCTTTTGATTCGGCGGTAACGCGGCGTCTGAAGGAAGCCGGCACCACCATCGCCGGCATGACCAACAGCCCGGAGTTTGGCATTAATACGTCTACGGAAGGCCAGTTCTACGGAGCGGCGAAAAACCCCTGGAATGATGGCTTGAGCACAGGCGGCTCCAGTGGCGGTGCGGCGGCAGCGGTCGCGGCAGGCATCGTGCCGGTTGCCCATGCCACCGATGGCGGCGGGTCTATCCGCATTCCTGCAGCTTCCTGCGGCCTTGTAGGGCTTAAACCTTCGCGCGGGCGTGTATCCTTTGGCCCGGCGGCAGGAGATGGCTGGTCCGGCATGGGGTATGCCAACGCGGTGTCCCGCACGGTTCGCGACAATGCCGCGTTTTTGGATATCATTGCAGGCGAAGAGCCAGGGGATCCTTATACGGCTCCGCCCAATCCACGCCCTTTCCTTGATGAGGTTGGCCGGGATCCGGGCAAATTGAAGATCGGTCTGTGCGAGACATCCTTTACCGGCATAGACGTGGATGAAGAGTGCCTTGTTGCGGTCCGTTATGCTGCAAAGCTCTGTGAAGGGTTGGGGCACGAGATCATTCCCATTGAACCTGTTCATGACACGGAGGTTTTCTGGCCCACGACAGAGCGGGTGATTGCAGCCAACATGGCGCAAGCACTTGGCATGTTGGGCATGATGCGCGGCAAGCCCGTTGGCGAAGACGAGATTGAGATCAACACCCTTCAGATGTGGGAAAGCGGAAAGGCCATATCCGCTGAAGATTACATCAACTGCCAATCTCACATGAATTTGGTCTCACGTCAGGTTGCGTCCCTGTTCGGTGGGATTGACCTGATCCTCACACCGACCATGGCTTGTGCAGACAGAGAGCTTGGCCTGCTCGATACCATGCTTGAGGATCGCTCGGTCTTCGAAGAACGTATCTCCCCAACCATGACGTTTACGGCACTTTTCAATGTCACCGGCATGCCCGCTATTTCTGTGCCCGTTGTCTGGCGCAGTAACGGCGGCCCCATCGGAACCCAATTCGTGGCGCCCTATGGCGACGAGGCAACATTGATCCGTCTCGCAAGTCAGCTTGAGGAAGCACACCCCTGGGGCCACCGTCGGCCTGACATATTTGCGGCTTGAACCATCCCTTGGTTCACAGCGCTGAGTATTACTCAGTCACTGAGTGAAACTTGACTCATTATTACGCCTGTGGTTCTGTTGAGTGCGTCACAATAGATTGCAAACTCACTCATCGCCCGCGGGGTTACGCCATGGCACCCAATCTTTCCGAAGAACACGAGATATTCCGCCGCTCCGTTGCGAGTTTCGTCGCCAGCGAGATCACTCCCAATGCGCATCAGTGGGAGAAAGATGGTGAGGTTCCCCGTGAGATTTTTGCGAAAATGGGGGCGTTGGGCTATCTTGGCGTGCGCATTTCTGAGGAATACGGCGGTGCGGGTCTGGATTTCCAGTACACCGCGATCTTGTTGCAGGAGATGATGCGATGCGGGTCCGTGGGCGTTCCCGTTGCCATCATGGCGCATGCGGAGTTTGCCACCAAGGTTGTCGAGCGCTGCGGGTCAAAGGCTCTTGGGGAAAGGTTCGTTGCGCGCGCTGTAAAGGGTGAGCTTGTCGGCTCCCTGGGGGTTACTGAGCCAGGGGCCGGCAGCGATGTCGCCGCCATTCGAACCAACGCGGTTCGCGATGGTGATGATTATGTGATCAATGGATCAAAAGTTTTCATCACCAACGGAACAATATCGGACTATGTCACCACTGCTGTCCGTACCAGTGGGGAAGGCTACGGCGGGATCTCTCTTATTGTCGTTCCAACGGATACACCGGGCCTCACGCGGAAACGGCTCAAGAAGATTGCCATCCACTCGTCTGATACGGCGGAGTTGCACTTCGATGATGTTCGGGTGCCCGCAGAAAACCTTGTGGGTGAAGAGGGTGTGGGCTTTACCTACATCATGCAAGGCTTTGAGGGCGAACGCCTGGTGCTTGCGCTTATTGCCTGTTCGCAGATGAAGCTCATGCTCGAAGGGGCACGGGAATGGGGTCATGACCGAAAAGCCTTTGGCAAGCCTCTGCTCGGCTTTCAAGTATGGCAGCACCGGCTCGCCGATGCGATGACCAATGTTGCGGCGGCTGAGGCTCTTACCGAGAAGGCAATCGATCTTTACGTGCGCGGGGAGCCCGCCAATTCCGAAATTTCCATGGCCAAGCTGTTCGCAACAGAAATGGCGCGGCACGTGGCCCACGAATGTGCGCAGATCTATGGCGGCATGGTCCTGATGGACGAAACCCCTATGGCGCGGCTCTATCGTGATGTCATGGGCTTTACCATTGGCGCAGGCACCAGCGAGACCATGCGCGGCATCATCGCCAAATCCAACGGGCTAACCGGGTAGGGCGCATCATGGCAGACCCCAGTGCCCATACCGTCGTAATAGCAGGCGTTGCCTGCCCCCGGCCCATGCCGGAAGACCAACGTTCCATCCCTGAAATAGTTTTGGAAGTTGTTGAGGCAGCACTTGAAGATGCACACCTGAGCTATGATGATATCGATGCAGTCGTGACCGCGTCCAATGATTTACTCGACGGCCTAACCGCCTCGAATATTGCTGTCACCGAAGTTGTCGGCGCGGTCATGCGGCCTGAAACCCGCATT